>CAMFIG010000005.1 GCA_945952445.1 uncultured Chlamydiae bacterium
AACGTAAGCTGTACGAAGACTCAATGATGAGATTTGTATAGGTTTTTAGAAGCGGTTCTATATCCTTGCAGAGCCTCCGGAGTTACAGCTCTTCCTAAAACAAGCAGAACGTCTGTTTAGGACGTCGAGAGAAAACTGGCAAAAAAAAATCGCTATCCCGATTTGAGCGGCCTTGGTATGTTGAGAGAAAAGGGAGTCTCTATGCGTGGATGGTGGTTTGCTCTGCTTGCTGTTAATCTCGTATCTATGGAGCCAGATGCTGCTTTGGAAAGGCTTCAGAAAGGCAATCAACGCTATGTGGAAGACCTGCTAGAGCACCCCGATAGAACTTCAGAGCGTCGCTCTGCTATTGTAGCAAAACAAAATCCCTTCGCTGTGGTTCTCGGATGCTCTGATTCAAGAGTAGCTCCGGAGATTGTTTTTGATCAGGGAGTAGGAGACTTGTTTGTTGTCAGGGTAGCCGGCAATGTTGCAGGGCCTATTGAAATCGATAGCATCGAATATGCTGTTGAGTATTTAAATGCATCTCTTATTGTAGTGTTAGGCCACCAGCATTGCGGAGCTGTAGATGCTGTCATGCAAGGAAAAACACAAGATATCGAAGCCATTGCAGAGCATATTCGGCCTGCAATAGCTCAATGTGCTCAGAATAAGGTAACATCTCTTGATCGGTGTGTTAAAGAAAATGTCCTTTTTGTAACGCAAGCGCTGCGCAAGTCTTCGGTCATTCAAAAATGGGTGGAGGAGAAGAAAGTGCGTGTGGTGGGAGGTTACTATTGTCTAGAGACAGGAAAAGTAGAGTGGATGGATTAGAGGGTCTTATGCATAAGAACACTGTATGCCGCATGGAGTTTATGAAAGACTCTTTAGGCGGAGAAATTTTATTAAAAGACGGTAAATTCCAGGTGATGATGGAATGGGAAAAACCGTATATGCATGCTTGTATTGATGCGCTTGCACCGCAAGGAGATGTATTAGAAATTGGTTTTGGGTGCGGCTATTCGGCAACGCATATTCAATCCTATCATCCAAAAAGCCATACGATTATTGAATACCATCCTGCTGTGGTTGAAAAGGCAAGAGAATGGGCCTTGCGTTATCCCAACGTTCGGATTGTCCATGACACCTGGCAAAATGCCCTTTCTAATTTGGGACATTATGACTGTATTTTTTTCGATGATTACCCTTTAGAGTCAGAATCAGAAATGCAGAAATTAAAAGAGCAGGCAAAAGCCTCTTCTTCTTTGCTGGCCAATGGACAGAAATTAATGGCAGAAGTGCTAGAACTGGTCCCTTTTCTTCATTCGGTCCAATATACAGATGCAGATCTTATGGAGTTTTTGCAAGGGCAGCTTTCTCAACAAAACGTCAACGGAAAACATCTGGGCGCTTTTATTGCAGAGTTGGAACATCGGCAGCAAATTGATGCAAGGCAACGCCAGGTACTATGGAATGCCTTGGAAGAGAGAGGGTATCCAATAGAGAAAAAACGAGCTGAAAACCCTTATGCATTTGAAAGACGGGGAGATCGTTTTTTTGAATTTCTAGAAAGATGCCTTCAAAATCACATGCGCGATGGTTCTCGGTTTTCTTGCTATTTTGAAGACCCGACCTCGAAATATCAGGATCCAGTATTCTTTGAAAAGATCATTGCAAATCCTTATTTAGAATATCGGGAAGAATGGATTAGTGTGGATGTCCCGGAGCATTGCCTTTACTATGCAGGCTCCGAAGCTCTTGTGATGACTGTAACTAAAAGAGAATGACTTTAGATTGTTCTTTGTATGCTCATCACGACTTTGGTGATTTTTGTTTGGGAAAAAAGAGAGATGTTTTGGGTTTTTTTTAGGATTGATTCTGCCTGAGGCTTGGCAGAAAGTAGCAGATCTTCTTGTACAAGCTGCATGAGATTTTCTTCCATCAGATGTTTTTCCGATTCAGACTTATGGTCTGCAATTAGGGAATGATATAATAAGACATCGCCGATGTTCCAGTTATCAGAAGTAAAGATGAATTCTGTCTGTTTTTCCTGTCCTAAGTGTCCATTGGCGTTATGCAAGATACGAGGAGATGCTCCTTGCGGGACGTGGATGAGGTTGCTAAGGCCGGCATTAAGAAAATGCATCTGGTCTCTAAGAGGATCTAAAAAGAGGCAGCTAAACGAGAACGGAGCTACGAAAGAGTCTTCTTTAAAAAATCTATCCAGTGATGCGATGAACTGAAGGGGATGAAAGGTTTTCTGGGCTTCAGGAAAATAATGTGTCAGAAAAGATCTGATTGTTCCTCGGATACTGCAAGAGGAAAAGATCGTTTCAAGGTTTTGCTCTAAAGGGTCTACAATAAAAAAGAAGCAGCTGTTGTCGGGGAACTTTAAGAGATCATAGTAAAGCCCAAAGCGGGTTGGTGTTTTTTGCTTTGCAATGCCTATGTCTGCAGAAGGCCAAAAGGCTATGGAAGTAGGAGAAAGTCCTTGAGACGCTTTTTCAAAAGTTTCTAGGATCTCTTTTGCTACGTCATGGTCTGGCTTTTCTTTGTCAGCTTCTCCGGACTTCAGATAACGAGAAATGTCGACGATGAAGTCTGTAATTGTTTGGTACCGCTCCTCAATAGAGACGGCTAAGGCTTTGGCGATAATTTTTCTGAGCTCTTTGGGCAAAAGAGAGACTTGGATGACTCCATAACTGAGTTTTCCTAAGACAAGCTCATAAGCTAAAATCCCAAGAGAATAGATATCGGAAGCAAAAGTAACGCGGGAAGGGTCTTCTTTTTGTTCAGGACTCATGTAATTAGGAGTCCCTACAATCGCTGACTGTGTTCTCAAAGAAGCAGGCTGTTCGGTGGCTAGTTGGGCGATGCCGAAGTCGATCACTTTGACTTCACCATCCTCCGTAATTAAGACGTTTTCCGGTTTTAAGTCGCGATGGATGACTTGGTGTGCATGCAGATGCCTTAGAGCATAACTTACTTGTAAAATGATATCCAAAGAGCGTTTTAAAGACAAAGACTGCTGCATAAGAAATTGGCGCAGAGAGATCCCTCGCACCCATTCCATGGCAATATAAAGCCCTCCAGTCCATCTCCCTTCTCCATAAAGTTTTACGATGTTGGGATGGTTGGTAAGGGCGATAACATGAGATTCTAGTAAAAAACGCTCGACAGCCTCTTCATTATGAAGTTGGGATGGAGGAAGAGTTTTAATCGCTAAGGGCTGTTTTGTCTCTGGATGGATTCCTAAATAGAGCCAGCTCATCCCCCCTTTATTCAAACAAGTTTCTATTTTGTAGGGCCCGATAAAGTCGGGAACAGGCAAGGGGGATTCCTCCTTTGTAAAATTCGGAAGGGTCTCCTGTTTGTGGAAAAATTCAGCCGTCATGGCGTTGCCTTATCTCCAATAGCGAGGATTTTCACTCCGAGAATATCGCCGATTTTTATCAACTCAGCTCTAGCGACTCGTTTTCCGTGGATTGTAAGATAGACACCTTGCTCTGGCCTTGCAGAGAGTTCTAGAACATTCCCAGGCTGCAGCTGCAGTACCTTTTGCAGATTCATATGGATTCGATCAACCTCGACAACGACCTGCAAGGGGATTTCCTTAGTTTGAAAAAGCGTTTCTGGAGAGATTGGATTGCGATGTTCCGGCTCCCAAAGATGTTCTGAATCTTCAGAGAGGTCCTCATCTTCTTCGACGTAGGGAGGCTCATCCTCAAAATCCATAGATCCTTCAGAAAGGTCTTCGTCCATCATGTTCTCTTCTCCGGGGTAAAAGGCATAATCCAAAATTTTGATCCCTGTTTTTTTTACTTTGATTTTAAACAGAGGCATATCTTTCAAAGATAAAATGAATGTCCCCTTTTGAGAAGAGGGGTCGTAGCTACAGCGGTCTAGAACAACAAAATCGCCAGGTTGCAGAGCGCTCCATTCATGCTGCGATAGCACGCAGCTTCCGGCTTCTAGCTTCAAGAGAAGATCGATTTTAGGTGCGATTTCATTAGACAAGATATCTAAAGGAGCGTTTTTAAAGTGTCGAGAAAAACTGTCATGGAAGTCAGGGGAATAAATGATCCTGCCGGGGATTGTATGTTCATAAAGAGAGAGCTCTATGTCTGTTGCAAGAGCATCTCCTTGGGGAAGCGGGGTGTTTTCTAGAAATTGGAGTTTTAGATCCTGATATGCATGCAGCTCGTCAAAGAGTGCTGCCGCCTGTAAAAGAAGGTATCGGTAGAAACCTTCTGCAAATCGAGGATCTGAGAATCCTTTGTGATGAGGCTGCTTTGCAAGTAGAAGAGCTGTCAGGCGATGCATAGATTCTTTTGATACAATCCAGTGGATGGTGCCGGGGAGTGGGGAAAGCTGCAAGGAGATGACGTAAGGTTGAGAGCCGAACGGCGCAAGAAAGTGCTCGGGAGAAAGAAGATCTGTGCGAGAAGGACAGAGGCGTAAATCGAGCATCTCCAGCGATTTTTTAAGAGCATCACAGTAGCCTTGCCAGGGGAAAGAAGGGGGAGAGCCCCATAAAGGGATGGTTTGGAGCGTGGAAACTTCTTCTCTTAGCTGCTGCAGCCAGTATAGGGGTTGCGTAGTCATGAGTGTCTTCTATCCTTTTGCTCTTGGTCTAAGTTTTGCTCTTCTTCTTGAGAGCTGCGTGAAAAGTCGGGCTTATACAGAAGGTCTGTATCAATTCTATTTATACTAAAACTGAATTTTCTGGCTTGTAAGATCTCTGAAAAATGCAATAAATGAGCTTGAAGCAGGCTGGCGGATTGGGACGGTGTTGTAATTGTTACGTTAAATATTTTGGGAGCCGTGCTAAATTCTTCAATTGTGATCTCGGCGCCATAAAAGGGAGAAGAGGCAAAGGATTCTCCGTTCAAAGCTATGGTGGTCTTTTGGGATGCTTCCGAAGTCATGACGAGCATCTCCGTGCAGATTCTGTCGAACAGAGAAAGGACTTCGGGGGGAATTTGATAGGCTGATGAGATCGCTGCAATCGGCTTAGTATCACAAACGGTAATAGTATTAGGTAGTGCTGCTAGGGGGGCTATTATCCCTTCTGGATTGTCTTGAATCCGTTCTTCATTGTCACCACAAGGTGATAGAGGCTTCTGAGGGGTAAAAATAGAAGGGAGTTCTAAAGGGTCTTCTTGAGAAGGTTTGCTTGCGATAAAAGCAGGCGGAAAAGTCTCTGGAGAACAAGAAGCAGGCGGATCGATAAGAAGAAAGTCTGATAGCGTAGAAGTCAGAGGAATCATTTTGAGGCATCTCCATGTTGGTTATCTTCATCTGCGGCAGACTCCTTTCTTCGGATCAAGTGCTTTTCTTCATATTGCAGTCTTGACTCAATGCGTTGGATGGTGAAGGGATATCCGCCGGCCTGGAAAGAGTTTAGCAGTTGTTGAGCATTTTCGTCGAAGATCTTTACGGCTTGAGGAGGACCTATAAACTGAATGTTGTACGCCTTTTGCGCTGAGCTGAATTCTTGGATCACGATTTCCGATCCAAAAAATACCGAAGAGGCGAATTGAGGAGACGTAAGCTGGATCGTTGTTTCTGTTTTTCCTTGTAGTTGCAAGATGGTAATAGTGCCTACAATCCGTTCAAAAAGGTCCAAGATTTGCGGATGTAGACGGGTAAACATCGGAGCCGTAGGAGGAGGAGCAAGAGGTGTCTCTTCTGTAGAGGCTGCAGGTGCAAGGGAAGAAGTGGGAGAAAGAACAGCTTCCTTATCCTGCTCTTTTTTATGCTTTTCCGGTTGCAAAGGAATAGAAGGCTCTTCGGGTAAAGCCGGAAGAACGGAGCCAGCAAGCTCTGCTTCTTCTACTGCCTCATGTTCTTTTGCTTGGCGTCGGACAGGCTCTATTTTTTCCTGCTTTTTAATAGGTCCCTGAGGAGCAAGAGGAAGTTCCGGTAAGGGAGGAGCAGTAGCAGGCTCTATAGGTTCTGGCGGTGAAGTAACTTCAGGTGTTTTCTCTGCTTGAGCTGTTGAGGGGATTTCTTTTTCGGAAGGCAGAGGTAAACCGCTAAGAGTAGTAGTAGAAGGAGTTGTTTGAGTTGTCTTATCTGCTGTTTCCGGGCTTGGAGCTACAGGAGCTTCGTGGATAGGTTCATGCGGTGGCACGGCTCTGCCAGGAGCCGTTTTGTCAGAAGGTTGAGGATGTTCTTTTTCTGTGTGTTGTTTTTTTAGAGAGTCTGATGGAGCAGGCGCTTGCTGGGCAGCGACGTGCTGAGGTGTCAAAGACGGAGAGGGAGCTTTTTCAGTGGAGGGAGTAGAAAGAGTTTCGGTAGGTGCTTTTGGTGGAGGGGAGCTTTCTAAGGGAGTGGTTTCTTGAGGGAGGGGTGTAGGTAAAAAAGATTGCGGCGGCTGATGTTCTTCGGGTAGATGAGTAGGTTGAGGAGCCGGTTTTTCTGCCTTGGGTTCTTTTATTGGAAGAGAGGGCTGAGGTTGGGGATGAACAGCTTTTTTTTCGGCTGGTTTTTCCAGAGGGGGGCTTGGGATTTCTCTTGTGCTGGGAGTCTTGGCTGTTTCTTGCTTTTGTTTGTGTGATGATTCTTGTTGGTCTTTCTGAGAAGAAGAAGGTTCTTGAGAAGGTTGAGGCGCGCTGCTGGGGGAAGGCGGGGGCGACTCTTCTGTAGGTTCTTGGCTGAGTTGCTGCGAGGCTGGAGGGTACTCTGGAAGAGGGGGCGACTCTTGAGATTCTATTGGAGAGGGAAGAAAAGGAAGCTCGCTGCTTGAATCGGCAAATTCAGGGGGTGGTGCTTGTTCGCTGTAATCAGTTGGAGCAGGAGGGAGGCTTTGAGTAAAGGAATCATCGTCGCTTTGTAGACTGGTTGTATCCGGAGTAGATAGAGAAAAAAAGGTGGTTTTCGCATAAGGGATTGGGTCGGATGGGGCATTGCCCATGGGAATTTGAGAGCGGCGTCTTGGTGTAGTAGATATATCATAAAGAGAAGGAGCGGTAGAAGTAGAGGGTGCTTGTGGAGTGGTAGGAGCAGATTCAACGTCCTCTTCGACGTCTTCTTCTCTTCGTTTCCTTTTTTTTTGTTGTTCCGGATCTGTCTCGCTGACTCTTTGGATTTTCATCTCTTCTTGAAACTTTTCAGGAGATCCCTCTTTTTTTTCTTTGCGGTTAGAGGGTTCTTGAGGTCCTATAGGGCTTTGGATTGGAGTCACATCCGGCATGAATATCCCTTGAGGTTAATGTTTTTTATCAGAGCGAGAGTCTCTAGATTTTTTGCGTAAATGGATAGTTGTTCCCATCTCATCTGTTTCCAGAGACTCTAGATGTTCTAAATAGGCTTTTTTTTCTTTTTCCCACTCTTCTCTATGCAACCGCATTTTCTCTACGTCTTGTTGCTTTTTGAATACCTCTTTGCGAGCTTCTTCTACTTGTTTACTTGCAGCATCGACGAGTTTTTGCTGATCTCGCACTTTCAGCTCTCTTTGTTTGAGTTTCTCATCAACCTCTTTGAGGTAGACCTTCATTTGTTGGATCTTTGTCGAGGTAGTTCCTTTGTCGAGTTCTTCTCGCAGCTGGTGCAGTTTAGCATCTTTGTGGTGTTGCACCTGGTCTCTTTCCTTCTTAAGGTGCTCTAGCTTTTCTTCCTCTTTTTGGAGAGCTTTTTTTTTCTCCTGCAATAACCTTTCCGCTTCTTCCAGTTTTTTCTGTTTGATTGTCGCCAGTTGTTCTAGAGGATATTGGATTTTGGTCACAATAGGGCCTACCTGAATAGCGCTTTTAATTGCTGCAGTGTTTCTTCAAAGCTGCAGGCTTCATCAGTTTGCTGCTTGAGAAAGCGATTGACTTTATCGATATATTTAATGGCAAAGTCAGCTCCTTTATCGGATCCCGGTTTGTATTCTCCGATGCGGATCAAAAGCTCATTTTTTTTGTAGTTGGCAAGTACTTCTCTTACCTTTCCAATCAATTGGAGATGTTCCTTATCGATAATGTGGGGCAGGATACGGCTGATGGAAGAGAGGACGTCGATTGCGGGGTAATGATACTGTCTTGCAAGTTCGCTGGATAAGATGATGTGTCCATCTAAGATAGAACGCACTTCGTCCGAAACCGGTTCGTTTAAATCATCTCCGGCTACAAGAACGGTATAGAAAGCGGTGATGGATCCTTTGTCGGAATTGCCCGATCGCTCCAGCAGTTTGGGAAGAGTCGCAAACACAGAAGGTGTAAAGCCAGCTCTTGCGGGAGGTTCTCCTGCGGCAAGGCCAATTTCGCGCACGGCTCTTGCAAAACGAGTGACCGAATCCATCATTAGGATCACAGTTTTGCCTTGGTTGCGGAAATATTCAGCGATGGCAGTGCCTACATATCCTGCATTGATCCTCAGTTGTGCAGCTTGGTCTGATGTGGACACGACGATGACAGAGCGTTTCATCCCTTCCGGGCCTAAGTCGTTTTCCAAGAACTCTCGGACCTCTCTTCCTCTTTCTCCAATCAGTGAGATGACGTTGACATCTGCTTTGGCATATCGAGCAATCATTCCAAGAAGAGTCGATTTTCCTCCCCCAGCTGCTGCGAAAATCCCCATCCTTTGCCCTTTTCCACATGTAAGCACGCCGTCTAGGCAGCGGACGCCAACAGAAAGAGGTTCGCTGATTTTTTGGCGTGTCAGAGGATCTGGAGGAGCGTTAATCACAGGAAAAGATTCTTCTAAATGAAGAGGGCCTTGCGTCTCTTCATCTAGAGGTTGTCCAAGTCCATCAAGGACTCTTCCTAAAAGCTGAGGGCCTACCTTAATATGCAAAGGAAGTCTCATGGGAACAACTTCTGAAGAGGGGCCGATTCCTGACATTTCTCCTAAGGGAGAAAGGTACACCTCTTCTCTTGTGAATCCGACGACTTCTGCCATAAGAGGCGTTCCTATGCGCTTGATAAGGCAGATTTCTCCCATTTTTACTTGAGGGACTACAGCCTTAATCAGCATCCCCACGACTTCTGTGATTCTTCCGTGAACTGTAGTTAATTCGATCTCTTCAAGATGGGAAAGAAGCTTATCGAAATCTGGGGGCGTTTCCATGAAAAACTCTCCTTAGAGCTGGACGTTCATTAACATTTTAAAATCTTCTACCGCTTTTGAAAGCATCACGGAGGTAAAGTCGAGTTCTTGCTGGGCTTTGTTGAGTTTAATCTGAATCAATAGAAAGTCTCCAGGAGTGAGGTTTTGTCCTTTGTTTTTTAAGTTATTAAGTTGCTGCTTTGCCGACTCCATCTGGTTCATTCCATCTGTGACATATTGCAGAAATTGGACTAAAGGCCCAGAGCCTTTTACGGGAGAGGTTCCTTCTTGTGCAGGCATCCCCATTCTAGCACTTGCGGCTCGAAGGTTTGTTCCGGCATCGGACAGCTTATTTTTGATGACGTAGCGCTGCGAGGCTTTTAGTTTGAGGTTCGGATAGGAAAGCTGGTTTTGGATATTGGACATTGTATTTTGTCCAAGCTGGATTTGTCCGAGCAATGTGTCGATGTTGGGCGTGCCTGCCATAGGCCTTGTTCCTTGGGCCAGATCGAAAGGAGATGGCATATGTGTTTTGCTCAATTGGCTGGCTGTGGATCCTGCTTCCGGCTGTTGCATAAAAGAGGAAAAAGACTGAGTGGGGGTGCCTACTTCTTTTTGTCCTTCGCCGAAAGGGAAAGTCGCTTCAATACGGTCGGGTTTAGAAATATCATCCGGAATAGGTTTTTGAGTCATAAGGCATTCTCTTGCGTTAGGGTTGTTTTTTGGGGCCAATATAATTGTATCCCCACATCTTACTGATAACACACCTGTATTTTTTCGTCATGGAAGTTTCTTGATCCAGTTTTTTGGCGGGCATTATGCGATTTAATTAAAAATATGGATTTTTACGAAAAACGCAAGCAGTTGTTTTTGTTTAAAAAACAGTTTTATTTCTGGCGATGAATATGGGGGCGCGGTTTGCTTTAAGCGAACTTTAAGGTGTTGTGTTTTCAGGGTTTGGTATAGAGAGATTGTCGCTATGATTCAGCTCTTGATTTTCTCTTTGTAAATGAACCATTTGGGCTTCTCCTTCCCAAGCGTTTAAACCTTCTTTTAAGATCTCTTTCCATTCTGCAGTATTTTTACAAGCAGACATATAAGGATATTGTACGATGGCTGGATGAAGACCGTTTTCTGCAAGAAGCTTGCCTGTCAGCAGCATTTCTAATCTGCCTGTGCCGTCTTTCACGGGATGCAGCCAGTCGTGCTTTTGTGTGAAACGAGATATGGCGAATAGTACTCCATCTTTGTACTGTTCTAAGGTTTCTAAAGATGACAATGGAAGTAGTTCTTGGACTTGTTGCAGGTCTCTTTCAAGATCTGCAACAAATTCTCTGAATAATGCCTCGACCTCAGTAGAATACATGACTCTATAGCTCATTCTTCTGCAAGTTGGAGAAACTGTAGTGATGCCGCCTAGATTCAAATCTCTAAAAGCAAGCTCGGCTTCAGGTGTTATATCGTATGGATCTCTATGCATGTCCCAGTAAATATGGTCCTCTTCTCCGCGAAAAACACCTATTGCTTCTTGTCCCATAAGAGTGGATGTTGCTTCTCCTCTGAAGTGCGCGCAGGCAACTGAGTGCAGTCTTAAGTAAAAATGAGGAGTGACGGGATCTCCCAGCGTGTGTTCGATGTATCTCATCGCATTTTCTATACTGGAAAGATATCCGGGCTCGATCTGGTATCCGTGAAGTCCTTCATCAAATACAAGTTTTCCTAGATGATGGAAGCACCCATCGATAACTTCCTTCCATTTGGAAGAATGGAGTGTTCGATAGACTTCTTTTCTTTCTTCCAGTGTTCCTAGAGAGAAGGTTTCTTCTTCTCGCTCGACGAGTCCATGATGTCTTAATTGTATATGTAAGGCAGCTATGTAAATGCCATTATTTATAGATTTGGTTCTTTATTTTAAGTTAAAATCAGGTATTAATCAATATTATTAAATCAAATTTTTTTTTGTTTTTAAGTGAATGCGGGCAAAATTTGTTGAATCAAAATGGGTTGTTTTGGGCTTAAAGATCTCCGCTTTCTCTTGTGGGAAGTTTTGATTTTGTAAGATGAAAATGGGTAGGTTGAAAAAAAATAGGCTAAGGGATTGAAAAAGTTAGTGAAAAAAAAGAAAACAAGTCGCTATTCTCTTCTGTTTTAACGTCCAAGTTTGAGGGCGTTAAAGTTATGCGGGTGTAGCTCAGCGGTAGAGCGTCACGTTGCCAACGTGAATGTCGTGAGTTCGAACCTCATCACCCGCTTTCTTAATATAGACGATCTGGTATGCGGGTGTAGCTCAGCGGTAGAGCGTCACGTTGCCAACGTGAATGTCGTGAGTTCGAACCTCATCACCCGCTAATATTTATTTTTTAAGGAGCATCTCGATGGAATCTGCGACAGTCCCAGTAGAAGAATTTAGCAATGATCTTGTGCGATTTAAAGTCGTAAGGAAGCCTCATTGCCGCGTAGAGTTTGAAGTCACAGCGTTGAAGCCTCTTGTGATGCAGGCGCGCTCAAAAGCGGTAAAGGCAATCGCAAAACAAGTAACACTGCCGGGATTCCGAAAAGGGAAAGCTCCGGATGCTTTGATTGTTAAAAATTATGCGAGCCAAGTAGATCGCCAGAGCGAAGAAGAAGTGGCTAAAGAGGCGTTTCAAGCATGCCAGAGTCTTGCAAATATCCCTACTTTAAACCGCGAGAACAAGATTTCTTTTAATGTAAAAAAATCTTCTTTGGAAGAGGCTGAAGTTGTTGTAGGTTTTGAGACAGAGCCGATGATGCCTTCTGTTGATCCTTCTAAGTTCCATTTAACTCCCGTAGAAAGACCGGTAGTGAATGAGGAGAAAATCCAAGAGACAATCCGACAAGTGCTGTTTTTCTTTGCAAGCTGGGAAAAGATTCAAGATCGTCCTATTGCGGAAGGGGATTTTGTTCGTCTTGATGTAGATGTAATAGAAGAGAATCCGCCAAAAACTCTTTTTGCGGATACGCGCTTTGAAGTTGTAGATCGATCGATGGCAAAATGGATGAAAGAGCTTGTCTTAGGGAAGAATGCAGGTGATGTAGTGGAGGGGGTAAGTGTTCCCGACGAGGATCTTTCTGCGGATCAAAAAGAAGCTTTTAAGCCTCAGAAGGTGCGTATTACAGTTTTGTGTATAGAAAAAGCAATTCTTCCGGAAATAACCCCCGAGTTTTTATCTGGATTGGGAGTGAGCTCGGAAGAAGAGTTGAAAGCAAATATTGAGAAGCTTTTAATTCGGCAAGCAGATCGTCACGTTCAAGAAAAAGAAAGAGAGCAGGTCAATGAGTTTTTGCTCCAAGAACATCCCTTTGATTTGCCTATGACTCTAATAGATAGAGAATTGAGATTTCGCTTTGAGCAAATAGAGGCTAACGAAATGTTTCGTAATTATTGGGAGACTCTAGCTCAAGAAGAGAAGAAGAAAATTTTCACATCTTTGTATGCACAGTCGGAAAAAGCCGTTAAAATGTTCTACATTTGCCGCAAGGTTTTGCAAGATGCTCATATCGAGGTGTCTCCTTTGGATTTACCAGCGCCTTCCATGACGACATTGGAAGTGTTATTGGATCCTCAAGAGAGCTTGGATTATCACATGCAGCCGGAAGTTCGACATGCAGAAGCTCTTTCTCGTTTGATTCTAGAAAAAGCTGCAGACTATGTGATTGCAAATAGAGCGAAGAGCTAAAGCCTTCTCAAACACTTGCTTATATATCGGTCTCTCGGCAATATAGGCTTGCAATTATAGAATAACTGAGAATCTAATTTTCTAACGAGGCAGGAAGAGCATGTACCAAATTCCTTATGTAATCGAGGACACGGGACGCGGTGAAAGAGCGATGGATATTTATTCACGCCTTTTAAAAGACCGTATTGTTTTTATCGGGACGGAAATCAACGACCAGGTAGCGAACACAGTGATTGCACAGATGCTCTTTCTGCGGGCCGAAGATCCTAAGAAAGACATCAATGTCTATATCAATTCGCCTGGAGGATATATAACCTCTGCTTTGGCTATCTATGACACGATGCGATTTATGGGATATGAGATCAATACCTATTGTTTAGGTCAGGCGGCTTCCATGGCAGCTCTGTTATTGGCGGCGGGAACAAAAGGCAAGAGATTTGCTCTTCCTAATAGTCGGATTATGATCCATCAGCCTAGCGGTGGAGTTACAGGTACCTCTGCAGATATAGCTCTGCAAGCTCAGGAAATTCTTGTGTTAAAGCAGATGTGCGCTGATATCTTTGCAGAATTGACCGGACATCCGATTTCGAAGATTTTGGAAGATTCTGAAAGGGATTTTTTCATGAATCCTAAAGAAGCTGCCCAGTACGGCATCATTGATAAAATTGCTTCCCATTCTCAAAAAGCATCTGACATTAAACTTTCTTAACATCGAGTATCTAGCATGTCAAAAAAAGAAAAAGGGCAGCTGCCTTCATGTTCATTCTGTGGAAGACCGGAAGAGGCTGTAGAAAAGCTGATTTCAGGACCTGATTCTTTCATATGTGACAAGTGTGTTCGCTTGTGCATGGAAATTGTCGAAAAAAAACCGATCCATCATGAACTCAAGCTGTTAAAGCCGAAAGAGATTAAGCAGGCTTTAGATGAGTATGTAATTGGTCAGGAAAGAGCCAAGAAAACAATTTCCGTGGCTGTATATAATCACTATAAAAGGATTCGCTCCATTGCTAAGAAAGGCGAAGTGGAATACAGCAAATCCAATGTGATGTTGCTGGGCCCTACGGGCTCAGGGAAGACTTTGATAGCCAGAACTCTTGCTCAAATTCTCGACGTTCCCTTTGCGATTGCCGATGCGACGACTCTAACGGAAGCCGGGTATGTGGGAGAAGACGTAGAAAATATCATTTTGCGTCTAGTGCAGGCTGCGGATTACGATATTGCCCGTGCTGAAATGGGGATTATCTATGTCGATGAGATCGATAAGATCCGGAAAACTACATCGAATGTTTCTATTACGAGAGATGTGTCTGGAGAAGGTGTTCAGCAGGCTTTATTAAAAATCGTCGAAGGAACCGTAGCGAACGTGCCTCCAAAGGGGGGAAGAAAACATCCTAATCAGGAATATATCAAAGTCAATACAGAGAACATCCTCTTCATTGTGGGAGGGGCTTTTGTGCATTTGGAGAAAATGATAGCAAAACGCTTAGGGAAAACGACGATAGGCTTTGATGCAGCGGATGCGAGGACATTCGACACGACAGAGACCAACTATTTGCTGTCAAAGGTAGAGCCAGAAGACCTTATTGAATTTGGAATGATACCAGAATTTGTCGGACGATTTAATAGTATCGCTAACTGCAATGAATTGACGATTGAAGATTTGATCTCCATTTTAGTGGATCCTAAGAATGCGATCATTAAACAGTATCAGCATTTGTTCCAAGAAGAAAATGTGCAGCTATCTTTTACGGAAGATGCTCTTCGATCTATGGCGGAAAAAGCAAAAGAAACAGGCACAGGAGCTAGGGCTTTACGTATGATTGTAGAGATGCTCCTATTGGATCTTATGTTTGAAGCTCCTTCAGATCCTTCAATCCAAGAGATTGTTGTGGAAAAAGAGTGTATCACGGAGAAAAAACAGCCGATGATACGACGCTCTCATACAGCGTAAGCTTAGCTTTTCATCCACTGGTCTTTTTTGGCATGTTTTCCTTTTTTTTCCCTTCTTTCTACTTTAACGGGTGTTGCTTCTGGCAGCTCTGCAGATGGAGTGTAAGAAGGGGGGCCTTTTTTGAGTAGCTCAGCCATTTCCCCTGCTGTTTTCGTGAATCGTTTCCGAATGAGCTCTAAGGTTTTCCATTGTTCTGGTGTAAAGTTATCAGGATTTTCTGCAAAGAGAAGCATCTGCTCTTCGGAAAGGCCGGTCTGAGACGCTAGCCTTTTGGTGGAAGAAGCTAGAAATTCATGCATTTCTGCCATTAGTTTGAGGATTTCTTTTTTTTCTTCCTCGCTGCATGTCGAGAGTAGTTCTTTGAGTTTTTCAAAAAGGAGCAAAGAATCTTTAAACAGCTCTGGCAGATTCGGGCTGCTTTGGCTGTCTACGCTCCGTTTGAATTTGCTCATTAGTTTAGAAAACTCATCGCGGATATGCATAAGGCTTCCTTTTATATTTATTTGTATTATATCAGTGAAATGGTTAATTTTTAAACAAAACCTGATGATAATATAGCAAGAAAGAAATTTAAAGCGTTGGTTTTGAGTAGTTTGAAAAATGTTTTTTTGAAAGCAGATTTTGTTTTGCATTTAAGGAGAAAAAACGATAAAAACTTTCAGGCCGGGGGATTGGCGAGGTTATTATGTTAGAAGAGCATCTGCATCAATTAGCATCGGATTTGGAAATGGATTCCAATTTCCGCAAGGACGAGACGACCTCTTTATATCATCTCTTTTTACCTCCGGATATGCAGATTGTTTGCAAGGATCTTGACCCTGGGTTGTATTTGTCTGCTCATGTTGGACCGTTGCCTGCTCGGAAAAAAGAGGAGGCCTTTCTCTATTTTATGAAGGCGAACTTTCTTGGACAAGGAACCGGAGGGAGGGTGCTTGGACTTGATTCTGAAGAGAAATTCTTGACACTCGTGCATAAGATCCCTTATGACATGAATTATAAGGCGTTTAAAGAACAGGTCGAAGAGTTTGCGAATTATCTAGGTTATTGGCGTTCAGAGCTTAATAGACTGCAAAAAGAAGCCCAAGAAGAATTAATGTAAGGAATGGGAGATACATGGCTGGTTATTTAATTGCTGAAGAAGGACCTCTTGCTGGAGTTGTGATCTCCTTAGAAGTTGGAGATGAGTGGATCTTGGGAAGAGATCCTGATGAAGCTTCGATTGTGCTCGAAGATCCCATGGTTTCGCGCCGGCATGTTGTATGCAGGCTTACTCCTGAGGGATATATCCTAGAGAACCTAAGCTCTGTCAATCCGTCAACGCAAAACGGCAAGGTAATTGCAGAACCTGTTTTGCTCAAAGAGGGAGATATTCTTCAGATAGGAAGTACATTTTTCCGCTTTACAGAATCGGCTCCTGCAGAAGAGACGGAAGAAGAGCCGCTTTTGTTTGATGAGGGAGACAACCTAGGATCGCTTCATTTTGATATGCCACCTCAAACGAGATGGCTGCTCAAGGTGATTGCTGGCCCGAATGCAGGAGCGGAGTTTAGCTTGCAAAAGGGTTCTTCTTATATTCTAGGGAAGGATCCAAATCTCTGCGATGTGGTATTTCATGACTTGAGCGTGTCCCGTCAGCATGCAAGGATTTCAGTCGATGAAAATGACCACGTATTTATTGAGGATCTAGGCAGCCGCAATGGAGTTCTTCTAGGAGGAGAGCTTACAACAGATAGGAAAGAAGTGCATTCTCAAGATCTAATTGCATTAGGGACAACCTCCTTTCTTATTATTGATCGAGAACAAATCCATGAAACCATTATATCGCCTCCAAGTTTTGTCTCTGCAAAAGCAGAGCCTCTGGAAGAGGCGGTGAAAGAGCGAGAAGAAATGCCATCTGAAGTGGCTACGCAGAAGTCGTGGAAGGATCTGGTAATCCCTACGAAGCATATTTTCTTGGCAGGTGGTTTTTTCTTAGTGCTTTTAGGTATCCTTGTATCGACGTTTTCGCTGTTTCGCTCGGAGCCTGTCATGTTGCATATTAAACATGAAAGTGAGCAGGTGGCTGATGCTTTGAAGCCTTATCCGGCAGTGCAGTTTACTTATAATGATGTGAGCGGCAAGCTCTTTTTAGTCGGACATGTTTTGACAACAGTCGATAAGCAAGAAATGGCATATGTAATCTCCAATCTTTCTTTTGTCCAATCTGTAGAGGATGCCGTTATTATTGATGAGCTAGTATGGCAAAACATGAATGCTTTGATCCTTTCGAATCCAGAGTGGCAAGCTGTTTCGATCCATTCTCCAGCTCCTGGTAAATTTGTCATGAGAGGGTATGTGCAAACTGTAGAACAGGCGCAAGCTTTAGCTGACTACATGAATACAAACTTTCCCTATTTGGATCTCCTCGACAATCAAGTTGTTGTAGAAAGCAATCTGAACTTGCAAATCCAGAGTTTGCTCTTGGAGAGGGGGTTTAGTGGGGTGATATTCCAGTTGACTAGCGGAGAGCTTGTCTTAACAGGACGTGTTGATGATAAGGATTCTTCAGCTTTCACAGAACTCGTCTCTCAATTCAAAAGATTTCCGGGTGTTCGCCAGGTGAAAAATTATGTCGTTTTTACGACAGCTGAAACGGCTCGAGTGGATCTTTCTCAGCAATACCAGGTCTCAGGGTTCTCTCAAGGAGATGATCAGCATCAGTATGTTGTGATTAACGGTAGGGTACTTACAATTGGCGATCTTTTAGATGGTATGCGGATCACAGCGATTCAGCCAAATTTAGTTTTGCTCGAAAAAGATGGATTAAAATTTAGAATTAACTACAATCTGCAATAGTAGCCCCCATAAGGAAAAGGAGTTGCCTATGTTCGGATTAGAAAAAAAGCAGAGAGCTCTCTTCGAATTTGACCTCGAAAAAGAACTCAAGGAAGATGCTCAGAAAAAGCAAGCTTTAACAAAAGCGGTCGAAGAAAAAATACAAGAAGTTAAGAATATACTGCGTCAAGGGTCCAAAACAGAAGATTTTGATAACTATGGCATTTTACTGCATGGCTATGCTGCTCTGCAGAAAGTCATCAATAGAATGCAAACGAAAAAATAACAATAGCAAGGAGAACGTAAGATGACAGATATATCAGGAGGTTCTAAGGAAACCTCATTTGCCACTATTACATTTAGTACGCTCATTAAACAGTATATTCATTTACAGAGTACGATTGTTTCTCAAGTGCGCGCTGTAGCCAGCAGAATTTCTGCTGCCACGCCCGGTAAATTTTTGCTCCTGCAATTTTCAATGAGCCAAGTGACGCAGATCGGAGAGTCGATCTCTAACTTAGTGAGCCAGGTGCAATCAGTGATTAATAATGCGGTCAGGAACCAGAAGTCTTCCTAATCTTAAGGTAGGCAGCGGATCCCTAAAACACAAAGTAGCGAGGTAATGCAATGGATTTACAAAAATATAAGCAACACTTTATCACTATGGTAGAAGCCGGCTTTATTGCCGTTAATCAAGCCGATGAGGATTCCGCAGTCAAACTATTTAAAGCTTCTGAGTTGTTGGCTCCTGAGAATCTTCTGCCTAAAATAGGCCTTGGATATCTACATCTTTGCAAGCTCGAGCTGAAACAAGCTTGCAAAATTTTTGATGATGTTCTAGCCAAAGATCCTAACAATGAGATGGCAAAAGCCTTTTTGGGATTGAGCTACTCTTTGAATCCTACAGAAGTAACGAAAGGGGAGTCGATTTTGGAAGAAGCCTGCCAAAAGTCAAAAGATCCTATGGTGAAGGGTCTTGCTAGCAGCGCTTTGGAGTTCGTGTCTAAGTTTGTGAAAAAACCCTCTCCCATGCAGGCTCCTACAAAGAGACAATAACCTTAAAATCTTTTCGAGACGCGGCTTTAGCTTGGCGTAAGACCCGCGTCTTGTCTTGGGAAAATAGATCTGCTTGTAGTTTACGTCTCTTAAAATTTTCAAAGATAAAGCCCGCTTCTTATAGACAAGAATTCCAGAAATTTTTGAACGCTTTCACTGAATTCTAATCAAAATTATGCTTTTTTCTTGCGATCGTTTTGGAAAAAAGGTACAAAGCATAAATCAGACAAAATAGACGGTCGCAGAATTTGGATAGGAGTGCAACGCTCGGAGAAGGGCTTAACAGGAAAGAAGTGGTTTTATGATTAATTTTCGCAAACTCAGACAAGATTTTTCTTCGAATATCACCAAAGAAGGAAAGGAGCTTTTTGATAAGCAAAAAGTGATTTCAGCAAAGCTCGTTCATCTCGATGGAAAAACCATGCGCATCAGTGGAAGGGTATTAGGCCAATATGATAACTGTTATGAGAGCGAAATAGAAATCGATCGGCAAGAATGCGAAGCCATCGATTCAGATTGTGACTGTCCTTACAATTATGACTGTCAACATATTGCTGCTTTGCTTTTTTATCTGGAAGAGAACATCGATAAGATTTTAGTGGATTATTCCAGAGAAACGGATATCGAAGAGATCGCAGAAAAAAATGACATTGCAGAAGACGATAAGCATGCTTTAATAGAAAAGCTTAAAGAAGCGGAGACAAAAGAAGTTCAAAGGCAAGAAGAGCTATACCAAAAACAGCTTTTGCAAGAGTATGTTTTCGCCTCTCAGCTCTTATCGGTTTCTCCTTTTTTTAGAGCGGATCGCAAGCCGGAAGTCGACAAGGCAGAAGTGCATTTAATTTTCTCTTGCCCTGCAGATGTCGAGACAAAAGGATATGTGGAAATGCAGCTTGCTCTGCGATTGCCTTATCGATCGAAACCTTTACACGTGCCCCATCTTAAGCAGTTTTTAGAAGCGATCCTCTACGAAGAACCGATCTTTATGAGTAGCAAAAAGTACTGTTTCTCTTTGCTGTCTTTTGATCCTGTACAGAGGGAAATGTTAAAGACCATCATGGATCATGCTCGGTTTGCAGAAGGGACGAATTCAGAAAAAGCTTTGAGAATGGGGTCGATAGACGCAGAGGTATTTGGGATGATCGCCGCGCGTCTTTATGAAGCGGCTTCCGAACAGCTGTTACAAAATGGTCATGTATTGCAAGAAGAAGATTTGCCTTATTTGCCGGGAATCTATGAAGGAAGTTTAGAACAGCCTTTGCGTTTTTCTCCAACACACGCAGGGCTTCGCTTTACTTTGGAATATATTTCGCCGCCTACATCGAAGATTTTGGTCAATCCTCTCATTGTGATCGACAAACAGACAGTCACCTTGGAAGAGGTGCGTTTTTTCGCCTCCGCAAAGCCGGGCATGTTTTATAAGAACGTTTACTACCGATTCCCAAGTCATATTACGCGGCTTCACCTGAAGAATTTAAAATCTGTGCGCGACATCACGATACCGGAGCCTTTATTCGGTACCTTTGTCGAAAATGCTCTTCCAGAACTGATGCGGTATGCAGAGATCGACAACCGTCATGTGATAGAGTCATTTGTTACATTGCCTTTTACAACCCCTGTAGGGGCCATCTGCGATCTTTCTTTTTTAAATGGGGAATTAGAAGCAATTCTCCATTTTAATTATGAAGGAATGAAGGTGCCAGCAGATCCCGTTCATTTGCAATACGATCATGTGATGTCTTTTATAAAAGAGCAGGGAGTATTGGCGAGAGATCTTGTAGAAGAGAGGCGTATTATAGAAGATTTGTTCCAAGACTTCCTTTATAACAGCGAGGTGGGCACTTATATTTCTAAATCAGAAAAAAAGATCGTGGAGTTCATGACAGATATCATACCTCGCAATCAACACCGCGTTCAATTCAACTGTCCTCAAAACTTGTTAGACCAATTTATCTATGACCAGACAGAATTCGTTTTGCATTTGCGCCACGCTGATAAGGTCGACTCTTATGAGATAGAGCTCGAAGTGCAAGGTTCTTTGAGAGGTGTACGCGTGGATACTTTGTGGGAGTGCATGGCGACAAAAAAAGCTTTTATCGAACTCGATGTGCCAAAGCCGCGCATGAAAAAAGGGCAAGAAGGATCAAAACTTTCCAAGATTTTAGTTCTAGATCTGGAGCGCTTAAGCGGAGTGATTAAGTTGTTTGATGAATTGGGCATCGAGATTTTAGAAAACCATGTGTTAGAACGTCCTTTATGGAGTTTGGCGAGCTTAGATATGGCGCAATTTGAGGGGCTTCCAGTCTCTGTCCATATCAGTGAGAAATTATTAGACATTCGTAAGCAGATGCTGGGAGAATCCCAGCTTGCATTTTCCGATGTGCCTAAAAATGTGAAAGCGACTCTTCGGTCTTACCAGGTAGAAGGGGTGCATTGGCTGGAGCGTTTGAGGTCTATGTACTTAAATGGGATTTTAGCAGATGACATGGGGCTAGGGAAAACTTTGCAGGCGATTGTCACCATTTCTCAGAATAAAAAGGTAAAAGATGGGCCATCGCTGATTGTATGTCCAACTTCTCTTCTCTATAACTGGAAAGAGGAGTTTGCAAAATTTAACGATCAATTAAAGGTGACTGTCATCGATGGAGTCCCTTCGGTGCGTAAAAAGGTTATTGAAAATATCAGCCATTACGATGTTGTGATTACTTCGTATACTCTGCTGCAAAAAGACATAGAAACCTATCGAGAAGTCCCTTTTTCTTATGTGATTCTCGATGAAGCACAGCATATCAAAAACCGAGGGACGCGCAATGCCAAATCGGTCAAAATGGTACAAGCGGATCATCGGTTAATTCTATCTGGTACGCCAATTGAGAATTCTCTGGATGAGCTTTGGAGCCTTTTTGACTTTTTAATGCCCGGCTTTTTGAGCAGCTACGATCGATTTGTAGAAAAATATGTAAGAGTTTCCGGAAGCGAACAGATGCAGAACTTGGAATTTCTTCGCAAAAAAGTATCTCCTTTTATTTTACGGCGTATGAAAAGCGATGTGTTGGATGATCTACCTCCCGTTTCCGAGATTGTATATCATTGCCAACTCAGCGAAGTGCAGCAGCAGCTTTACCGTTCTTATGCAGAATCAGCCCGCGATGAGCTTGTGAAATTAGTGCAAAGAGATGGATTCGACCGGGTGCAAATTCATGTGCTTGCCACATTGACGCGCTTAAAACAAATTTGCTGCCATCCGGCGATCTTTGCAAAGGAGAAAGCGGAACCCGGAGACTCGGCTAAATATGATATGCTATTAGATCTGCTGCAAACGCTTGTAGAAGGCAGGCATAAGACGGTAATTTTTTCGCAATATACGAAGATGCTGCAAATCATGAAAGCCGACTTTGAGCAGATGGGAATCCGTTTTGTCTATCTCGATGGTTCAAGCAAAAATCGCCTAGAAGTAGTGAAACAGTTTAATGAAGAGGAGTCGATCTCCGTATTTTTAGTCTCTTTAAAAGCTGGGGGGACGGGACTCAACCTTGTTGGTGCTGATACGGTCATCCACTATGATATGTGGTGGAACCCGGCCGTAGAAAACCAGGCGACTGACCGCGTGCATCGGTTGGGTCAAAAAAGTTCTGTGTCTGCATATAAATTGATTACTTTAGGGACGATTGAAGAGAAAATTGCAGAAATGCAGAAGAGAAAAAAAGGATTGGTCAAGAAAGTCGTAAGCTGCGATGATGAAGCCATTGCAAAACTCACGTGGGAAGATGTCCTGGAGTTATTGAAGACATAAAAGGAATATATGGTGACGAAAGATCAGGTAAGTTTAAAACATGTCTTCCAGAAAATTTCGGATGTACTGTTAGGAAGGGCTGGTCAGTTTTCAGGTCTCTTTTCTAGCGATATCGGCATAGACTTGGGAACGGCTAATACTCTTGTGTTTGTAAAAGGAAAAGGGATCGTCTTGGCAGAACCATCCGTGGTTGCTGTTGATTCCATGACAAATGAAGTTCTTGCCGTAGGCCATAAAGCGAAGGCAATGCTCGGTAAAACCCCAAGGAAAATCCATGCTGTCCGTCCCATGAAAGATGGGGTCATTGCTGACTTTGAGATCGCAGAGGGGATGCTGAAGGCATTGATCAAAAGAGTCACTCCTGCGAGGAGTTTGATTCGGCCAAAAATTTTAATTGCTGTCCCTTCCGGGATTACGGGAGTGGAAAAAAGAGCCGTAGAGGATTCTGCTCTGCGAGCGGGAGCGCAAGAAGTGATTCTCATCGAAGAGCCTATGGCTGCAGCGATCGGCGTCGATTTGCCAGTGCATGAGCCTTCTGCTAATATGATTATTGATATTGGAGGCGGCACCACGGAAATTGCGATCATCTCTTTAGGAGGGATTGTAGAAGCTCGTTCTTTGCGGATTGCCGGCGATGAATTTGATGAGTGCGTTATCAATTACATGCGCCGTACATATAACTTGATGATTGGACCAAGAACTGCAGAAGAGATCAAAATGAGCATAGGTTCAGCTTATCCATTAGGCGACCATGAGCTAGAGATGGAAGTTCGAGGAAGAGATCAGGTGGCGGGGCTTCCTATTACCAAGAGGATCAACTCTGTGGAGATCCGAGAGTGTCTGGCCGAACCTATCCAGCAGATCATCGAAAGTGTCAAGCTTACTTTAGAGAAATGCCCTCCGGAGCTCGCTGCAGATCTTGTGGAGAGGGGAATGGTTCTTGCGGGGGGAGGTGCTTTAATCAAAGGACTGGATAAGGCTTTGATTAAAGAAACAGGTCTTCCTGTGATTGTTGCTCCCAATCCTCTTCTTGCCGTCTGTTTGGGAACCGGAAAAGCGCTAGAATATCTTGACAAATTCAAGAAGAGAAAAGCGCTAGCCATATAATCATGCGCCTTTTGATCCAGAGAGTCCTGCGTGCGGAAGTTTTTGTAGCTAAAGAGAGCAAAGGCTCAATTGGCCGAGGGGCTCTTCTTTTTTTAGGCATTCATCGCGAAGATAGTCCCCTGCAGGTAGAGTGGCTTGTTGAGAAATTTGTGCATCTTCGTCTGTTTGCAGGTTCTGATGGAAAAATGGATCGGTCCATCTTAGATGAGCAAGCTGAAGTGCTTGTCGTTTCTCAGTTTACCTTATATGGAGAGTGCTCCAAAGGCAGAAGACCCGATTTTTTTTCTGCAGCACCCCCAGCAGTGGCATTGCCTCTCTATGAATTGTTTTTGTCTAAACTTCGCGTTTATCCTATTAAAGTAGAGTCGGGAATATTTAAGGCCCACATGGAAGTGAGCCTTATCAACGATGGCCCCGTCACCTTGCTTGTAGATACAAAGTCTTAGCGAGGAAATAGCTCTTGGGGTTTAAAGAAAAATGCAATTTCTGTTTTGGCTGTTTCTGCGCTATCTGAGCCATGGATTGCATTCTTGTCGATTGTTTTTGCGAAATCAGCCCGGATGGTTCCAGCTTCTGCTTCTTTGGGGTTTGTAGCTCCCATCAGTTTGCGGTTCTTTGCGATCGCGTCTTCTCCTTGCAGAACGGATATAAGCACAGGTCCCATTGTCATGAAGGAAACGAGTTCTTGGAAGAAGGGGCGGTGTGCATGCACAGCATAGAAGCCTTTTGCTTGCTCAGTTGACAGATGGAGCATTTTGGCTGCGATGATTTTGAGGCCTGCTTTTTCAAAGCGGGCAAGGATGCTGCCGATATGGTTGTCGCCTACGGCATCGGGCTTAATGATAGATAATGTTTGTTCGATCATTGCGATCTCTCCTTAGAAAAATTTAGAATTCAACACCCTGAAATTATAGAAATATGCTAGATTATTCTCACTGTCTATTTACAGATCAGCGAGGAATTTTTTTTGATGACGACCTATGGCAACTACCCCGACTTGCAGAAAATAAAAAAAATACTAGTGGTGAAAATGAGGCATCATGGGGACGTTCTTTTAACCTCTCCGGTATTTTCTCTTTTAAAACAATATTTACCTCAAGCAGATATAGATGCTTTTATTTATGAGGATACCCTGCCCATGTTAGAAGGGCATCCCGCCATCCAGTCATTTATTCTCTATAATAGAAATTGGAAAAAGGCAGGTTTTTGGAAGAAAATCAGAAAAGAGCTCTCGCTTCTTTGGCTGATTCGAAAAAATCAATACGATCTTGTCATCAATCTAACCGAGGGAGACCGAGGAGCGATTGTCGCTTGGGTTTCGGGGAGTCTTTATAAGGTGGGATTGGATGCGGGCCGTAAGGGGTTTTTAGGAAAAAATAAGATCTACACGCACCTTGTAAAAACACCTTCTACGCCCCGCCATACTGTGGAAAAACAATTAGATAGCCTCCGCAGGATCGGAATTTTCCCTTTGGAGGAAGAACGGAGCTTGTTTCTTCATATTCCTGAGTCTGCAAAAGAGAATATCCTTATGCGGCTAAAGAAAGAGGGGATAGATCCGAAAGACTGCGTTGTGGTGCATCCTGTCTCTCGTTGGCGTTTTAAATGTCTTCCCGCTTCTTTGATCGCACAAGCAATTCGCCATATAGAGCAGCAAGGAAAAAAGGTGGTGCTCACTTCAGGACCCGATCCTGTAGAGCTGCAGATGCTTGATGACATTCTATCTCAGGTTCCCGGTCATCAAGTGCTGAATCTGGGAGGAAAGATTTCGTTAAAAGAGCTTTCTGCTTTGATTTCTCTTTCCAGACTCGTTGTTTGTGTAGACTCCGTACCTTTGCATATTGCGTCTGCTGTCAGAACTCCGGTTGTGGTCTTCTTTGGTCCTTCTTCTGAGAAAAATTGGGGGCCTTGGATGCATCCCCATAGCAAGGTGATTTCATCAGAAATGTCTTGTAGGCCTTGTTTTCAAGATGGGTGCGGTGGAAGTAAAAAAAGCGATTGTTTGTATTCTTTAAATCCTAAACGCATCGCCGCTGCCATCGATGCTTTACTGTCTTAAAGAAGAGTCCTTAAGTCATCTGCCGTGTTACCTGGTCTTTAATTGTGGACATAGGTACAAAAAGACTTTCTCCTGTTTGATGAGCGGATTATAAAATTTTAGTTCTTTGAGCATATAACGCCTTCTGTAAGGAGTACTTGACACTTTTATGTGTTTATTGCCTAGCGTACATTACAGTCCTTCCCGGTGTAATCGATATTTTGCTGTTTTAAAATAGTGCTTTTGGCCGAAAAATGGCCGTATTTTGATAGATACGGCCAAAAAAACTAGAAAAATGGCCGTATTAAGGGAGATAGTGGCCGTTATGAGTGTACGTGATAATAAAATGGCTGTATTAAGGCAGTTGGGCCTGGAGTCTGTTCCGGTCAGCTTGTCTGAACTCATGTTGCGCCTTGGAGATGGCTTTAAAGAGCCTTCCGTTAGGCGATGGTTTAGTCTTTTAATTGAAGAGGGAGTTGTTAAGAAAATTGGTCACAAAAGAGCGACTAAATACCTTGCAGCAGGACGCTCTAAAGAGAATGCTCATGGCGTGAGTAGTTGTTTTAGTTCCTCAAGTTTAGAAGCAATCGAGATAGTAAAACGGCCTTGATTCGAACGTTCCCCCATCACCTACATAGAAAGCTGGCTGGATAGTTATCAGCCGAACGTTAGCTACTATTTGGAAGAAAGACTGAGCAAACAGTTGCGAGTATCAGGGCAGAGATCTAGTAATCAAGATCCGGCCGGCACATACGCACATCAGATTTTTAATAGACTTATTATCGATCTATCTTATAACTCATCGCGTTTGGAAGGAAATACCTACTCTCTTTTAGATACGGAGAAACTACTTCTTCATGGTCATACTGCGGAGGGAAAATTAGATGAAGAGAAGTCGATGATTCTGAACCATAAAGAAGCAATTCGCTATCTTGTTGATAATGCACCAAGGATTGAAGTCAGTCGCAATGTCATCTGTGCGCTGCATTACCTTTTGTCTGACGGTCTTGTGGAACCGTCAGAAGCCGGGAAGATTCGTAGACATGGCATTCGTATCGGAGGATCTACATATATTCCTTTTGAAGATCCAAAGAGCTTGGAGCTACAACTTGAGAAAATAACTGCTAAAGCAGCGCAAATATGCGATCCTTACGAGCAGAGTATCTTTCTTTTGGTACACATCAGCTATTTGCAAGCTTTTACGGATGTAAATAAGAGAACGGCGCGTTTATCCGCAAATATCTCACTGATTCAAAGCAATCTTGTGCCGTTAGCGTTTTGCGATGTCCGAGTTGATGACTATATGTCGGCTATGATTGCAATATATGAATTGCAAGATGTTCGACCATTGGTAGACCTTTATGTGTATTCCTATCTTCGTACTTGTGCTGCTTATAATGCAACTGTTAAAGCTAGGGGCTTTGATGAAGTGCGAGTGCGTTATAGAAGGGAGAGAAGGGAAGTTGTCAGAGAAGTAATTTTACAAGGATTGGCTAAGGTACAATGGGAGCAGTATATCGAAAAAAAAGCAAGACAACTGGTACCTGCTGACTATGCTGCTTTTATAGAAGATGTCATGGAAGATTTAGCCCAAATGGATGAGAGCCGTTTGGCGGGACTAGGGATAACGCCGGAACAGTTAAAAGCATGGCTAAGAGGATTATAAACGAAAATCTTCTCCAAAATAGGATCTGCGCGCTTCCTTGCTTTGCAAGAGCTCATTGACAGTGCCAGAGAGAAGGACTTTTCCTTCGCGGATCAGATAACTTCGGTCTACAATGGAAAAAATCTCCCGCGCATTATGATCTGTGATCAAAATGCTGATCCCTTTGTTTTTTAAAAGAAGGATCATCTTTTTCACATCTTGTACTGCAATGGGATCGATGTTGGCAAAAGGCTCATCTAAGAGCAGAAGAGAAGGCTCAGTGACAAGCGCTCTTGTGATTTCAAGTCTTCTTCTTTCTCCGCCAGACAAAGTGCTAGCCTTTTTCTTCGCGTGCTTCTCGAGGTGGAGTTCTTGGAGAAGCCTTTGGAGTCGGATAGTTCTCTCTTGGTGCGTAAGAGAGAGAGTTTCTAGGATGCACAAGATATTTTCTTCAACGGAAAGATTGCGGAAGACAGAGGGCTCTTGCGCTAAGTACCCCATCCCCATGCGGGCTCGTTCATGGATCGGTAGATGGGTGACTTCTTGATTATTAAAAAAAACATGGCCGTCATCAGGGGAGATAAGTCCTATGGTCATATAAAAGGCTGTTGTTTTCCCGGCGCCGTTGGGTCCTAAAAGTCCGACGACTTCTCCTTGAGCCACTTCAAAGTCAAGTCCGTTGACAACAAACTTGCCCCCATATGTTTTTTTGAGCTGTTCCGTTTTTAAAATCGGGGGTCTTTTCTGTCTGTGGGATTCCCGAATGGGGATGCTTTCTAAGCTGACTTGCGGTTTTGCTGGCTTGGAGTCTAGATCCAGGGAGTTACTCATGGGATTCTGTCTTGGGTTCTAGGTATTGAGGAAAAAATCTTTTTAGCTCGGCATGTTCTTGTGCGGAGAGTGCAAATTGTACATTGCCTATGCCTTTAATCTGCATTGCATGGGTAAGAGGGTCTTCTGTAATGTGGATCTCTTGGGCGCTCATCCGAACTCCTTGCCCTTGGTCCCAAAAAAGAACTCGTTTACCGGGGTTTGCAAACAGTAGAACGGTCTTGGTGTTGGGAGCGTATGATAGGCGGTCGGCAAGGCCGCAGCGGGGGGCTTCGGTTGTATCGTGGGAAAAAATGCGCACATTCCCTTTGAGAACTAGAGAGGTTAGCTCAAAATTCGGTTCTGCATATTCCAGAGAGGCGTGATCGGCATGGACACCCATCTGATCATCGCAGTAATAGATCTGCTGGGTTAGAGGGACTTTCCCCTTGTCTTGAGGGCTTGTAAGGGTTGCAAGCCCTTGGATCCCGTCTATGTGGAGAGTTCCTTGGCAGGTGAGCGTTTGGTGAGTTCCTCCTTGGGGATAGCAGAGCTGGGAGTGTCCTTGAATATGGACCTGTTCAACATATCGTCTCCCATTCGATGCTCCTTGAATAATGACGGCTTCATCGTCCGCTTGCAATGTTCCAAATAGAGAGTCTTCTAAGTGGATGTCCTTTTTTAAAAAAAGCTTGTTTTTCGCATGGTCCCAAAGAAGGTTTTCACAAGAAAAACGGAGGGTGCTTTTTTGGTCCGATGAGAAAAAACGAGAGGATAAGAGTCCTTGCGGGCGGATAAAAGAGATTTGCGATAGATACAAGTCTAAAGTGACTTTTTCTGTTTCAATTCTATCGCTGCCATGCGAGAGAAGGCATCGTGAAGAGGAATCTTTAGGATACGCTGTAAGTGTTCCAGATATTTGGTCTGGGTGTTTTTGATACGCCGCGTGATCCGCTCGTAAGACAAAAGAGTCAGCATAGTCGATGACTACATCGTCATGAGCTAGAAGAGAGCTGATTTCATAATCTTCTTTTTGCTCAATTGTTTGGCGAAGAAAATGGAGATCTGCGCAGCGGCTCAAAAGGCGAACTGAGACTTGTTGCTTATTTTTCCCTTTGAATATGCCGCTATAAGAGATCTTCTCCTTTCCTTCCGAAAAGAGATGGCCTTCAAGAGAAGTAAAGTCGAGATCGGCTTTTGCGCACTGGATCTTTCCTTGGTTTTTAATCGATAAAAGGACGTCTTTTGTAAGCTCGATAAGAGAGAAGGGGAAATCCTTGCCGATCTCTTGTTTTTGGAGGATAGCTTTTTCTGCGTTCATCTTCCCTAGGCCGTGGTCGAGTTCTACATGTCCTTGTAATAGTAGTCGATTTCCATCATAGGAAGCTGCCATAGAAGAAACGCTTCCCTCTTCTATATCGGGTTGGGCTGCACATAAAGAGAGCGACGCCAGTAAGTAGAAAACAGTTTGATTCATAGTTCCCCTGCCGGTTTTAGGGTTGCTTGGAAGTTACGGGCTTCAAATTGGGGCGTATTGCCATGAATCGAAAACGTAATATCTTTTGCTTTTCCTTTCAAGAAGGGAGTATAGGGATGGGTGTTTTTCGGAAGAAGATCCCCCGGCAACCGAAACAAAGAGAGGTAGACGGAATCTGCGATAAAGCTCTGCTTTTTATATAGATAAGTGCCCTCTTCTGCTTGGAGTGTTCGTATCTGTTGCATAATCTGGCCTGATTCAGGATAGATCTTTTCTTGCATGGTGCAGGAAATGTGGAAGAGCTGTTCGATCACGTCCAGAGAGCGTCCTTTCGAAGGTTGCAAGGTAAGTATGGAAGATTCGCTATCAATCCAGTGCTGAAGTCGAGTATGGTTTGGTTGAGAGATCCATAACTCCTTTCGGACTTGCTTGCGGGTTTGCTGGGCAGTAGAAAA
This sequence comes from uncultured Chlamydiae bacterium, assembly GCA_945952445.1. Taxonomy (GTDB): domain Bacteria; phylum Chlamydiota; class Chlamydiia; order Chlamydiales; family Rhabdochlamydiaceae; genus CAMFIG01. The sequence continues at coordinate 29,857 of CAMFIG010000005.1, forward strand.
AAGAGGTTGTTCCGAAAGCTTTTGCAGCTTTTCGATGCGGGTAAAGTAGCGCGTCACATCACTTTGCCGGACGTAGACCAGCTGAAAAAGCCAAAACAGAGCAACTGCTGCCAAACAGGAAGTGATTATCCAGGTGTAGGTCCGGAACATAGCTCTCCAGCTCCCTGTAAGAGGTCGTAGAGTTGTTTTAAAAGAGAGAGTAATTCCTTGAGTTCAGAAAAAGGAAGCACGCTGTCTTTATCGCTTTTTGCTAAGGTAGGATTTGGGTGTGACTCCATAAAGAGACAATTGCATCCCGCTGCAATTGCTGCTTTTGCGAGGACGGGGATAAATTCTCTTTGGCCTCCGGAGGAGTTGCCATTGCCGCCCGGAAGCTGCACGGAGTGGGTGGCGTCGAAGCAGACGGGAAATCCGAACTTTTGCATGATGGGGATCGCTCGCATGTCGCTGACGAGATTGTTGTATCCAAAGGTAGTACCACGGTCTGTTAAGATGATGTTTTTATTGCCGGTGGAAAGGACTTTTTGAACAGCATTGCCCATATCCCAGGGGGCCATGAATTGTCCCTTTTTAATGTTGATGGCAGCGCCTGTTTCCGCAGCAGCTACGATCAGGTCTGTTTGGCGGCATAGAAAGGCAGGGATCTGGAGAATATCGCATACTTTGCCAGCTTCTTTAGCCTCTTCTACAGTGTGTACGTCTGTTAAGACGGGGATTTGGAGCTCCTTTTTTATTTTTGCTAGAATTCGCAATCCCTCTTCTAGGCCAGGGCCTCGAAAAGAGTGGAAAGAAGAGCGGTTTGCCTTGTCATAGCTGGATTTGTAAATAAAATGGATGCCAAGACCATGTAATAAATCTTTGAGAAACTCGGCAGAGGCAAGCGCATGTTCTTCGCTTTCTATCACGCAAGGGCCGGTCATAATGGCAAGAGGCTCACCATGGCCGATTTTAAAATCTTGAATCGAAACTTTCTGCATAGTTTTCTCCATGAATTCAGAATAACAGAATACGCGATTGTATGGGTTAGGTCAAGGAAGGAATCTATATTTCGGTGTTTTCTTCTGGTTAATATATAATACGTTTTATAAAATAAAACATGAAATTATATTTATGAGTTTTTATGGATAGAAAGTCTGAATGGAAGTTTCTTTTTCTTGTAGTTGCCATTTTTATTTCAGCTTGCGTGGAAACGGATATTTATTTGCCCGCTTTTCCTGATATGATGCAATGGTTTTCTGCTTCGGAATCAGAAATCCAAAGTCTTCTTACCTGGAATTTTTACGGGATTTGTCTTGCGGGGCCTTTGTACGGGCCTCTTTCCGACGCTTTTGGAAGAAAAAAACCTTTGATGACGGCACTTAGCATCTTTTTAGTGGGAAGTATTTTGACGTTTTTTGCAGACAGCTTTGCAGCGATGCTTGTAGGTCGTGTATTGCAAGGGATTGGCAGCGGGGGGTGCTTTACTTTGGGAACGGCTATTATTTTTGATGCATTCCAAAAAGAGAGGGCGGTCATTGCAACGAGCCATCTAAACACAATTATCCCCATTCTTATGTCGGGGGCTCCCATTCTTGGAGGATATCTCAATAGCGCTTTTGGGTTTCGGTCGAATTTTCTAGCCGTTGCGCTTTTGGTTTTACTGAGCTGGGCAATCGGCTTGTTTTGTTTTAAGGAAACGCTTCCGAAGGAAAAAAGAACCAAAATGGAAGTGGGCTCTCTCATAAGGGACTTTCGGCAAGCATTTTCTAATGTTGCTTTTTGGCAGATTACGTTGTCTATTTGCTTGATTTTTGGGGCCTACATCGCGTTTTTGTCGGGAACTTCTGTTTTGTTTACAGTAGAATTTGGACTTAGTAAAACGGTTTTTCCTCTTCTTCAGACTGCTACATTAGGCGCTTGGGTAGTAGGGGGGCTTCTTCTCAAAAGGGTTTCTTCTCGATGGGGAGCTGAAAACACCAAAAAAGCGGGATTGGCTCTTTGTATGTCGGGGGCTGTTTTTTTGTCAGTTACAAGCTTGCTTTTTCCAAAAGACCCCTATTTACTAACGGGAGGGATGCTCCTTTATGCTTTTGGAGGAAACTGGGTGATTGGTCTTTATTTCCCAGAAGGGATGGAGATCCTGCCTCACATTAAAGGAGTCACTGCTAGTTTGATGACAAGTGCTCGGTTATTATCAGCGGCTTTGATCGTAGGAGTTGCAAGCTTTTTCTACAACAGCACGATCTATCCTCTGTCTATTATCATCGTTGCGACAGCCGTTTTATTGCTTCCTACGTTGGTGTTGTACGAAAAAGGAAAGGAAAAGAGACCCTACACGGAGTAGTGCTTACCCTTTTTGATATTGCAATTTTCTGGAATGGACTAGGAATAAAAGCGCCTGGATCTTTTCTATTGCATCCAAAAGAGAGTTGATTGTCGGGTGATCCTCCCATTCGGAAGAAATCAAAGTCTTTGTGCTTTCGAAAGAGCTCTCAGCGTCCGTGTCCCAGAAGGGTCTAAATGTATCAAAGCGAAATAGTCTTGATGAGGCGAGGTGAAACTCTGGCGGCGGAGAAAAGTTGGCCCAAGAACTATTCCCTTTGAGATCGAAAAGCTCTTCCCATTTTGAGCTATAAATAGCTGATAGGCTATTGCTGGGAACATGAGGAACAAGAAGAAGAGGCTCTGTTAAAAAAGTAGGGTCGAGTTCCGCTTTGTCTTTTGCATAGCGCCGGTGTGCTTGGACTCCAATATTGTCGATTGTGACAGACTTCATGAGCTTTCTCCTTATCTGCAAGCTGCGAGTATCTATTATTCTGGTTTTGTGTTTTTGATCAAGGATGGTGATTTTTGTGCGTTCTTGCAAGTTAATGGATTTTTTTATTCTCGAGTAAAAACCGCTTCAGAATGCTTTTTGAGGGGGATTTGCATCAAAAAAAATATTGCCACTCTATTGGCTGCATTGGAAAAATGTATAGAAAAAACGGAGGCTCCCATATAATACTGTCGGCTCCTGATATTTGTGATTAAAAATGAATAGAAACGTCAAACATTTTCTCTTTCTGTCTAAAACTTTTGTATTGTTAAGTCTTGCTTGTCCGCACACTGCGGCATATTCAGACTTTGAAGAAAAGCCGGTCTCGTTGCATACGATCCAATTCCAAGATGTGCCTGTTGTTGAGTTTATTCGATTTGTCGGGAAGATCTCTAGAGAGAATTTCATCTTCAATAATGAAGATTTAGGATTCAATATTACTTTTTCTTCCGGCCAGCCTATGGCAGTGGATCATATCGTGAAAGCTTTAATCCGATTGCTCGCTGTTCATCATTTTCAAGTGGTTCGAGAAGATGGATGTTATGTCATCCACAAAATGGTGAAAACGGATGGGGAATCGGCAGGTGAAGGGGGATATGTTGCTGAGACATACCAACCCAGTTCTGCCAAACAAAGCTTTTTTATTTATAAATTGCAGTATCACGAAGGAGCTGAGATTGTAGAGTCACTCAAGAAAATTGGATCTGACTTGACTTCGCAGCGCAGTTTTTCTCCAGCAATCCTCCGCTCTATTCATACGCTGCAGTGGATCAAAGCGACGAATTCGCTTTTGTTTTCCGGTTCTTTAGATACAGTTGAAGAGATGAAAAAAATCATTGCTTCGCTCGATGCGCCTTTAAGACAGGTTTTTATTGAGATTCTTGTCATTGAAACAGATGTCAAAAAAGCGATGGATTTTGGGTTGCAGTGGGCTGCTGGAGGACAATGGAAGAATAAGCTAGGCTTTGGGGCTGGGAACTTCGCTCCAGACAAAGCAGGGCAGAGTGGACCTTCTTTTGCTAGCACGATGCAGGGGATTAATGCTTCGAATACGCCATCGGGACTAGGTCAAATCCCGATCGTGTCTGGATTCGATCTTGGGGTGATCGGCGATGTGATTATGCATCGAGGGAAAAGCTATGTCACTTTAGGCTCTCTTGTCAGCGCCTTGCAGATGGATGCAGACAGTACGATTGTTCTCAACCAAAAGATCATTACGCAAGATAATAAGAATTCTAAGATTTTTGTGGGCGACAATATCCCTTTTACAGGTTCTGTTGTTCAGACTGTCGGGCAAAGCCAGCAAACGACTGCAAATATAGAATACCGAGATGTTGGCGTAAGCTTGAACATCACGCCTATGCTGGGAGAGGGCGATGTCATTACTCTGAACTTGGATGAAGAGATTACAGAGGCTGTTGAAGACCCTTCCCATTCCGTTTCGAGCGTAAGTGGCATTCGGACCACCAAAACAAACATGCTGACTCACGTCCATGTGCCGGATAAGCATTTCTTGGTCTTAAGCGGCATGGTTCGTAATGCGAAGGCTCGGCATAAGACAGGGATCCCATTTTTGGGGAATCTGCCTTTGATAGGTCCGTTTTTTAGCAAGAATCGCAAGCACGAAGAAAAAAGGAATGTAATTATTTTTGTTCGTCCCCAGATCATCCATTCCTTTGAGGAATATAAAAATATTACAGAAAGCCAAGAGGCGGCATATCGCAACCAGTCGAATGCAGCAGACTTTACTCAGGCGTTGCAGTCTTTGCCGGCTTTGGACTGAGCTATTCTCTCGGTGGTGAAGGCTTTTTTCTTTCTTCGAAAAGGAAAAAACCCTTGCGAAAAGAGGGGGCTTGCTTTAATATCTTCTTGTTTTGGATTGATAGCTCAGCTGGATAGAGCACCCGCCTTCTAAGCGGGTGGTCGCAGGTTCGAGTCCTGCTCAATCCGTTTCTTTTCTATTTTTTGCGTAAAATGGCGATGGAGGGAGTTGTGTTGGAAGGAAATCCGGATCAACATCTAGGGGACTTTGCTTTTTCACTGCCCCGATTTTCTCGCCTAGATGAGCTTTTTCAAGATTTTCGTTCAGATTCCTTTCTTCGAATGGGAGAAAAACAGAAAGCGGAAAGAGTGAATCGATTGCTCCTACAGCTAATTCAAGAGGCTTCTTTTCCCTGTTTTCTATTGGGTGCTGTCGGGGAATTTATAGACCGTATATGCCAGGAAAAATTTCTCGAGTCTTATTCTTTGGCCCATTTCGAACTGTGGTTGAATCAGTTTTCTCAATTAAATGAGGAAGAGAATTATCTTGTTCGTGCGAAAATCATGGGAAAATATGTGCCTCGCGAAGAATACCAAGCTTTATTCCCTATTGGTATGGGAAAAGTGTATCCCGGTTCCCATTACGTGACAGCACATAATTCTCCTGATCTCGATACGACAGTTGCTTCTTTTTGGGGATGGGTAGATGCGTTTTCTGCAAGAGTTGGAGATGGTTTGCATATATGGAATGTTCCAGGCGGGCCGCCGATTTCTCAAATCGAGGTCGTTTTCCTGTTTCAGCATGTGTTTGGAGAGCGTTTTTTTGAGCATATCGCTAAAACGAGAACTTCCTTAGCTCTTTCAGCGACGGATCTTATGACGCAAAAAGGGGTGTTGAAGCGCAGTTCTCTAGAATCTCTTCAAACAATCGACCACGAGAAAGAGCAGCAAGCGATTGTGCTTGTCGATGAGCAAGGGTATTTTCTTGGTGATTGGCGCCATTTTGATGTGGAAGGGGTAAGGCAAGTAACGATCCTTTTGAATAACTGCCTGCGTTGGTTTTCTAATTATTTCCACGCCAATCTCACCTCTTTGTTTGCAAAAGAACTATTGACTCGCCAAGATGTGGAGAACTTCATAAGGACTGTATTTTTGCTGAAGCTCGAAGAAGCAGATCCTGTCAAAGAATTTACTCAAAAGCAAAAGCGGAACATCGAGCAATATTTGAAAAACATTTTAAAAGTAGAGTCTGGGTGGAAGGGCTCCTTTGAAGATTTTTGGCATGCGATGCAAGGGCTCCATATTTTCGAGTTTCAGGAATTTTTAGAACAGCTCCAATCTATTCCTGCATCGGGACTTTTTGACCGTTCTGGTGTTCTTATAGAAAGTCGGCCGAAGATTTTCCATCATCTAGAGCAGATTATCGCCTCTTTAGAAAAGGCGATTTTAAGCATTCGTAAATATGTAGACCAGTTAGGAATTGCTTTAAACATTAAAAAAGAGGTCTTTGGCTATGCTCCTCACGGCATAAGCTATCGGGCGGAAGTAGAAGAAGTTCGTAGTAAGTTAGGGACATCTCTGTATCTCACTGTCACAGCTCCCGATCGAGATGGAATGCAGGTCCCTCTTGGAGTCATCCGTGCAGAGGACATGATGAAGCCGGTGCTTGGCACTGTTTCTCTTCGCGATTTTTGCAATAGGGAAGAGACGAAGATTCCCTCATATTTTGAGGTGATTAGCGTCATTGACCATCATAAGAGCGCTCTTGCAACGACAGCAACGCCTATGGCATATATCACCGACTCTCAGTCGTCAAATACCCTTGTTGCTAGCATGGCTTTTGAGATCAATGACAAATATGCAGTGGGTGGAATGCAAGCTTCATCTCTTGAAAAACGAGTACAAGAAAAAGCAAAAAATCTTTCAGGGTCTGCAGATCAAAGAATTTTGCAAAAGCTTTTACAAAGACAGCTTGTCTTGGCACAGCAAATGCCCTATTTCGTGGATCCTAATAGAGAATATCTAGAATATCTCCAGTGCCTATATGCTATTTTAGATGATACCGATCTTCTCTCTAAAGTCTCTTATAAAGATGTGCTCTGTGTGAAAGAGCTTTTAAATCGTCTGAAATCGTTATCCTTGCAAAAGGAAGTGGAAATTCTAGATTTTGACGACATCCCCATGAATGAAGAGTTTGTAGGTAAGGCTGCCAAGAAAATCTTGCAAAACCAAGATATGTATTCTCTGTACCGCAAGGTATACCATGCTAAAGAGGAGATGATCGAATCAAACCTAAGGCTTTGCATCAAAGGAGAACCCTGCAGTGTGTTTGCTGATACAAAAACGCAAAATGGGTGTTGCCGTGTAGGTCAGACGAAACTTTTTGCGAAAAACTTCCCATTCTTTTCTTCGCATGCTCATGAGATCCGCGCTTTATGGTATGTGGATGCAGCGAAATTTACCGAAGAGAGGAAAGAAGTTGATTTGCATATCCATATGATTAGTACAGTTCCTGGTGCAGAGGATGTATTTGCCGCTAAAGCAGGGGCGTATGCTCATCAAGATGAACTCTGGATTTGGATTCCCTCCGATGAACAGGCTATTGAGCATCTCAAGAGCTTTTTGAATGCATTTCGCTTTTCTCCTCAGGTCATGGAGAATGTGCTCGAAGTGGAATTTTTAGGAGACAATGGACGCGTCTTGGATCAGATCTTTCAGGAAAGCTTTTTAGACATACCGCGTAAAGAGAGCGCGAAGAAGATATCCGTCCCTGTTGCAGTGCTGCGGTACAGGGCCGGATCTATCAATTCTCGTAAGGCGATGATTTCGCCTTACTTGCCAAAACTGGTTCGTTGATTAGTGGGAAGTTTTTTGTTGGTCTTCAATGATTTCGAGATTCACTCGGATTCCATTGCGGCTAGCAACGGACATAAGAAGAGTGCGGATAGCATTGATGGTTTTTCCTTTTTTCCCAATAATCTTACCTATGTCAGACTTCTCTACGCCGAGTTCAATGATCAGGGTATGAGTCCCTCCGATCTCATTGATGCGCACTTTGTCAGGGTGATCCACTAGATTCTTTACGATGTATTCTACAAATTCTTTCATAGTTCGATCCTTCGTTGAATTCAAACAGGAGTAGCTGCCTTACGCTTAATGATCGCAGAAACCTTCCTATTGCTTAGAATACAGAAAATGAGCAAATATAGCCAACTGCAATTTAGAAAAAGCAATTAAACCCTTTATTTAGAAGAAGAAGAGATCTACTATCCGCTGCATGTCTGCAGGCAAAGGAGCTTTTATTTCAAGCAGAGTTTTAGAAACCGGATGGGTCATGCGTAGTAAAGAAGCGTGGAGCATTTGTCTACTAAGGCCCCATTTAGCATTTTGAGAAGCACTCCCATAGACAGGGTCCCCAAGAATAGGACAGCCTATGTGTTGGAGATGCACGCGGATTTGATGGGTCCTTCCGGTGATCAAAGCCACGTTTAATAGAGAAAAAGAAGCGTGCTGCGCTTCAATTTTCAAGCGTGTAATGGCCTCTTTGCCTTCAGGGTGAACAGCGATCTCTTGTCTGCGGGATGGGTGTCTTTTTAAAGGCGCTCGGATTTCTTCTTGTCTAGGACGGCCTATGCAAATCGCTGTATAGTATTTCTCTATGTTTCTTTGGCTAAATTGCAAGACGAGCTCTTTATGGGCAAAAGAGGTTTTTGCAGCGACCAAAATGCCAGAAGTGTCTTTATCGAGTCTATGTACGATCCCGGGGCGCAGAGGATCGCCGCTAGGATCTATATGCTTGCAATGGAATAGTAAAGCATTGACAAACGTATGGTTAGGATGGCCAGGTGCTGGGTGTACGACAAGACCTGGGGGTTTATTGACGATCAGAAGATGGTCATCTTCATATAGGATGTCTAGGGGGATGTCTTCTGCTTCCAGTGATAATTCAGGGGGGAGCTCAAAACAAATTTCAATTTCATCTCCGGCCTGTGGTTTTTCTCTTTTTTTCCATGGCTCTTGATTGACAAGAACATGCCCTTTTTCGATCAGGGACTGAAAATAGGTGCGGGAAAATCGAGGGAATCTGCTTGCGAGAAGCTTATCTAAACGCAAGCCATCCTCTTCTTCTGAAACAAAGATGAGATCTGACACTGGCTGGCTTTCCATGGGAACTAGTATAGGGCCTATAGGGGTTAAAAGGCTATTCTTTTCCCTCTTCGACCCGTTTGAGGTGTTCCTGGGCTTTTTTCCAGGCTTGATCGGATTGTTTGCATTCGAAGATCATCATTTTTACAAAGTTACTGATGAATTGTTGGAGCTCTTTTTTCGTAAGGCCGCCAGGAAACATCTTAGCAAAAGGACTTTGTGAAAGAGGTTCTGTCGGTGGAGTACCGGCTCCTGGGGTTATGCCCGTAGGAAGTTGGGTTGCAGGAGGTTGCAAAGGGTTGTTTGAGGCAGGAGAAGACATATTCCACCTAAAATAATAAATATCCGATTAATATTATTTATAAGATATTGCGTTTAATTTTTCAACATTTAGATTTTGTATATAATCTAGGGAAAGATTTGATAATTTATCTTAGGACAGACTATTTCCCCCATATTTCCTGTTCTAGATGTCCAAATAGGTCATATTTCATCGTTTTGCTAGAGCCATTTGGTAAGGAAATATGGGTCACAATTGGTTGAGAAGGTTATATTCATAAGAACTAATTTCGCCTTCTGCATCAGTTACCTCTCTAACATTGTGCTGCTTATCATAGCTGTAACAAGTAACACCCCCTCTAGGATCTAATATCATCTTCAGGTTGCCGCCACTATCATAAGAAAATTGAGTTGTGCCCGAAGCTGTCCGCACTGCTCTGATTCTGTCTCGTTCATCATAGTCGTAATTTTTTTGAATGCCAAATTTGTCGGAGATTTCAAATTTTACAGAAAAGGTGTTGCTTTATCGATAAAATACGGGTGTTGAAAAAGTCAAAAAAATAGGTAGAGTCTAAATTGTTTGTATGGTAAATCTTTTCTCAAAGAGGTTCAAATGAAGTTCGTTTACACGTTCTTTCTTACTGTGTTCATTGGAAAGTCTTGTTGCGCAAGCGATTTTTCTATTGATGAGGTAATTGGTTCTAAAACGACACAGATTATACAAATTCAATCGAGCTGCCTTGAAAATCTGGCGGAAACTTATGCGTCTCGTGGAGAGTTGCTTTTGCTCAGCGAAAGATATGAGGATGCTCTGATAGATTTTCAAGCATCTCAGAATTTGTTAGCCTCATGCGAGGAGCATGAAAGTGTTTTATTTTTGACTTGTCGTTGTATTTTTGGTCAGGCAATCCTACATGCCATGCGTAAAGACGAAAAAGAATTAAGAGCTAGCGTTGTGGAAGGGATCCATACAAAAAAAATGTGGGATAAGATTAGAATGTCTCCTCAGACTAAAAAAGGGAAAGAAATAGGTTTTTGTGTTCATCAATTTTATGCAAGAGAGCCCTCCAAAGAAGAAAAAGAACATTTTTCTAATGCCACAGATTCTTTCATAGATGCTATAGGTCATTCAATTGGCGCTGCAGCCACTTTAACAGAATGTTTACCTCTTAGTGTTTATGAAATATATCAGGCCGCTGAGGCTTGGAAGGATTGGGCTAGAGAGTATAATGCTGGGTGTGAGGCTAGGGATAATAATGGATATTCCGATCCTCCAGACAAGGATTAACGTGCTGGTTATTGTTGGAATAATATGATTGAAACTATTTTAGTGCTGTCTGGTATTTGTTGGATTTTTTACAAATTTTCTCGGACGAAAAGTGTTACGTCTTTATTTGCTGCAATCGTTTTGATAACTACCTTGCCTACAAGGTGGCCTCTATATTATTCATGGTATCTTTCTTTTAGCTTGATGGCCTTCCTAGGTGCAGGTTTTCTGATCTATGAAAATCATCTATCTTCTAAAAAAAAAGCTTCTTCATTAGCCTTCATGCACATTGTTTTGTATATTGGATTTGGGTGTATTTTCCTTGTAGAATTCCTCGCTCAGAAATAATAGGATTCAGAACCTTAGCGATTGGCTGATGTTTGCTATTCTCGTACGTACTTCTAAATAAGTCATGGCGGATTAGCTGCGGCCTGATAGCGTTTGCAGACGCGCGCAGCAAGATCTATAGGTTCTCTTCGGAACCAAGTTTTTAAAAAATCCCAAAAATTTTGGCCAATTCGATAACAGGTCTGCTTTAAAGTCATCAGCCCGTCACGAAAAACTCGACCTTCTTCACTGCTAGTTCCTCCAGATACATTGCGGAATTTTACCATCCCCCTAATGTTTCCCTCGCTGTCATTGTTATGTAGAGGTAGCCAGGGGTGGTCTAAAGCTTTGAGTAACCCGTCGCGGTGATCTCTGAAAGCATCGAGCACTTCTCGTACTCCGGGACTAACTACTTCTTTCTCTAGCAGAGCATCATATGCTGCATGTACCTCTACTTTGCCTTGCTGCGATAGGGAAGCTTCTTTTACTTGTTCATACAAAATCCATATTGCTTCCCGCACTTGGCGTATTTCTTGCGCAATTTTGGGCGTAGAGGCTATCAGTTTCCGCAATGGGCGCTCGATATGCACCCAACAGTCAGCATGGTTGAGAATAGCAAATTGTCCAGCTTTAAGGGTTTCCTGAATAAACCCCACAAAGCCAGCCTCCAAACACTTTAGTCGGAGCTTTTTCTCGCGGAGTCCGACTGCATTCAGAAGTCGGATAAGCCCATGGAACGGCTTTCTGATTTTCTGGGATTTCTATTGATGCCATGCTAAGGAATGATAAAGAAATTGTCGTTTATATGCAAAATTTTTTATTTGCCATGACTTTTTGAGTGCGTACGGATTGGAAGTAGTTTTTGTTGTGGGTCCCAATTTTCAGTATAAAAAGAAAGAGGAGCTGAAAGCTCTTCTGGTTCAAAATAGAAGATAGAAGAATCGTTAGCCTGTTCTTCTGCAAGTAATGAGAAAAACAAGACAGAGGGATGGAGCGCTAAGAATAAAAGGTTCTTCATAGAATCCTTGTGTCTGCAAAGGCTAGACAGTATTCCTTTGCAATTTTTTTTTCTACACTCACTTTTATTGGATCACACATCCACCTACAACGTTACCTATAACGAATCCCACGGCTCCGAGGACGGGACCTCCTACCGCTAGTCCTATGCCGCCCAAGGCTAGGGCTGGTGTTGTTCTGTCTTTCTTTTCCAAGATGCTAGTTAGGAGGGCTTTTTCAGCTTGCAGATGGGATTTTCTCTCTTCTAAATCTATTATTTGCGCTTCACAGGAAGGTTGCGTTCGAAGGTCTTTTAGTTTTTGTTGAAGATCTGCGATGCGCGAGTCTGCCATTTGGATTTGTTGGGAGATTTCTTTTATTTGCGAAATCCGCTGTAAATGGTTGTTTTTGGTTTCTGTTTTACTTCTTTCTAGTGCTTTTTTGGCATTTTCCAAAGATGTTTTTAGAAGGAGGATTTTTTGAGTATATTTAGATTTAGCTTCTTCTATTTGGTTAAAAAGATGAGAGAGCTCTTTTTGGCCTCGCTCTTCTGCTTGTTTTAGCTTTTCTTCCATATCTCTCATGCTTTGCTCGTGGCTGCAGGCTTCCTGTTCTATTTGGCTTTGGAGCGTTAGTACTTGAGTCTGATAAGCAGCCTCTATGGAGGCCATTTCGACTTCCATGGCTTTTTGGTGCTCAAAAATTAAACGATCAGCCATCTCGATGGCTTGATCTCCAAAGAAAAAGGCTTCTTCTACAACATGTTTTCCTTTCTCTCGTGAAGACTCCAGCATTTCTTCCATATATTTTGCTTGCTGTAGTGCATAAGAGACCTTTGCAAGGTGTTTCCATTGATCCGATTCTTCACAAGATAAAGGCATTTTTTCTTGAGAGCTATCTTCTTCCAACAAGATATCAGGTTTGGATTTTGGGGTAGGCATTGCGGAGGCAACGAGTGAGAGCATTTCTATTGCAAAGTCATGAGTCCCTTCAGGAGCGCTCAGTTCAGAGACCCCATCTAGTGGAGAGATGCAGCTTACATGATCCCTATAGAAGTCAAAGGTGTTTTTTTCCCATGTATATCCTTGTTGCAGAATGGGGTTTTCAAAAGGACGCCGGGTGATGGGATCCCTTAGAATGTCATAGACAAGAACATCGAGACGGTGTGCAAGCTGTTGGATGTCTCCTCTTTCGGCGTCGTATTGTGTTAGGGTAATCCAGGTGCGGAGCCTCTTTGAAAGAAGGTCGCTCCAGCTTTGGTATTTTGAGAAGATCTCTAATAAACGACTTCGATGGTCTGCGCTTGCGACGAGTGTTTGCTGCGATTTTGCTAAAGCCAATGTAAAATGGGTGATAGGGGGTGTTGTTTGCGTGATGCAAGCCATAGAATTCCTTTCAAGTTAGAGGTCTTTATCGTATTCCTAGGACTTTTTTCCCTATAGGTGTGGTCAGGATTTTTCCAGATCTTTGCAGAGCTTGTAGGTCTGCTACTCGCAAGAGAAGTGTTGTATAGCCATAGCCTAATCCTTCATATTCTGAGGGCCTATCGCTGAGCAGCTTGGCAAGAGCTTCCTCGGGGATGTTTCTTTCAAGGGCTTTTATGGTTTTTGGGATCAAAGCTTTGTAAGCTTGAATCCATTGCTCAGCAATGGACAAAGATAGTTTACAGCATGCTTTATATTCTCTATTGGATTCGATGTCCAGCTGTGCTGTAAGAGAGGCGATTTCTTGGATCATTCGATGTAACAGCTCTTGTGTGGAGAAGTTGAGAAGAGGTAATAATTCTCTCTCGTAAGTCGAAGGATCCATTTTCGATGTTTTTATAATTGTAAGAGCATAAAGATAGTTTTTTGCAAACTCGCGGATGTTCTCTACTTGGCTTGCATGGGCCTCTCTTTGCAGTTCAATTTGCCTAGTAAGATCAGAGATCCTTTGGCTGAGGATCAGATTTTGAGAGGATAATTCTTCGATAAATTTGTTCTTTGCAGCCAAAGCCGATTCTGCAGCAGCAATCGATCTTTCCATCTGTGGCACGAGATCACAGGGCAAAGAAGCAGGTGGTGTTGTGGCAGAAGTTAATGCATATGTTGGGGTCATAACGGCTCCGAGGTTAGGTGCCTCCAAGGCTTCTACATTGTTTTATTTGCTGTAGCCTGCCATCATCGCAGGATGTCCAGGGCTTTGAGGCTGTAGCCGGATCTTTCCACTTCCCAGCAGGGAGTGGTTTTGCATAAGGTGGAGGTGGTGGAACAGGTCTTTGAAGAACAAGATCCAGAATTTTGGCTCCGGGGACCAAGCTGACGATCTGGCAAGAGTATTCTAGTTCTTGTAAAAGCCGAGAGTGTATGATGAGATATTTCTCCCCTTTATGCTGAAAGGTTGCTGAACCGTGGCCTGTTTCTCCAGCATCCCAGTCAGGGCGTGTGTAGCCCCCAAAGTGGACAACGCCCCCTCGGACGGAGGTTGCAGGAGCCGCAGCTGGAGAGTAGTGCGAATAGAATACACGATGACCAAACTCGTCCTTTGCAGAGATTGCTTCTTGGATGCAGCGCTGATATCGTTCATCATCTGGCCAGCAAAGAGAGCGGGTCAGTGTTTTCAACTCATCTGCAATCTTGTGAAGATAGCGTGATATTTTATCTTGTAAAAGTCGATATTCTCTCGCTTCACCATTGATTTCAGAGATAAAAAATCTTGGGCGGCTGGGCGTGTATCTTGCAGCACCCTCTTGGAATGTGCGGAATTCTTCAGGAGTCCAAGGTCTCCAGGTGGGGGATTTTTCGTTGATAAACTGCTCAAGAGGTGCAAGTTGGGCGATCGCATGTTTTTGCAATTTTTCAAGGGCTGCTATTTCTGCTTTTTGTGCTGCTCTTAGCTCCAATAGCTGCCCTTCTAAAAGAGAGGCTCTCTCTTTGAGCTCTCTATGTAGTTCTGTCAGCTCAGAGATCTGTGCATCTAGAGTTTTAAGGGTATTCAGTGCGGTTTGTTGGAGATCAAGTAACGTCGACTGTAGCTGTTGTTCTCTTTCTGTAGAGGCTGCCACAAGAAGCTCTGGGCCAAGAGCTCTGAGTCCTGTAGTTGCTGGAATCATGAGGGTTTTCCTATTTCGCAAGACAATCTTGCGATTTCAGCTTGCTTAGAAGAGAGACTTTCTGAAAGTTCAAAGAGAGTATCTCGGTAAGTTTTTTCTTGTGAGGCCTCGACGCGATGCTGTTCTTCTTGTTCTATTTGGAGGCGGGAAAGCTGTATCTTAAGATGGCTTTCTTGGGAGGCTGTTTGGGCTTTAAGCTTAGCTAGCTGTTGTTCTAGTTCCATCGCTTTTTGCGTAGAGGCTTTTTCTTTTTCAAAAAGAGAACTTGCGATGGTAGCCGTCTCTGCAGCCATTTGCCCTCGTCTTTGGTCGAATTCTCTTTCGATGAGAGATGTTCTTACTCTGTATTCATCTTGTTTCGATCCGATTGTATCAAGACACGCTGTAACGGCTTCTTGCACTCTATGTTCTGCATTCCGAGAGGATTCTTCGATGTAGTCTTCTGCAGCTTTTTCTAAAAGGGTTTGGCCTTCATGTGCTTTGGCAAATGTCTCTTCAAGCGCATAGGCAAGTGTAGAGAGAAAGAGGCTTTGTTCTGGGCGGGAGATAAGAAGAGACATGCTTTTTTCCAAGAAACGTTCAATGTTGCGCCCGGAGTTTATAATTTGAGAGTGTTTTTTAATGCAATTGTAATATTTTCTTGTTTTGCAAGTGTATAATTTATTTGTTTCTATTTGATTTTTTTCTACAGGATTGATGTATACTGCCGTGATGCAATTTTTTGCATAACAACACATATAACTTTAGGGTGTAAAATTATGGCTGCCGTTTCTTCCGCTTCAGGTGCTTTTGAATCGTTTAGTATGCGCATAGGAAGAGATCTGTTTTCTTTTCCTTCAGAACATGCTGTTGTAGAAAAAGCGAATGCAGTCGCCAAGAAGGTCTTTGAAGAACATTGCCTAGTGCGTTTAGAGCTTCAAGGAAGTTATATGGTGCAAAAAAGTGCAGTATCATTATTTGCCCAAGCTTTACCGGATGGCGTGAGTTTAGTGAATACACCGTGGGGTCCTATCAAATATGTCACTCCGAAAGCAATCGACATTCTTGGATCTTCTCTAGAGAGACGTTATGGAAATGGCGTTATCGAGAAGGTTGATCGCGTGTGCAGTGAGGGATTTGCAGGAACAAGTTGGGAAGGCGATCGTACGTATCCTTCAGGCATTGTGGAAAAGGGGAGGTTTGAAGACTTTTCTTTGGCAAGCGGAGTTAGGATACAGGAAGGGAAAGTCTTGTATATTAATCCAAGGTTTCTTCTCAGCAATAGAGAAACTGGACTTGGGTTAGTTTATGAGGGAAGGGATGTTATTGTGATCCAAACGACTCCCAACTCTGGGAATACCATTTATACTAGATCAGAGAAGACAATTTTTGATGCCTTGATAGAGATCTTTACCCGAGAAAAGACAGTAAACGAAGATGTCTTGAAAGAACTATTCTTAGGACCTGTCGATAGAGGGGCTTTTGTGGAGCATCTTTTTACGACGCAGGCTGTGTTTTCTTTAAGCCCAAGATCTCTTCGTGTTCTTCTAGAAATCATTCGTGAGAACGAGATCTCAGTAGACCTCCAAATACGACATGCTACGACAGGAAAAACACTGCTTTGCCATTTTGCAAAAGATAAGAGGACAGTGGGCGTATTGCTGGCGCATGACCGTAGCCTCGTTCGAATCCGAGATCCTAAGGCTATATTTGTGACAGCTCTTTTAGAAGGTAGCAAAGAAGCGGCCCAGAATCTGCTGGCAGCAATGGTAGAGGAGGGCGTTGCTTTGACAGAGCAAGAGAATGTTTTTCGTAAGGTGGTCTTTGCTGGAGATGAGGTGTCTTTGCCAGAACTAGAAAGTCTCTCTTCAGAAGATCAAGCTACGGCATATCGGCTCGCAAACACCTATGGTTCTTTGCAGGTGATACGACTGATGCGGTCTTTAGGATATGCTAGAGAGACAGAACCTCTTTTTAGAGAAGGCCCATCGATCTTAGCTTGTAACATGGATGCTCTTGAGATGAGCGATGCCGTGCGTGGGTTTTTGCTGGAACAAAGAGGAAAGGGAGCTCTTCTTACCGAAGAGGAATTTTACCCATTGTTGAACAGATATCAGGCTAAAGGAAGTGATGTAGGGCGGATTCTTGGAAGAGACTATATGGAAAGAAAAATCCAAGAACTTGGACTTGTTCATGTGAAAGTCCCGAAGAAAATTCTTGTAGTCCAAGGGAATTCTGTTGAGCTTCAGGTAAATCCAACCTTAGGAGTGTCTGCAACATCGCCTGAGAATATCCAAGCGTATGCAGAGAAAATAGCGGCTGTTCATAGAGACTTAACCTTTGCAGAGGTCTCTGAGCTTATCCGCCTATTTGAAGCGACAAGATATTGGGATATTCATCGAGGAAATATTATCACATCGCGTGATGGTGTGTATGTCATCGACACGGAATATATGAATTTCTGCCATGCACCCCATCTTTTTGCGGGAGGATCGCAATACGCGAAGATGGCGGATTTCGTCCATCAGCTTTCTGTAGAAGAACAAAAGCCTCTGATTGGAGATCTCAACGAGAAGATAGAGGCTTATCGGAAACAAGAAAGCGAGATAGTAGAAAGAGAAAATAGACTCTCTCAGTTAGTAGAGCAAGAACTTGTAAAGACAGGATGCATTCATGGACCTAAGTTTGTTTTTTCTTTGGCAGAGCTAGGCATGCCGGAATTTGAGGACCTAGATCTATGATCGCTACGACAACAGAAACGCGCCTTGTTTTGCACTTATCTCGACCTGTACGCTTCCCCGAACAGGCGGCCGGGGTTTGTGTGGAGTTAGAAGAAGAAATTCAGATTGCAAGACGCTTGCAATACTTGGAAGATCCAAGAGGCAAGCTCCAGAGTTTTTTGCAGCAGATGGCACGGCTTCCTGGACTAGATAAGGAACGGCTGCTTGCTTGGATGTTAGACTGGGAAAAAGCAGAGACTGATGAGGAGTTTGCTTTTTGTCTTGCCTATGCTGTCATCGATTTTGTGAGGCTAGCAGCCGTTGCAACCGAAGATTGCTGCTTGCAAAAACAGTGCCTAGATTTAGAAGATCTTGCTCTAGGTGTTATCGAAGCTCTCAGCCCCGGAAGAAGTGAGGAAATCCTTAGTATCGCCTCTTGCGAGGTACTGGAGTTGGATGGAAGAGACTTTGAAGAGAGAGTAAAATCTGTGATGCAGAGAGCTTTGGATAAAGGAGCTCAACGAGCAAAAGAAGAGTGTGCAAAAGCACTGGCAATCAAGGTAGGCGATTTAGAGATCTTGCATACAAGTATCATAGAGCAAGACGCAAAAATTGCAGATCTGGGAGATCAAATTCTTTCGAAATGGGCTGTCTTAGCAAAGAAAACGGCAGCGCAAGGAGAGTCTTTGTCAGCAGTCTTATTAGAGCACGATGCAGCATGGGGTAGAGAATTAAAAGTCATAAGGGTGCTTTCATGAGTTCAAGGCTTGATTTTCATAGAGGGAAAGCAGCTCCTATGAAGGCAGATGAACAGCCTTATAGAGCAGAATCAGGAGCAATGTACCGGGATGCAGTCAACGTCTTCCTAAGCGTATGCAGCCAAAGTACAAGCCAAAATGGTTCCGATGCCCCAAAGAGTATTCAAGAGAAGGTGGCATCTTTTGAAGAAGCACAGGCAAAAGTAGAAGCAGAAGTTCTTGCTCGGTTAGAGAGTCAGAGTCATATCCTGGCAGCGATAAGAGATGAGCTTCGAAGGAGTAATGCAGCCCTGCCATCCGATCTAGCGCGAGCAGCAGCGCTAGGAGAGAGGCTTTGGGTCCATGGGAATAAAGAGGTGTAGCATGCAGCCGGTCTCTACTTCTTCTGTCCTTAGCGAGATATTGGAAACAGCTCCCCGTAGGCGTCTTTATTGCGAGATCGTGGCTTTAAAAGAAGCTGTCGATGCCTTCCATGAAGAAGATGCGATGACAGCTGAGATTCAGATATGGGTTAACAAGATGTACTCTGCACTAAGAGCTGGATGGAGCCATGAGACAGTGCTTAGCGCCTATATCCCCGTATTGCAGGATCTTCTTCGAGACCCTCTTTTGCTGGCCCCTCTTGATATGGGAGCCTTTCTTGCAAGCGATGGCAGAACCTATGGAGAGATGTCGGCAAAGATAGTCGATAGAAGTTCCGGTGGTTCTATTTCCTATTACAGAAGTCATCTTCCTGTTCGATCTGCTCTCATGTGGCTTGATGGTTATGGCAAGATGCTTTTTTCTCGGCAGCTAGAGAGGGCTTATCTTCGTCTATTTTCTGCAGAGTTCCCTTCTTTTGAAGACAGGATGCAATCGCTCCGCGCAGCACAAGCAAGACGAGAAGAGGCTCTAGCGAGCCGCTGGGAGAATGCGCAAAAGAAGATGCAAGAGAGCCTTCGAAGTAGGTTACAGAGCTGCTACGAAGAAGGTTGTCAGCAGATCAGCCAAGCTGCTGCGCAGGCAAGACAGGCTGCAGAAGGATCTTTCCAGAATCTAGAAGGCAAGCTGCAAGAGCAGGCAAGAGAAAGACTCAGGCTAGAAGAGAAGATAAAAACCTTTGCTAGCCAGCGGTTTTCTTTGGGTAGCATCTCTGATGCAGAAGGACAGTTAGAACAGCTGGGATATTCTCTAGAAAGGCTAAAATATCGCCCTATTGAATGCGTTGTCGATGCTTCTTTGGTCTTGATGCGGGAAATACAAGAGAAAAAAAAACAGATACAGCAGCACCTCGAAAGACAGGAAAGCGAGATTGAGGAGCGGATCGTGCATCTTGCGGAGCAGCAGAGAAGGCAATGTTTTTTACAGCAAAAGATGCAGAATATACAGGCAGATGTGCAAGCCCTCGAAAAAGAGGTGTTGGAATTAAGGCATCGGGTGGCGAAGAAAAAAAAGAAAGACTGGAGCCAAGGGATTCTTGCTATAGGGTGTACAGTATTTGCTTCTGCCATAATGACAGCTGCCTTCCAGTCTCTTGGATTGGATGCCTCTGCACACGTTGCGACAACCGGAGCGAGATTTCATTTTAATTTCAAAGTATAGTTTTGAGGAGTGGCTTTATGATCCCTGTGATGTTGCGAGATCCCTTTTCTCCAAGAGAAGACCGAGAGGCTGAGTCTGTCCCCACGTCTTTTACGGCCGCTAGATGCTCGAGAAAAAAACCATCTTCAGATACCTTACTGCCTCTTGTAGAAAGAGCCATGGTGACTTCTTGTCTTCCCCCTTCCCAGATATCCGCAATGCAGGCGTCGGCACTTGCAGCTCTTCGATCAGCAGAACATTCTGTGCAGCTGATAAGCCATCCGGGGTCTCCCAACGGCCCGACAGGTGTTGCCTTAGCAGCGCTAGCAGTCACTGTTGAAGCGGTGGCTTTAGCGCCTAAAGCTGCTGGAGCTGCCCTAGTTGCAGGAGTCTGCCATGCTACGGAAGAGATGCCAGAGAGATGTCTTCGGGTTTTTGATGAAGTTTCTTCATGGCCTATAGTGCAAAAAACAGGGCAGTTTGTTCATGACAATGCAGAGCGTTTGCATGATGCATATGGGGTCTCAGCTCCTCTTTTAGAGACGGCGACCTACGATGGGATGGCTTCGGCTGTAGGGGCTTCTCTGCGTATGAAAGCGGGAAAAGTGGCTGTTCTTGAGCCGACCCCGCCAGGACAGGCAATATTGAAAAAATATGCAGGAGGTAGTCTTATCACCGAAAGAGAAAGCTCTGTGATCCTTCTGTACAATGAGTTGCAGCAGATGCAGCTTCACGAAGCTCGTATCCCTAAGATCCTGGGGTTTTATGGGGAGGGGAAAACGCCTAGATTTGAAGAGGTAAAGCTCCCGACGCTCCATGACCAAACAACGAATTTTTTACGCACAAGAGAAGGACTGCGTAACTTACAGAGAGGATATGGCCAGATGGGGAAGTTTGCAGCAGAGCTCTATAGGAAGTCTCAACAGCCTCTTAATGGAGAGCAGAAGTTGCAATATGCCAAAGAGATGAAAATGTTTTTTCAGATGCTATCTGATTACTCCGAAAGGAACGGTTTTCGTTTACCTCATTCCCAAGAAGACATTGCACATATTATCCAAGAGTTTCAAAGTAGTGGAGCCTTTGTAGGTCTTGCTTACAACCGCCTCCACCCAACGCAGCTAAAGTTTGATCCTGAAACGCAATGGCTGCATCTTGTTAACTTAGATGTAAAACTCTCTATACATGCAAAAGGGGAGAGCCTTTTATACTTTGCCTCTTCAGAGTCTGTTATGACTGATTTGCTCGTTGGTATTGAGAAATATGGGATGCCGCAAATGGCATCCAAGGCATTGCAGGAAGCCTTCTTGACCGGGTATTTAGGGATGTTTGAATCGTCAAGATTCTCTCCATTTTTTGGAGTGCTAGAGCAGTACAAGCAAGCCTATCGCGCGATCATTCATGCAAGTGAATGTGGTGCTCCGGAACAGGGGCTTGAGATCGCCAGGCGTCTGCTGTCGCGAGATGCAAGAAAGTATGATCCCTTAAATCCTTTGAATCGGGAGTGAAGAGAGTTTAAGCTCGAAGATAGCCGAGAATTTTCCCAAAGCATATACTCAAAAACTAGCTGAGAATTTGTTATGCAAGGCAGGGGCTAATGAGCTTTTTGACGTGGGAAGAAGATCCGGAAGAATCGCAATGTCTGATCCTTGTATGGGAAGGAGTGCCTTGGAGAAGGGTTGACCGCAAGCTGTTTGTTAAGCATCTGCGGAGTCTATCTTCACACACGACAATGGCTTCTTTAGAAGAGGGGTTTTATGCGCTAGAGGAAAAAGTCGCAAAAGCCCTCGCCATAAAATGGTTGTCGCATAAGGCCCTATTTTCTGAAGAACTATCAGCTAGGCTTGAAAAGAAAGCGATCTCGAAACCGGTAAGAGACCAAGTCCTTATTTTTTGTCAGCACCTAGGCGCTTTGCGCGACGCAGAGAGGCTTGAGATGTTAGTGGCCCGAGCGATAGAAAAAGGGTATGGGCCTCTTTGGATTGCTAATAAGTGGAAGATTTTGCAGAAGGATTGGGAATCTATCTTTGCGAAATATATGCCGCAGCAAGAAGAGGCAATAAGGAAGCTTGTCAGAAAGAGGAAAGCGACAGATTCGAAACAGAAGCTCATCCGGTTCTTACAACAAAGAGGATATCGCAGAGATCAGATTTATTCGGTGCTCTCCACTATACAATAGGGGGTGATTTTTCTTTAGGATCAGACATCTCTTTTGCAATAATTGTCTTTCTATCTTATAACCGACATTGGGAGTGTTCTTGAAAAGAGGTCTTATGCGTATTGGCGTAATTGGCATTAACAACAAATCTTCAGATCTTGTGTTAAGAGAATGTCTTACAAGAGTATCTCAAAAGCACTTGTGTTATGATTTCTCTCGTAAGATCGCTTGCCGTTATGTTTTGCTCTCGACATGCAATAGGGTAGAAATTTACTTTAGCGCCGAAGACCTAGCTCAAGCTCATAGCGATCTATTAGGAATTCTAAGGCAGGATATGAGCCTTGTTTTCGAACATACGATGTATTCTTATTTTGGCTTTGAGTGCTTTAGTCATTTGGCGAAGGTAACGTCAGGATTCGATAGTGTCATTTTCGGAGAGGCAGAGATCCAAAGACAGGTAAAAGAGGCCTATGAACAAGCTTGTTTATACCAAACATTGCCCCCTACGCTGCATTACTTATTTCAAAAATGTTTGAAAATCGGTAAGGAAGTTCGCACGGCGTTTTCTTTGCCTAAAAGGTCTGTTTCCATGGAGTCGGTCTTGTGGGAGCTTATCGATTGTTTTTTTGTCGAGAGATCTTCCGTTTCCATATTGTTCATCGGAAACTCTGAAATCAACCGTAAAATTTTGCCTTATTTTCAAGAAAAAGGAGCGGCTAGACTCTCCTTAGCTACCCGTGCACCTGCCTCTGCCCAGGAGCTTGTAAACGATATGCAGATTGATATGCTCTCTTGGGAGAAACTCCATAACTGGGTCGACTTTGATGTTGTCATATCGGGAACACATGCCCCTGGATATCTCATCTGCCCAAGACAAATTGATTTTCGAGAAATTGGTTTTAAAAACAGGCTTGCGATCGATCTTGGTATGCCGCGCAACATCGATCCTGCTTTAGGAAAACATCCTCAGGTGACGTTGCTTAACATAGAAGAGTTGGGGCAGTTAATCGACCAGAAACAAAAGATGTCTTTAGAGCTCCATGAAGAGGTAAAAAACAAACTCGAGCAAGCGGCTTTTCGCCAAATACAACTTTTTGAAGACAAGAAAACCAGGGTTTCTCCATGTACATTTTAATGGTTCTGCTCGGAGTGCTCCTTTTCCCCAATGTTTATGCAAATTCTTCAGAGTCTGAAGATGAGATTATCTCTGTTCCCTCAGGAGTTATTCATAAAGGAGATTATTTCGCCTTTGGCGACAGCATTGAGATTTCAGGTACTGTGACAGGAGATGTATATGTTGCAGGCTCTCAGGTAATCATTGACGGAAATGTGTTAGGAGATGTGCTCGCAGCAGCCGGAAGTGTCGAGATCTCTGGTATTGTTCAAGGGAATGTTCGATTGCTAGCTGGCCAGATTACCCTGGGAGGGACTGTGGACCACAACGCTACCTTGGTCGCAGCGAACGTACAGATGCCAGCTTCTTGCAACCTTCAAGGCAACCTTGTCAGTATCTCCGGCAATAGCGACATTGGAGCGAAGATCGGAGGCGATGCAATGACTGTCGCATCGAATATCAGAGTATCGGGGTCGATTTTAAAAAACCTAGATGTATATGCAGGCCGTCTTAGGATCACTTCCAAAGCGCATATCGGAGAAACTTTAAGCTATCGAAGTAATGAGGCTGCATCGATTGATCCCAGTGCGAAGATTCAAGGACAGATCCTTTACCATCCTTCAGTATTTCATCATATGGCAGACATGCCGATTTTACGAGGCCTCATTATCGGCTCCAAAGTAGCTGGGATGCTCATGAATTTCCTATACACGTTTGTGATCGGTATTATTTTGATCCGCATGTTTCCAAAAAGACTGGAATCTACCCTCTCGATGTTGCAAGAGAAGCCGTTGAGGTCTTTAGGATTCGGATTGATCTTGTTGATCATCGTCCCTTTAGTGTCTTTGCTCTTGTTGATGACGGTGCTAGGAGCGCCTTTTGCTTTGACGCTCATAGCCTTGAATATTATCAGCTTCTATACGGCAAAGGTGTTTTCTATTCTCTGGGCGTCGAATTGGTTTTTTTCGAAGATCGGCTGGAAGAAAAATAAGATCCCCACTTTGGCATTTGGTCAGGGTATTTATTATGTCCTTGTCATGATTCCTTTTTTGGGATTTTTTATCGCATTTTTTTCCATGCTCTTCGGCTTGGGGGCAGCCGTCTTAGCACAGACAAAACACAAGCTTGAGACATAAGACACCAACAAATTGACATTAAAATTCAATATTGAGGAATGTTGTACTGTATTAAATTAACCTTGTATGGGAATGAAGCCAATCGTTAATTTTAGAAATGACGTCAGCAATGTTTCGGGAAAGAGCAGATGCGTGCTCTAGACGAAGGCTTCTAAGGTACTCATTCCAAAAAATTTGCATTCGAGATAGCTCTTCTTCTGTAAAGTGAATAGGTAATGCCAGATTGGTTTTTCGGTGCTCAAATACCAGGCGGATGATTGTCTCTAGATCATGAAAAGAAGAAAAATTAGGCGAGATGATCATAGAATAGAGATCGTGAAAGTCTTTCATGCGGCTATTAAATGAGCCTCGATAGATGATTGTCTCCAACTTTTCTGCCAAGATGAATTCTTTTGGATAACAAGAGAGGCTGACACTATGCTCAAAAAGATCTCCCTTAGAAGAGCTGGTCAGAGGAATCGCATATTTGACCGGATCGACGATATCTCCAAATCCAATATCGATGGTCACTTTAAATCTCGTTTTGCCAAAATATGCCATCAAGGACACCTCTACGCCAGGGTAGCCCATATGCGGGTGAGTCAACTCATTCACTTTGATTTCACGAAAAGAAAAGCCATCTAGAAGATCGATGCTGGCAATTTTTTCAAAAATGACCTTTAGCTTGCTTGCTTCATTGCTGATTTTTTTGGCCAGGAAGTCCAGATCGGTTGTTTCTCTGCCAATTTCAATGTATTTTGAGAGGAGGATGCCTCCCTTGAGGACGAAATGCTTTGAATACTCTGATTGCGCGAGCCGTACCAAAAAGCGCTCTAATGTGAGACCTTGCCATAGATCTGCAGGATCGCGATTTTTCTCTTTGGCAATGGCTCGAAGTTTTGCTTTAAATGATTTTTCTGCGTCTGATGTCATGTCGTACAGGATAAAATATAAGGGGTTATGTTTACTCGTAATTTTTTTGCATAGATACCCAATTTTTTTGGGTCTGGTTTAGATGCTTTGTTTTGGAAATATCTTTGCAATGCTTTGATGGCGATCTCCTTGCTGAGATAACGAAATGCATCAATTACGCAACGTTCTTTATCAAAAATCTGCACACGGTATTCTCCTAGAGCAATAGTAGTCTTCCCAAGATCGGTATTTCGCATTCTGACTATTCTAGTGTTGGGACGCTTAGGAGGATGAGACTGATGAGGAACGGCAAGCCAAATTTCTCTCATCACCTGATCAGTCAACCCATAAAAGGCGAGAGCAGAAATTAAACAAATAACGCTTTCAGGAACACTAGATGCGATGAGACCTAAATTTTCCCATTGAAACTCAACCTCTGGTTCGTATTCCAGAAAGCGATATGCCCCAGGATAAATCTTTTCCAGGTCTCCTCTTTTCTCCAAATAGACTAAAGCATGCCTAGGAACGCCCTTTTTTGCCGCTTCTTCAATGGTAAAAAAGGGAGCTTTATAGAATGGCTCTAATTGCTCTATATACTTTAGTTTTCTCATAGCCTTATTCTACAAAAAAAGCCCATTTAACTCAAGTGGGTAGGTTTTGAAGAATTGAAATAAAATCTATTAACAAACAGCCAAAACGCTTTTTATTGATAGATTTCTCTCCGATCTACCTAATCGCTCTATCACGATTGATGGTAGGTCCTAAATGGTTTGGCAAAGAAAAACTCGGCTGCTAGATAGGTCGAACCTGACAATTTCTGAAACTGTCAGGTTAAAACTCAGCATGCCCTGGATAGCGGGGGAAGGGGATCACATCTCGGATGTTTTCCATCCCAGTGGCAAATTGGATCAGCCTTTCAAAGCCAGCCCCAAACCCCGCATGAGGCACAGAGCCATATTCCCGCAGCTGCAAATACCACCAGTAGTCCTCGGGATTGAGGCCAAAGGCGATGATTTTTTCTTTCAAAATGTCGAGACGCTCTTCTCTTTGGCTGCCGCCGATGAGTTCTCCGATTTTAGGGACAAGAACGTCCATCGCAGCTACTGTTTTTCCATCGGGATTGGTGCGCATATAAAAGGCTTTGATCTCTTTAGGATAGTTCGTCAAAATAACAGGCTTTTTGCAGTGTTCTTCTGAGAGGTAGCGCTCATGCTCTGATTGGAGATCAGCACCCCAATTACAGGGAAAAGCAAAAGAACGCCCTGATTTTTGCAGGATTTCAACAGCTTCTGTATAAGTAAGGCGTGCAAAAGACGAATCGGCTACCTGTCTGAGCCTTTCAAGAAGACCTTTTTCAATGAAAGAGTCAAAAAACTCAAGATCCTCTGTGCAGTGTTCCAAAAGATAGCGGATTGTGTAGCGCAAATAGGATTCAGCGCACTCCATGTCATCTTCTAAATCAGCAAATGCCATCTCCGGCTCGATCATCCAAAATTCAGCAAGGTGTCGAGAAGTGTTAGAATTTTCTGCTCGGAAGGTAGGCCCGAAGGTATATACATCGGATAGAGCGCAGGCTAACGTCTCGGCATTGAGCTGTCCTGAGACTGTCAGATAGGCTGGTTTTTGGAAAAAGTCCTGAGAAAAATCGACTGTTTGGTCGGAGTGTTTAGGCAGCCTATTAAGGTCTAATGAAGTGACGAGAAATTGCTCGCCAGCGCCTTCGCAGTCTGATGCGGTAATGATGGGGGTATGGACATAGAGAAAGCCCCTTTGTTGGAAAAACTGATGAGTGGCAAAGGCAAGAGCATTGCGGATGCGGAGGACAGCGCCTTGGGTATTGGTTCTTGGGCGAAGATGAGCAATCGTCCTTAAGAATTCAAAGGAATGCCGCTTTTTTTGAAGAGGGTATTGCTCAGAAGAGCATTCTCCATAGAGAAGAATCTCTTTAGCTTGGACTTCCCAGGGTTGTTTATGACCCGGGCTTGGAACGAGAATCCCTTCGACGCGTAGAGAAGCTCCTGTCGATAGCTTTTCTAAGAGCAGCTCATACGATGGGATGCTAGAGTCTGCGATGACTTGGATTCCTGCTAAAGTAGACCCATCTGTGAGTTCTATAAAGGAAAAATTCTTTTGGTGGCGTAGGGTTTTGATCCAGCCGCATAGTAAGATCGGCTGATGTATCATGGCAGGAGAAAGATCTTTGATTTTTGTTCTTTTCATATTGGTCATTTTTTGTGTTTGGCAAAGTCCCGTAAAAGCCGGATCTCATGTTTCCAGAGAGGAGGCCCATCCGGTGTTTCTAAATACTTTGGGAGGAGTCTTGTTTTAGGGTTCTGCATCAGAAATCGAAAGCATTCAAGACCGATTTCTCCCTTTCCTAGAGGTGCATGGCGGTCTACTCGAGATCCGAGAGGTTTTATAGAGTCGTTGAGATGGAAAGCATAGAGGTGTCTGAGTCCAACGGTTTTATCGAACTCTTTTAAGGTCTCAATCCAGCCTTCTTCTGTGCGGATATCATAGCCTGCCGCAAAAATATGGCAGGTATCGATACAGACCCCTATGGGTAGGATGTTGTGGAGTTTGTCTACCAGATAACCGAGGTGCTCAAAACGATAACCGACAGCAGATCCTTGTCCTGCTGTTGCCTCCAGCAAGATCCGCGTGTTTCCTTGTTCTGCTTGTCCTGCAATCTCTGTTAAGCTCTCTACAATCGTATCCAGGCAGTCTTGCTCAGTGCCATCGAGGGCGGCGCCAGGATGGAAGTTGAGGTAGGAGATTTTAAGCCTTTGGCAGCGGATGAGCTCTTCTTGAAACGCTTTGCGGCTTTTTCGGAGATTTTCTTTGTGGGGACATCCTAGGTTGATGAGATAGCTGTCATGGCTCATAATATGACTGAGCCCCGTTTCTTCAAGTGTAGATTGGAACTTGTCGATCTCTTCTTCTGTAAGGGTTTTGCCTTCCCACCGTTTTTGATTGCTTGTAAAGAGCTGAACGGTTGTGGCTCCGATCTCTTTTCCTTCGAGCAGGGCATTATGAACGCCTCCTGCAGCTGAGGTGTGGGCGCCGATGAGAAGGGTTTCGGTATCTGCAATCATTTTTTTGCAATATAATTTAGTTTCCAAAATTGTAGATTGTAGGAGATATTGAAGATCTTGACAATGACTTTGTAAATGGGAAGACTTCTATGCAGGAAGACTGTACTCGGAGCGTTTCAAAATCTGCGCTCTCTTTTTTTTCAGGGACCTTTCTCAGCCGTATTTCCGGTATGTTTCGAGATGTTTCCATGGCGTTTTGTTTTGGGAGCAGCCCCGCCATCGCCGCTTTTATGGTGGCCTTCCGCTTTGCAAACCTATTTCGCCGTCTCATTGGAGAAGGGCCTTTGCCTGCAGGGTTTATTCCCCATTTTGAAGCATTAAGAAAACAGTCTCCGCAAGAGGGTGCGCGGTTTTTCCGAGACCTTTTTTTTTCTTTGTTTTTCTTTGCAGCTATTGTGCTCTGTCTTGTAGAAGGCGGGCTTTTAATGTGGTATCGTCTAGGAGATTTGGAGCCTTCGACGCAAGAGATTGTGCGGTTTATCTTGCTGATGCTTCCGGGAGTTCTTTTTATCTGCCTTTACGGGGTCAGCTGTGCTTTGCTTCAATGTGAAAGGCGCTTTTTTCTTCCGGGTTTTGCTCCCGTTCTTTTTAATGTAGTTTGGGTTGCTGCCGTATTTTTCTTTCAAGATTCCATCCCGTTAAAGGCGATGGAGGGACTTTCCGTAGCTGTTATTATCGGATTTTTCTTGCAGTGGCTTCTTTTAATCCCTTCTATGCTGAGGTATTTTAAAGAGCATTTGTCCGGAATCGAGTGGATTCGCTGTCGCCTGTTTTCTTCAGATGTAAGGCAGATTATCAAGCCTTTTATTTGGGGTATAGCCGGGGTTGCCAGCACGCAAGTCAACAGCGCTTTAGATGCTGTATTTGCGCGGTATGCAAGTCTAGAAGGACCGGCTTATTTGTGGTATGCTATCCGCATCGAGCAGCTCCCTCTAGCCTTATTTGGAATCGCCCTTTCTTCTGCCCTTTTGCCTCCTCTTTCCAGAGCTGTGTGTGAACAAGACTGGGAAAAGTACCGCAGCCTTCTTTCTTTTGCTTTCAAACGAAGCTGTAGTTTTATGATCCCTTGTGTTTTTGCGCTGTTTACTCTCGGATCGGCGGGGGTTAATCTTCTATATGGAAGGGGGGACTTTACCGCTCATGCAACGCAGCAAACGGTGTTCTGCTTATGGGGATATGGAGCAGGCCTTCTGCCAGCGGTCTTTGTTTTATTGCTAGCGCCTGCTTTTTATGCGCAAAAAAATTTCAAACAGCCAATGCTAGCTTCTTTGTTTTCCATTATATTAAATCTTGGGTTGACTGCTTTTTTTGTATTTGGGCTTAAATGGGGAGCTATTAGTATTGCTCTTGCAACGAGTGGTTGTGCGGTGGCTAACTATCTGCTTTTATGGGTGTTTTTGCAGCGCAAAATAGGTGCGATTTCAATAGGGCACGCTTTTCTGAAAACAATCTTGTCAAGCAGCCTGGCTGCGGTCGTTGCGGTTGCAGTAGGAGACGTTTTTGGAGATGCTACATGGCAATTGCTTACGGGTGCAGAAGCTGCATTTTCCCGCAACTTTAGCTCTCAGCTTATGCAATTTTCTGTACAGTCTTTGTCTTTTGGGACCTGTTTTCTTTTGATGACATGGCTTCTACGCGATGAGGAGGTCTTGCAACTCTTGTCTTTACGCCGCCGAAGACGTTTAGAAGTGAGGGATTAAGAAAAAACTGTGCATATTGTAAAATGTCCATCAACTCAATAAGGCATAGACAAATCGATCTTTTACAGTTTCTTTTTGAATAATCCAATTTCTTAGTAAAGCTTCTTTTCTAAATCCATTTTTTTCCAAAACACGTTGCGACCCAATATTTCCCAGATCAACATATGCTTCTATCCTATCAACATTTAAATCACTAAATCCGGTTTGTATAGCAAGATGAACTGCTTGAGTAGCAAAACCTTTCCCCCAATATTTTCTCGCAATAACATATCCCAGTTCAGCTTTACAGCTATGAGCTCCTTTGCCTTTATCCAAGCTAATCGAGCCAATCACTTTTTCACCTAAGCAAATGGCCCTAAACCAGGGATGTTTTTCAATGATATTAGTAAAAAAGCTTTCTGCCTCACTACGAGAAGTATAGGTATTCCACATCATATATTTCGCAACTTCATCATCAGTCGCCCGCTCCATAAAATCATCGATATCTGCTGAAGTAAACATCCTTAATATCACTTTCTACTCCTGTTTTTTATGTTTAAACATTGAAATTTATTTATTAATTCGACTTGTTAGCTTGTGTCATTTTGAGTTGTCTGGATGATTAAATGTTTTTAAAGTCTCTTTTGCTAGGGCCATAATGTTGGTCCATTCTGAGGTGTTTATAAATTTGTGAGGCCAATTGTTTTTTCTGTAGAAGTCTCGAAACTGGTTGTCGAATTTTTTTAACACTTGAAATTCAATTTCTGTAATTTCAAAATCTTTATAGTGATCCAAAATTCCTTCAGCATCTAAAGAGTAATTGTTCACAGTCTCATCGAAATCAGTTCCTGGAATTTCTCCGCAAATCCATACTCTTCTTTGATATTCTAAGTCGGAAATAGATTTGATTATTTCTAAAACGCTATTTAAAATGTCTTTTCTTTCGTTTTTTGTTAACATTTCACCGCTTCTAAAAACCTATACAAATCTCATCATTGAGTCTTTGTATAGCTACGTTAACCGAGTAGTATTATTAACGATTAACTTATATCAGATTGCTCTGATAAACTTCCGGGAAGTTGCCTTGTCATCCAGATCGACAGTAATGAGGATCTGGAGAAGCCCGAAAGTGCGCAGCAAGCGCAGCTTTAAGTTTTTTGGAAGCTTCTATCCAAAATTTCCAAACATGTTGCCTTCGATTCCGTTCAGGTAGAGGGCAAGTGACTTGGACATTTTTATGCACTACTTTCATAGGGCACTTAGAAGGAGCTTCTGAAAACTGAAAAAAGCGGCGCGCTATACAAAGCGCTGCCGCATGATGGATGGAAAGGCCGTACCTTTTAGCAAATTTGATCCTTCCGATGATGGAGGTTAGAGCAGGAGAAACGGTGAACAGCTCTACGCCCTCTTGGAAGGCCTTGCGCTCTAAATTTCCTAAAATACGGGCATAGCTTAAAGAAGAGAGCATGCGAGCCACTTTTGGTGAGGATTCTTCTTTGAGCCTTGCTTTTTTCTTTTTGAAGTCTAGCTGTTCAGCGATGAGTGGTTTTTGTTTTGCTTTGGCAAAAGCTACGATCTGCTTGCAAACATCCCCAATAAGAGCTTCAGATTGATCGGTTGTTTTGCCATAAGTGCATAGGGGGAATGTTTTTTTATCAATTGGATTCCCCTTTGCATCTATTTCTGTCACAGCTAAGTGATTCGCGTTGATGTCTACGCCGATCGCTCCGTAGCTCTTTGTAACGATAGGTGCTTTTTCTCTGCTAAGAGAGAGAAACACTCTCCACCCTTTCTCATCTTGCTTAAAGCGGTAACTTAATGCTTTTTTAGCAAGCAGCGCCTGTTCAATCTCTTTTTGTCCGTAGGCAAAAGTGACGGGAGGAAGGGAGAGGTATTTGATCCCATATTTTTTTACTAATATATTTGGAAGGCGAAGGCGTAAAGTGCAGGTGTTTTGATCGGTGGTCAGCACGCAACTTTGATTTCCGGAAGTTTCGTCCTTAGATCCTAGACTGAAAAACTCAGAATTCCTTGTCTTTATCCAATCCTCTTTCCATTCTTGCTGGGAGGCGTATCCATTTTCTTCCAAGTGGAATTGTGCGTGGAAGAGCTTTCTTCCCCCAAAACAAAGAGCAACACGGCCCTCTTTATGATCGAGTTGCAGCTTCTCCAAACGCATTTTTAGTGAGATAAGGCTTCTGGTTTTTTGGTGTTTTATCTTGGCCTCTTTTATTTTAGGAAGTCTCTTTTCTAAAGCGGAAATCTTTTCTTTCAGATTCTCGATTCTCACGAGCCTACCTGCTTTTATAGAGGATATCTTCCCTTCAAGAGATACTCTGCAGGCATTGAACTGCCTTGCTGTAATCTCAAACCTTTGGAGGTATTCTTTTTTTAATGTGTTGATGGGGCGTTTCTTCTTGATGTCTTGAAAAAGATGCCGCTCGATACTTCCATAGAGATGCGCGCATTCTTCTAAAATAGAATTTGAAAGATCGTCTAACTTGTATCTTGTTTGATAGGTAAAGGTCTTTACATCATCCATCTTCTAATAATACTTTCGCAGCTTCTAGTAGTTTCTTATTTTTATGGCTCCTGGCTCCATAAAGACGCGCAGAAAAAACCGTGATGATTTCAAGCACATCCTTTGCCAGATCTTCTTCAAAAGACAAATCTTCCCCTTGATTGATGATGACGACCTCTACGTGGTGGATTTCACAGAGGGTAAAAATAAGCTCTGCTCCAAACCTCAAGAGACGATCTTTATGAGTGAGGACAAGTCTTTTAATTTTCCTGCCTAAGATAGCATCCAAAAGATTTTTTAGTCCCTTCTTTTTGTAATTCATGCCCGACCCTAAATCGGAAATGATCTCATAGTTCCAGCCATGGGCTGCGCAGTAGGTAGAGAGGACTTGTTTTTGTCTTTGAAGGTCTGCTTTTTGATCATGAGAAGAAACCCTAGCGTAAGCATAGGTGAGAGTGGACTCTTTGGAAGAAACTCCTAAGAGCCGATCGATATCGTAGTAACGGGTGCCGCCTTCACTCTTTTTATCCGGCATAAGCTGACCGGATTTCTCCCATCTACGGAGAGTTTGAACGGTCACACCTAAGATTCTAGCAGCTTCGCCGGCTTTTATAAATCTATTCATTTGAATATATAATACAGTATATGACCATATTTATGCAAGCAGTTAAAAGTCCCATAAAGCTGCACCTCTTATCTCTTCAGAAGCCTCAGCAGAATCCAAAATCACACTAAAAATTGCTTCAGATTGTTCATAGTTGCCTTTCATAAATAAAGCCACACCTTGACTATACATTCCTTCAAATTGCGCTTCCCAACATGCACTATTTTTATCAGGGATAAAATGATTATACCGAAAAAAGTTGAAGAATCGGCAACCTAGGCTCCAACGGGCCTAAAT
>CAMFIG010000006.1 GCA_945952445.1 uncultured Chlamydiae bacterium
AATTTAGGCCCGTTGGAGCCTAGGTTGCCGATTCTTCAACTTTTTTCGGTATAAAACCTCTTTCAAATGCACTACTTGCATGTTTACGCTCGCTCAGACATTCTAATTCATAGGCCAAGCACGCAGTAACTGCTGAGACGGCTATAACTTTCCAAGTTAATGCTAATAAAGGGAGGGCCATAATGAATTGTCCATCAGGATCTCTATATCGAAAGGGATTGTTGAAAACATATTGATAGAGATTGGAACTATCTGCAAATCCTGCGGGATCTGTTGTCAGCCATCGTCCTAATAGAGGATCGTAGTAACGTTTTCCGAAATAAATAAGACCAAGTTCTGTGTCAAAGCGTTTTGAAGCAAAACGCCAGGGGTTAAATAATCTAGGATTAGAGGTTCCTGGCTTTTCTTCTCCGAAAGCTGTGAATTCATAGAAGTGAGGAAGAGATTCTGAATTCAAAGCAACCAAGCCTCGGATGTTGCCTTGAATATCAATAAGAGGGGCAGTTGTTTGGCCTTCGATCTCAACTCCTACTGTAAGGGGGCTATCTTTATATTTATCTAGCCCCAGGACTCGAATATTTATCGGGTTTTCAGGCGAAGTAAAAGCCCCGATTTCATTTTGCCCATGATAAAGATAGTACTCATGATGGGTCTTTTCCCACTCATTATCAGTTTTACTAAAGACAGCTTTGCTTAATCGTCTTCCTAGTGGGTCGTAAACGAAATGAATTTTTTGTTTTTCAGAAGAGGCCTCTATTAACCGATGAAGAGGGTCATAGACAAAGTAGAAAGTCTCAGAGGGAGTTTTTTTGGAAATGAGATTCCCATTCAGATCATATGCACAATGAGCATTCGCAATAGACAAGAGTTCATTTAATTGATTAATCTCATGAGAAATGCCGTTTTTTTGAGTTCTATTATAGAGAGAGTCATGAACGTAGGTTAAAGAATGCTCTTGATTTTTTTCGGAAGAGAGTTGAGAGAGCGCGTCATAAGAGTAATGATTCTCTGTATTGTCAGTAAGAATCCTAATCGGATTTCCCACTGCATCATACTCGTATTTCTCTGAAAAATAGGGACTGGAAATTAAAATCTCTTGTCCTTTAGAATCTGTTTTATGAGTGATTTGCCCTAAGTCTCCAATGAGATTTTCTAACACTAAATTCCCGTCTTGATCATATTCTTCATAACTATGCCTATAGAGTTCGTTGCCTTCGGAAGAGATTCTTGAGATTGTTCGTAGAAATAGAGGGTCGTAAGTATAGGATACGCTTCCTTGGCTTCCCATTTTTAGAGAAAGTAGACGATTGAAGTCATCATAATCTTTTTGGACTTCAAATCCGTAAGGGAATATTTCTTGAAGCACGTTTCCCGATGGATCGAGTTGACGAGAAATTTCAATGTTTTGTTTTTCATCCAGGGCGAGCTGGAGATGGCCCAACAGGTTATAATCAAACGCATGTCGAACTGTACCATCTGAAGAATCTATGCGGTTCATAAAGCCTAGAGGATGGTAGCTATAGGTCAAGGTAACACCGTCCGGCAGTGTTTTTGTGGCTATTTTTCCTGATGGCAAATAAGAGTAAGTTATCAGCCTTGATTCTGGAGTTCCAAAGCCTCTTGTAAGACTCTCAATTTGATGATCAGATGTATAAGTATATTGAATGGTTTGAGTGTTTTGAAAATAGGCGTTTTCATAAATATGATCTCTGCGATAGAGAAGGTTGCCTTGAGGATCATGGATCAGCTCATGGCATGCTATATGAGACCCATCGGAATCGAGTAATTCTACTTTGGAAGTACGATTCAGTGCATTTTGTGTTTCAAGAGTAGTTATGAGACGAGGATCTGTTGTGCTTTTTTGTAAGACTTTCTGTCCAAGCACATTTGTGAAATTTTCATTGTAGGTTGTTTTTGTAACGAATCCTTCAGCATCTTGATACTGAATTTGCCTAGAGAAAGAATCATAGGTAAATGTTTGAGTTGCCTCTTTCCCAAGAATATATTGAGTAATGCTTTTTTGATTGTCATCATGATCATATGCATAACTGATTCTATAAAAGATGTGGCCAGAAGTGTCTGTTTTACATTCTTCTAAAACTCGGCCATCCAAATCTCTTTTATAATGGATCAGAAGAGTATTATCTTTATTATATTTGCAAATTGTTGATAGGAGGCCTAAAGAATCATAGAGGAAAGCTGTTATACCGAAAAAAGTTGAAGAATCGGCAACCTAGGCTCCAACGGGCCTAAATTTGTCCCTCACCCGGCTCCTAAAATCCTGACCTAAGACAGAATCAGCAGCGAGAGACGAGACGGCGGCAAAAAATCCAAACACAGCCAACTTAAAGTCCTCGAATTCCGGATAATATGTGTTATAAATGACGCGCTCCTTCATCCACTTCCATAATCGCTCGATTGGATTGAGATTGGGGCTATACGGGGGTAAAAAGTGCAGTTGTACCTTCGATGTCCGAAGGTATTCTGTTACGGCTTGATTCCTGTAGTATCCAGCGTACGCACTCAAAAAGTCATGGCGGACTAGCTATGGCCTGATAGCGTTCGCGGACGCGGGCAGCAAGATCTATAGGTTCTCTTCGGAACCAAGTTTTTAAAAAATCCCAAAAATTTTGGCCAATTCGATAACAGGTCTGCTTTAAAGTCATCAGCCCGTCACGAAAAACTCGACCTTCTTCACTGCTAGTTCCTCCAGATACATTGCGGAATTTTACCATCCCCCTAATGCCTCTTTCACTGTCATTGTTATGTAGAGGTAGCCCAGGGTGATCTAAGGCTTTGAGTAACCCGTCGCGATGATCTCTGAAAGCGTCGAGCACTGTTCGTACTCCGGGACTCACTACTTCTTTCGCTAACAGAGCATCATATGCTGCATGTACCTCTGCTTTGCCTTGCTGCGATAGGGAAGCTTCTTTTACTTGTTCATACAAAATCCATATTGCTTCCCGCACTTGGCGTATTTCTTGCTCAATTTTGGGTGTAGAGGCTATCAGTTTCCGCAACGGGCGCTCCATATGCACCCAACAGTCAGCATGATTGAGAATAGCAAATTGTCCGGCGCGATCGGAGATAAGCACTTGTCCAGCTTTAAGGGTCTCCTGAATAAACCCCACAAAGCCAGCTTCCAAACACTTCAGTCGGAGCTTTTTCTCTCGGATTCCGACTGCATTCAGAAGTCGGATAAGACCCTTTTTCGTACCATATCGCTTCCCTTGATAGGCTTCGAAGATGTTGAGAACATCGTCTTCCACGCCGCTTTCAAATAAGTGCCATATAAACGCTTCATTGATCACATACCCCTCTTTTCCTTGCGCCAATAGACGCAAAAAATTCAGTCTCGATTTGGAGGCTGTGCTTTTATAATAGGCGAAGTACTGCCCTCCGATATGTGTGCAATAGCCATTTTGATGGCAGTGCTTGGCTCCTGTGTCGTCCACCCTGATATAAGAGGCTTCTTGCAGACCGGCAGATAATATCGCCTCGCTCTGTTTTTCATAGCTCTCTGCTTCTCCCATAAGAATATTGTGAATCTGCCCTTCCGATATTTCGATGCCAACGTTGCTGATGAACTGGAAAATTGCGGGCTGTGTCATACCGCTGGCGTACAAGCCATGAATCAACGCTCGTAACTCTGCTCCAAAGTGGGACCCTTCTACCTCAGCTGGCACCATAGCTCTGATAACGGAACCATCCGGAGTCTGCCAAACCTCTAATTTGTACATCACATCTTTTGGCGTCAGACTCAGTTCCTGTACCGAATAGGTGGCATACCCTTTAAAGCGGGATCCTTCCGGCACATGAGAAGGCATCTCTTCTCGTATCTTTTTGGCTGGGAGATCTTGAGCAAGATCAGCGGCTTGTCGGTTATGGGTATTTTGGTGGCCCTTACTGCTAGAAGAGCGAGGATAGCCCGATGATCTAAATTTGGGGCGCTTTGGCGTGTTTTTTAAGCGTGTAATTTCATCGCGCAGTTCTTGCACAGTGGCTTTTAGCTCTGCAATCTGTTCTGCTTGAGCTTGAATAGTCCTGGCCTGTTCCTGGATGGTTTTAGCCTGCTCCTGGATGAAAAACACCAGGGATTGAACCCATGGAACGGCTTTCTGATTTTCTGGGATTTCTATTGATGTCATGCTAAGGAATGATAAAGAA
The DNA here is from genome assembly GCA_945952445.1 of uncultured Chlamydiae bacterium. Classification (GTDB taxonomy): domain Bacteria; phylum Chlamydiota; class Chlamydiia; order Chlamydiales; family Rhabdochlamydiaceae; genus CAMFIG01. The sequence goes on from CAMFIG010000006.1 coordinate 4,168, forward strand.
ATTGTCAGTTATATGCAAAATTTTTTATTTGCCATGACTTTTTGAGTGCGTACAATGGCTGATATGTCCCACGTGTATCGATGCTTGGCAATACAAAGAAAAAAGAGATGCTTTGATCAAATGTCCTAAATGCCTGACAATCTTAAATAATCCTCTCTATAGAAATGAATATCCTCATCTTCTTAACACATTCCTCCTTTAAGGCTTAATTTAAAGCATCACTAAGATACTCTTGTGCAGTTTTTTCCCGAGTCCCACCACTACAATTTGCATACTGGTGCTTGGCAAAAAGCTTTCGTTCTTCTACACTAAGCTCCCATACGAGGAACCCTATGAACGACCATTTTTTAGATGCAACCGGCTCTACTTATAATGACTTTATCGTTACAGACTGCGCCTATATAGAAGAACTACGCTGCCTTTTTCGAGAAATCACTCATATTCCTAGCCAAGCTCATATCATTCATATCCAAAACGAAGACCCGGAAAATCTCTTCTGTCTTTCATTTAAAACCCTTCCTCATAATGGAACTGGAGCTGCCCATATTCTCGAACACACAGTTCTCTGCGGCTCAAGAAAGTTTCCAGTCAAAGATCCGTTTTTTTCGATGACTCGGCGCAGCCTTAATACATTTATGAATGCCTTAACAGGATCTGATTTCACCTGTTATCCGGCCTCTTCTCAAGTAGAAAAAGATTTTTATAATCTCCTAGAAGTATATCTAGATGCCGTGTTCCATCCAGAGCTCAAGAAAATGAGTTTTTTACAAGAAGGCTGCAGGCTAGAGTTTTCCGACCCTTTGAATCCCTCTTCTGCTTTGGAATTCAAAGGAGTGGTCTTCAATGAGATGAAAGGCAGCCTCTCTTCTGCTGAATCGCGCCTTTGGCATGCTATGATGAGCAATCTATGTCCAGATTTGCCCTATGCCCATAATGCAGGAGGAGATCCTAAAGAGATTCCAGGACTTTCCTATGCAGAGCTGATCCGTTTTTATGAAACTTATTACCATCCAAGCCGATGTCTGTTCTTTTTTTATGGCAATCTGCCCTTGAAAAAACACCTCGACTTTCTCGCGTCGCATGCTTTAAACCATGTTTTGCCGATCCCTCCTCTTCCGCCTATAGACAGACAGCCGAGATATAACAAACCGAGAGAACTTTCTCTTGCCTATCCAATGACAGAAGACCAAGATCTTGAAGAGAGAACACTGATCTCCTTTGGATGGCTCACAGCCCCTCTTATTGAACAGGAAGAAGTTCTAGCCCTTTCTGTACTCGATTCTATTTTAATGGATACAGATGCCTCTCCTTTAAAACATGCTCTCCTTCAATCTGGATACTGCCGCCAAGCCGAAGCGATGATCGACAATGAAATGAGCGAAGTCCCTTATGTGATCCTCTGCAAGGGGTGCAAGGAATCTGATGCAGCTCTTTTAGAATCCCATCTATTTTCCTGTCTGAATACCTTAAGTGAATCCCCTCTACCAGAATCTCTGATCGATGCCGCCATCCACCAGCTGGAATTTGCTCGTATGGAGATCACAGGCGATCACGCCCCTTTTGGCCTTACTCTGTTTTTTAGGTCGGCTCTTGCCAAACAACAAGGCTGCGATCCAAAACAGGCTCTAAAGGTCTTTTCTCTTTTTGAGCAACTGATTGAAAAAGTCAAAGACCCTTTGTATCTTCCTTCCTTGATTAAAAAGTACTTTATCAACAACCCTCATAGAACTAGGATCGTGATGGTTCCAGATCCAAACCTAGCTCGCAAAGAACAAGAGGAAGAGGCTTTAAAACTTAAAACCATCCAAAGCAACCTGTCTCAACAGGAAGCTGAAAAGATCCTCCAGGAAGCTAAAGAACTAGAAGAACACCAAAAACAGATTGAAAACCAAAGTCTGGATTGCCTGCCGAAAGTCACCTTAGAAGACATCCCGGTGCTGACTAAAGACTTTCCTCTAAAAAAGCTCTCCACTCCTTCTGCTGAGATCTTTCACCACGATTGCTTTACCAACCATATCTTATATGCCGATTTGCTGTTCGATCTTCCCAATGTACAAGATGAAGACCTTCCTTATCTGCAGCTTTTGTTATCTATCCTATCAGAGGTAGGGGCCGGCAAGCGCAGCTATATGCAAAACCTAGAATACATCCAAGCTCACACAGGGGGGTTTGGGATTTCTTCTGCTTTGCATATCCAAGCGCAAGATCATCGGATGCTGAAACCATCGATCCACTTAAGAAGCAAGGCTCTGGCAAGAAAAGCAGACAAAATCTACCCTCTCATGCAAGACGTTCTGTTAGAACCTCATCTGCAAGATAAAAAACGGATTGAAGAACTTCTAAAACAACTGCACACCTCTCTTTTAGGCAGGGTTTCCAAGCAGGCTCTTCGCTTTGGGATCCAGTTAGCTCTTAGCGGCTTTTCTCAAGCAACGCATTTCAACCACGCCTGTTTTGGCCTCAGATACTTTCATTTTATTGACACTCTCTGCAAAGACCTGAGTAAAAACTTGCCTCAAGTCATTGATAAGCTCGTCGCTTTGAAAGAACAGCTCTTTACGTTTCACAATCCTAAACTTGTTCTTTCTTGCGATAGCAAATTATATGACCATGTCCTTTCCCATGATTTTTTTGACCTGTCAGGCCTTCCTAAACTGCCTTTTACCCCTTGGTCGCAAGCATTCCCTCTTTCTGCTGTCACCTCACAGGCTAGAACGATCGCTTCCCAGGTGGCCTATAATGTCAAAGCATACCACACTGTCTCCTATCTCCATCCTCATGCACCCGCTCTGACGGTTGCCACCCAGCTATTCGATAATAAGGTATTGCATAGCAGCATCCGAGAAAAAGGAGGCGCCTATGGGGCTGGAGCTAACTACAGTCCTCTTATCGGCTGTTTTTATTTTCACTCTTATCGAGATCCTCAAATCGCCGCCACATTCTCCGCTTTCGATCAAGCTATTGAAGAAATTGCAAATGGGCATTTTAATGACCGAGACCTTGAAGAAGCCAAGCTGGGCGTCATCCAACAATTTGACACCCCAGTATCTCCAGGATCGCGTGCTATCATGGCCTATAGCTGGCTTGAAGAGGGAAAGACAAAATCGTTAAGACAAGAATTTAGAGATCGAATTCTCTCCTTGACCTGTCAAGAATTGCAGCATGCTATTGCACTCGAACTGCTCCCCAAAAAAACAGAATCCATCCAGATCGCGTTTGCTAGCAAAGACCTAATTGAAAAGGAAAATAGAATACTGCAGACCGCTTTACCGGTCTATCCTATTTGAGAGATTTTCTAGTATTGAGCTTTTCTAAAAAACTCAGTACAATCGGCCCAGACAAGAACTGTAATAAAAGGAGTAAAAACATGATTTCATCCCGCTGGCTGTCCTCTATATGCGCATGCTCTCTTCTGTGCAGCTCTCTTAGCTTCGCCAAAGAGTCTGAAAAAGATACCTGCTGCTGCTCCCCGGCCTTGATTTCAAAGGCTTTTACAAATGTAGCAAAAAGAGCAATCCCTGCTGTCGTCTTTATCAAAACCCAAATGTCGATGGGAGATGAAGAAGAACAAAACCCCTATCAAAATCCTTTCGATCAATTCGGTGAAGATTTCTTCCAGAGATTTTTCGGTGCTCCCCGCAGCCCCAATCCAAGACCACCTCAAATCAGCCAAGGCTCCGGTTTTTTTGTTAGCGCAGATGGGTATATCATGACAAATGCCCATGTCGTCAAAGGAGCCGACCGGATCACCGTCGTCCTCGATGATGAACGGGAATTGGATGCTACTTTAGTTGGTTCTGACCCACATACAGACATTGCCATCATCAAAGTAGAAGGAAAAGACCTTCCCTTTTTAGATCTTGGCAACTCCGATGCGATGGAAATCGGAGAATGGGTCGTCGCTATTGGAAGCCCGTTCCAATTAGAAGCCTCCCTTACCGTGGGTGTCGTCAGCGCTAAGGGAAGACAAAACTTGAGGATCACCGATTTGGAAGATTTTATCCAAACCGATGCTGCGATCAACCCGGGCAACTCGGGAGGACCTCTCTTGAATTTAAATAGCGAAGTGATCGGCATCAATACAGCCATCGTTTCCCGATCCGGAGGATACATGGGAATCGGCTTTGCAATCCCCAGCAATATGGCTCGCAATATCATGAACCAGATTATCAACAATGGTGGCGTAGTGACCCGAGGGTTCCTCGGCGTTTCCATGCAGCCTGTCGATAAAGACATTGCAGAAGCTTTCAACCTTGATAAGCCAGAAGGCGCTTTAGTCTCTGAAGTCGTCAAAGACTCTCCGGCTGACAAGGCTGGACTCAAGCAAGGAGATATCATTCTAGAGTACAATAAAATTCCGGTAAAATCTCTCGGCAGCTTCCGCAATGATATTTCTATGATGGCTCCTGGCACCGTATTGCAACTCAAAGTCAACCGTAAGGGAAAGATCCTCACAATTCCCGTAACTTTGGGCAGTGCTTCCGACACCCTCTCTTCAGCGATAGGCATCGCTCAAAAGCTGGGCGTTGAAGTGGAAGACATCACGCCAGACCACCGCAAACAACTCAATCTCGCATCTACTGATGAAGGCGTTGTCATCACAAAAGTAAAACCAGGATCTCCAGCAGCGATGGCAGGTCTCAGGCCCGGCTTTGTGATCCTAGCCCTTAACCATAAGAAAATTGCTAATGTCAGTGAGTTCAACGAAGCCATCTCAGATAAAGGAAACCAAAATCGGGTTCTCATCCTAGTAAAACATGGAAGCATGACCCGCTTTTATTCCATTCGCCTCTCTTAAATGAAGGGCTCTTACAAGAGCCCTTTTTAACGATGCTCTTCCACCCAACGGATAAAGATCGGATCTTTGCGGATCGGATCAAAGCTATCTGCTAAGAGAACGTCAGGAAGATTCTTAAGCCCCCCTTCTACAGCTGTTTCAAGCCATCCTATGCTTTGCATGCCTTCGCCTAGATGCGCATGCGCATAACAGCTGCGCAAGGCTACTTCCACTGTAGGAAAGATCTGAAACACACGCCCTGAAAGCTCGACTACTAAGCGATAGTTTTTCATCTCAAAGGCAAGTTCGTGCAATAGACAGAGAGCCTCATCATGGAGCTCTTTTTGGATCGGCAACAGTGCTGCATAGGCTTCTTGTTTACAACCTCTTTCCTTCTCTAAAAAGGCGATGTATTGAGTCGATAGCAAATGGATGATCCCATGACCTGCTCGTTTTTGGAGTTCGTAAAATGCCGCCAAAGCATTTTGTTTATCTCCCTGTCGGAAAAGCTCCTCTGCTCTGATAAAATCCTGCTTATAACGCTCGCTTTGGTCCTCTTTCGAAAAATAGCGCATCTGACGCCACGTCTCAAAGCTTTGGAAAGCAAAAAGAAAAAAAAGAGCACCTATTAAAATCGACCCATATACAAAGAAAAACAAACTCCCGGCAAGAGCGAGCAGCGCACTGGCAAGAAAAGCATACCTTACTCCCTTAGGTCCAAAGACGCCCTCCAGAATAATCCTTAATAGATGCCCTCCGTCTAAAGGCAGGATCGGCAGGAGATTGACAAGAGTCCAAAAGAGGTTAACACCGCGAAATAAAAGAATTGTGCTGCGTAAAAGTCCTTCTTGCAACGAGGAAGAATCTAACATAAAAGAAGCGAGCAAAAAAAGGCCAAGGCCAAAAAGCGGACCATTCAAAACGATCAAAAACTGCTTCCAAAAAGGAAGATTCTGTCCATGATGATAAGTGAGCCCTCCCATAGCAACAAATGCGATTCTAGGCTTTAACCCAAAAGCCTTTGCTGTCAAAGCATGACCCATTTCATGGACAAAAACGGAGACAAAAATCACAACAACCCATACCAGCGTTCCAATAAAGCTGAAGCTATTCAAATACCCAATCAATGCGGCAACAAGCCAAAACGCCGGAGAAATAGAGATCGGAATTTTCATCGACGGATTGCCTGCATCATAGCCTGGCCCATCTCTGCTGGAGACTCTGCAACTAACACCCCTGCCGATCGAAGAGCTTGCATCTTGTCTTTAGCAGTTCCTTTACCACCTGAAATGATAGCGCCTGCATGACCCATCCGTCTTCCCGGAGGGGCTGTCACTCCGGCAATAAATGCAGCGACAGGCTTGGAGCAGTGCGCTTTGATCCACTCTGCCGCTTCTTCTTCTGCACTTCCTCCGATTTCCCCTATCATTAAAATCGCTTCTGTTTCCGGATCTTTTTCAAAAAGAGAAAGGACATCGATAAAGTTTGTTCCATTGAGAGGATCCCCTCCAATACCCACACAAGTGGACTGCCCTAAGTTCAGCTGTGTTGTCTGCCATACAGCTTCATAGGTGAGGGTCCCTGAACGGGAGACAATACCTACTTTCCCTTTTTTATGGATATATCCCGGCATGATCCCAATTTTGCACTCTCCTGGGGTAATAACTCCTGGGCAATTAGGTCCAATAAGGCGGCTTTTGCGGCTGCTTTTCATAACCCGGCTGACTTCGATCATATCGCGCACAGGAATCCCCTCTGTGATGCAGATAATCAAAGGAATCCCCGCATCTTCCGCCTCTAGAATCGCATCGGCAGCATGGGGCGGTGGGACAAAGATCAATGATGCATCGCAGCCTGTCTTCTGTTTGGCTTCATAGACTGTATCAAATACCGGAAGACCCAATATTTGCTGCCCCCCCTTTCCCGGAGTGACCCCGCCAACAAACTGAGAACCATATAAAAGTCCCTGTTCTGTATGAAAACGCCCCGATTTGCCCGAAATCCCTTGGGTGATGACCTTCGTATGCTTATTGATGAAGATTGCCATAAGTCCTCCTTAACGCGTCTTCAATGTTGCCACTGCTTTTTCTGCTGCTTCTGCCAAGCTGTCGGCAGTCATGATAGCCAGGTTCGAACCTTTTAACAGTCTCTTTCCTTCCTCTACATTCGTCCCTTCCATCCTGACAACAATAGGAACGGAAATCGCAAACTCCTTAGCAGCCTGGATAACCCCTTCAGCTAAGGTAGCGCAGTTCATAATCCCTCCGAAGATATTCACCAAGATCGCCTGCACTTTCGGGTCTTCTAAGATAATCCGAAATCCCGCGGCGACCTTTTCAACGGAAGCTCCCCCACCTACGTCAAGAAAATTAGCGGGCTTTCCTCCATAATAGTAAATCAAATCCATTGTAGCCATAGCAAGTCCTGCGCCATTGACCATACAGCCGATGTTGCCATCAAGAGCCACATAGGCAAGATCATATTCTTTGGCATCGGCCTCCGTTTTCGATACCTGAGTCGGATCATAAAATGCGGCGATTTCAGGCTGCCTAAAGAGCGCATTATCATCGACACTAAGCTTGGCATCTAGAGCCCACAGATCCCCATTTGAATCGGCAACTAAAGGGTTTATCTCGAGTAGTGATGCATCTGTCTGGATAAAAGCCTTTGCGAGCCCTCTTGCGATCTTGATCCCCATCTGGGCTTGTTTTTCTTTCCATCCCATAAAATTGGCAAGGCGCACGAGGCGAAAAGGGCGTATCTCTCCAGAAAGTTCAATGGGTATTTTTAAAATCCTCTCAGGGTGTTTCTCTGCGATCTCTTCGATTTCCATCCCACCTTCATAAGAAGCAATCAGCATTGGCTGAGCCGATCCCCTATCAATGACAGCTCCCATATAATATTCTTTAGAAATTTCTAAAGGTAAAGACAAGAGGACTTTCTGTGCAATGACTCCTTCAGGACCTGTTTGGTTGTTGACCATCTTCATCCCGATCAGCTGATCCGCTATGGAAAAGATCTCTTCGCGGTTCTTAGCAAACTTGACCCCTCCTGCTTTCCCCCTTCCTCCTGCATGCACCTGTATCTTGATCACAGCCTGTTGTAACCCTAGCTTCTGGATCACCTTTTCCACTTCCTCACGGCTGGAAGCCACTCCAAAAGGAGGGATAGGAACTCCATAATGGAGTAAAATTTCTTTAGCCTGGTATTCATGTACGTTCATGAGGTCTCTCCGTCTTCTCTTCAATTCCCTTATGTGATAGACTTCTATTTCCATACAATCACAAAAAGACAATATGTTTCGTTTTTTTCAAAGCAGCTATCAGAAAATCAAGCAGGCCCTATCTAAAACAAGATCTTCTTTGGGATCCCGCCTAAGGGCTTTATTTGGAAAGCCATGGGATGATGCCACTTTTGGCTCTTTAGAACAAATACTCTATGAAGCAGACCTCGGCACGGCCTGCGTTGAGGATTTTGTCGCAGTGTTAAAAAAAGAGCTGCGGCTCAAACCCCATGCAGATATTCAGACGATCCTCCAGATCCTACATGCAAAAGCCCGTGAAACTTTAGAATCACCTCCTCAAGTCCTTCCCAAAACCCCAGAACCCAAAGACCCTTTAGTGATCTTAATCGTAGGGGTAAATGGTAGCGGTAAGACCACATCTATAGCAAAACTCGCATCGAATTTCCAAAAACAGGGAAAAAAGGTCCTTGTCGCAGCAGGGGATACTTTTCGAGCAGGAGCTATCGACCAGCTCTCCCTTTGGGCAGAAAAACTAAAGATCGATATCGTCAAATCAAAACCAGGCAGCGACCCCTCTGCTGTAGCATATGATGCCCTCTCTGCTGCCAAAGCCCGCAATTTAGACGTCGTTTTGATCGACACAGCAGGTAGGCTCCAAAATAAGACCGACCTCATGCACGAGCTGGAAAAAATGAAGAGAGTCTGTCAAAAATTAATCCCCTCTTCTCCACACGAGACTCTTCTTGTCCTTGATGCAAACACCGGACAAAATGCTCTCGACCAAGCCCAGATCTTTCATCAATTTGTCCCTTTAACCGGAATTATTCTCACCAAGCTCGACGGCTCAGCAAAAGGAGGGATTATCCTCTCCATTTACAAGCAAATGGGAGTGCCTGTCCAATGGATTGGAGTGGGAGAGAAAGCTGACGATTTAATCCATTTTGAAATAGAGCCCTATCTAGAAGCTCTTTTTGATTTAGGCTCTTAAGATTCTTTGCAGGCTTTCTTCTTTAGCAATAATCCTCAAAGGAGGACCTCTACTTTCCTATAGCATCAGGATGGTTGCTTTCGGCATTAAAGTGATTTCCAAAGTGCCTAATAAATTTCTCTTTGCTAAATCTCAGAAATCCATTTGACTCCGAATCTTCTTCAAGAAAAAACCGGGGCTTTTAACTGCATTATTATTGCCCATGAAATCGAGGTAAAGGGAGCCCCATCTCGGGATCTTTACCTCAAGTTTATGAGCACTTGCACGCGGCGGATACTCGCTCTAAAGATTGTAATACCCATCAGCGGGCTGGTGGGACGTTTGGGTAAATTCTATCAACAAACAGCTTTTTTCCATTTTGTTGATGGATTTTCATCTTATGCTATCCGCCTTGAGAGTGGTTCCTAGCCTCCTCTATAAGAGAAGCTTGATCTGTCGCGCGGCGTTATGGTATCATAAAGTCCGCGCAACAAGATCGATTTTAAGTTTTTCGCGCGGGGTTTACTGTTCATAAAAGCCGCGCTTAAATCTGAAATCTAAGATTTTAGCGCGGGATTTGCAAAAACAAACACCGCGCGACAGGTTTTTGTGTAATAACAAATTAAAAACAAATGACTTGCGAAGATTTTTAGCGAGCAAAGAAAATTATTGAGGCGATGCATGTCGAAAAAGGCTGCTGGCAAAGAGACTCCAGAAAAAATTATAGGTCGGGAAAAAGAGCAAGAATTACTGCGGGAGCTGATTGAATCCAAAAGGTCAGAATTCATCGCTGTCTACGGCCGTAGGAGGGTTGGTAAAACCTATCTTATCAAAAACTTAATGAGTTCTATCCCATGCGTATTCTTCCACGTCACGGGAGTACAAAAAGGGCCACTCCACGTTCAACTAAAGGAATTTGCAAAGCAAATAGGCAAAGCGTTCTATCAAAGCCCTTCTATTGTTCCGCAAAAAAACTGGTTTGACACCTTTGAAGATTTGACTGAAGCCATTCATGAAATACCCAAAGACCAGACCGTGGTGCTTTTTTTTGACGAATTTCCTTGGATGGCAACACCTCGCTCTAAAATACTTGTGGCGCTAGAGCTGTATTGGAATCGATATTGGGTTTTCGATGGGCGTGTTAAACTTGTCATTTGTGGGTCTTCTACTTCATGGATCATCAACAATATCATCAATAATAAGGGCGGCCTTCATAACAGGGTCACGCGTACTTTTCATCTACAGCCTTTCTCCTTACACGAAACAGAAAGTTATCTAAAAGAACATCAGATCAAGCTCAATCGCAGGCAAATTTTGGATCTTTATACGGTTCTTGGAGGAGTTCCTCTTTACTGGTCTTTCATTAGAAAAGGACTTTCGGCTCATCAATGCATTGACGAGCTTTGTTTTCAGAAAAATGGGCCTTTAGTGAGTGAATTTGGGCGTTTATTTGAATCTCTTTTTGAAGATCCAAAACCATATGTAGAGTTGATCCGATTTATCTCAAGACATCGGTATGGCATAGGGCAATCAGAACTCATTGCATTGTCCCAACTACCTAATGGTGGGGGTACAATTGATCGATTGCACCAGTTAGAAGAAGCCGGGTTTGTCACAAGTCTTGTTCCATATGGACATAAGGATAGGGGAGTTTATTATGTAATGGATGATGAATACAGTCTTTTTTACTTGCGGTGGATTGAACCTCATCTGAAAACAATCGCAAAAAAAGATGCGAATGAAGGTTTTTGGCTATCCTTATCTAATCAACCAAGTTGGAAAGCATGGGCAGGATATGCATTCGAATCCACTTGCTATAAGCATATTGCTCAGATTCGCAAGGCTCTAAAAATTGATCCGGGAGCCACCGCGGGGACTTGGAGATTCGTGCCAAAAGCTAAGAGCCAAGAGGAAGGCTCGCAAATAGATCTTCTGTTTGATCGACTCGATGGATCGATTACTCTTTGCGAAATCAAACATTCTGATAAACCATTTGCCATCGACAAATCCTACGCACAGGAAATTTTAAAAAAAATGGAAGTATTCAAGAAACACACGAAGACAAAGAAACAGCTCTTTTTCTCCATGATCACGAAAATGGGCTTAAAACCTACGATGTATTCTGAAGAGCTTATTTCTAACGAGGCTACCCTAGATGATTTGTTTAAAAACATTTAATTGCATGTATTGTTTAAAATTTAATTTTCATTAGATTTTAACTTGTTTTGAATTGCAAGTACTCATAAACCTGCGCAGGATTTAAAAAGTGCATTTTGTTTTTTTGGTGTCTATGTTCTGGACAATTTAAGGTTGCTTTCTCTCGGGCATGTCCCAATAGGACTTGTCATAGGCAATATAAAACGTAGGTTTTTGACTGGAGGGATTCGCTCGTTCGAAATCCGCCAAGAATTTCTTTAGCAAAGACGGTAGAGTCTGTTTGATTGCATCTTGAACATCATTGGTCTTTTTTAGATAGATAGACCAGCGATTGGTGTTAAAGGATTCGATTTCTTTGCTTTTACAGAGCTCCGCAGTTGTAGTTACGGAAAGGACGGCTTGCAAGACAGGAAGAGGTGTATTGTTTTGATCTACTAGTTGTTCAATGACAAATTGAAGAGAAGGATTGGAAAAAGACTCTAAATCCGCACCTTCAGGAGTTAATATGGATTTTACTACAACAGAACCTACTTTTCTAAGCTCCTGGTCGATGAGTTCCAGTGTTTCGCTTACATTTTTCTTTTCCATTTTCAATAGAGGAACAAAAACAAAGGAGTGAAGAGATTTCAATGAGCTTTGCTTTTCTTGCAAAACGGCTTCTGAAGAAAGAAAAAAGGGATTGTCCAGAGCATAGCCTAGGATGGAACTAGAGGCTAGTATGATAAAAAAACATGCTTTTTTCATAAAAAATCCCGTATAGAATCTTTTTATTTTTTTAAGGTCTTAAAATTAGTCCCATGTTGGATCTGCTGAGGAAAGGATCCAAAGCTTCATAATTTCTTGTAGATGAACTTTCTTTAACAAGACACTACACATCGCGGTTCATGTTATTTGAAGAGCTTTGTTTGCGTCTAGAAAATCTTTAGAAAGTCCCCAAAGCACCCAGCGCTTTTGGACGAGCTCTCTTTCCCTAGGAGAATAAGATTCAAAATCTACGGCGTTTGAGAACCTGTAGAGCGCGATGATATACAGGGATATCAATCATTTTTCCTTGAAACTGCACAGCATTACCTTTCGCTGTTTCATATGCCAAAACAATCCCTTCCGCCTCCTGAATCTCTTGTAAAGAAGGAGCAAAAGTTTCCATCAAAATAGACACTTGTGTCGGGTGGATTGCCAATTTGCCAGTATATCCTAAATCGGACACTCTCTTAGCTTCCTCCTGTAAACCCACAACATTTTGTACATCGAGAAAAGGCACATCAAACACTGCAAGCTCCGCCGTACAGGCAGCCTGCACCAAACGGCTTCTTGCAAATAACAGCGCTTCCCAGGAAAGTTTCGCTCTTAGATCTACTGATAGATCCATGCCTCCTAAAGCAAGGGCTGTTAATCGAGAAGTGGCTTGAGCGATTCGATGAGCTTGTTCCAGACCTCGAGCAGACTCTATGAAGCCAAGATATTGTAACGGTTCACATTCAGGAAATGTAAAATAGCTATCATATAAACGCAAAACGTCTGGGGACTCAACTTTAGGAAAAACGAAAACATCGGGAAATACACGTGCTTCAATAAAGGCAATCACATCTTGAAGGCCCTCTCGCGTATGCAAACCATTCAGACGCACCGCTACAATAAAAGGACGAGATGGCCTTGGAAATCCTTCTAATAAGCTCTGAATAACCGCCGTTCTGGCTTTGTCTTTTTCATGAAGACCTACAGCATCTTCAAGATCCAAAATGACTCCATCTGCTTGCGTTTCAGCCCCTTTTCGAAATCGGTCTGGACGATTTCCAGGAATAAAAAGCAATGTACGAGCGCAAGCTAAATCCATTATATTCTCCCATCAACAAAATGCTGTTCTTTCGCTTGTTGCAACAATGCATCACGAAATTGAGGATGTGCAATCTGAATCAAAGCTTTCGTTCTCTCTGTCGTAGACAATCCGGCAAGCCGACAAGATCCATATTCTGTGACTACATAGTCTACATCCAAACGAGTATCAGTAATCATGCTTTTAAGACGAGGAACAATGCGAGATACAGTTCCTCCTTGCGCTGTTGAACTGCTAGCTAGGATCGTTTTCCCTCCTTTGGAGTAATAGGCACCTCTTACGAAGTCTAGCTGTCCGCCTACCCCTGAAAATTGGTGACCGATGAACTCAGCATTGACTTGTCCATTAAAATCAATTTCCACAAAGGCATTGACAGATATCATATTCTCATTTTGACCAATGATTTTCGGCTCATTTGTATAGGAAGCCGGCAAACATACCATAGAGGGATTTTCGTGAATAAAGTCATACACAGAGCGATCTCCGATGGCGAATGTAAATACGTTTACATGAGGATGCAGTGTCTTTTTCCGATTTGTCACAACTCCTTTTTCAATTAATGTACGCATTCCGGAAGTAAATACCTCTGTATGAACACCAAGATCTCGATGATTCAAAAGCTGTTCGCAGACAGCATTCGGTACTCCTCCAATCCCCATTTGAATAGTAGCTCCATCTGGAATCAGAGAAACAACATGAGCTCCTATTTGGTAGTCTAAAGGTGTTGCTTTACGTGAAGGTTCTTCTAGTATGGGAACAGTATTCTCAACGATTGCATCCACTTCTGAAATATGCAGAAGAGTAGCCCCTGCCGTTCTAGGCATATTTTCGTTGACTTCCACAATAAGCCTTTTTGCATAGCGCGCTAGTTCAATTGCATAATCACCGTTTGTTCCTAAATTAAAATATCCATGCCTATCCATTGGGGCAACAGTCACCAAAAAAGCATCTAATTCAGTTCTATCTCGGATGGTAGACGCATACCGACTAAATGCTATTGGGACATAGTGAATATATTTTCTTCCAATCGAAAATCCTTTCTCTGCAAGATGCACCTCAGCTTTTGTTAACATGGAAGAGTATGGTCGAAAAATATTCATTAGGTCTTCTTGAAAAATTGTACTCATAGCGACATCTCCACAACGCATGTAATAGACCTTCAAATGCTGAAGCTCTCCATTTCGAGCGCGCATTTCAAGAGCCTTTAACAAAGCAGGAGGTGTAGCAACACGCATACCCATAGAAATCGTGCCTGTAGGAGGAATGTGGGATACAGCCTCCGCTGCTGTGGTCAATTTTTCCTGGTATAGGTGATTCACAGGTTTTTCTCCTCCGGCTGATGACCTCTTTTATATACCAGCACAGTGCGTTCAAAAGTCATCACCTCTTCCCCTTTCTGATTTAACCCCTTAGTAAAAACAGTTACAATCCCTTGCGTAGGTCGAGACTTCGATTCTCTCTTCTTTAGAACCGTGCTTTGCGCATATAAAGTATCACCTTCGAAGACAGGCTTTAACAACTTGACATGATTCCATTCCAAGTTTGCAACTACTTTTTTACTGATGGAATTCACCGTCATTCCTGTAACAATCGCCAACGTCAATGTGCTATCTACTAAAGGTACTTTCCATTCTGTTTGCTCTGCATAATGCGCATCAAAATGCAAAGCAGCTGTATTCATAGTTAACAAAGTCATCCAAGTATTATCGGTCCGAGTCAAAGTCCGTCCTGGCCGATGTTCTATTACCATGCCTTCTATGAAATCTTCAAAATAAAGCCCAAAGTCTTCTCTGAACCGATTTTCTCCAGTCTGTTTATATAGATTTATATTCATAGATCCCCTCTTTTACTCAATCTATATAGTAGATTATTTTTTAAGCTCAATGATTTTTAAGACACCTATAAAGACTGCACCTCGAGTCTAATAAGCAACTTCGCAGATTTACGATTCGGCTTTTGAGGATTTTTGGAGCTCAATGGCTCAATACAAATATAGGAAGCCCCTTCCGGACGGTAGAGCTGGAAGCTATGGTCATCCGTATCTGCTTGGTAGGAAACTTCGAGTATATACTTGGCTGTCTGAAGCGCAATCCTCGCCTCTTCCATCTGAGGCTGAAAGCCATAATCCGCTGTAAGGGATGCATCAAAAAGCAACATCCCATTTTGCAACCATGCATTGGGGATCGCTCTCCACTGATTCCCTTGCCGATAATGTTTTTGAACCTTAGCAGCTACATGAGCTGGACCGTCCTGCAAGCTATAATAATAGTGCAATCCCACGACTGAGGGACGGTCTGACTCGACCCCAAGCTCTAAAACTAATCCTTCTGGGAGCAGCTGAACATCAAAATACATTTCAAAATCAAAGCCTTCTAAAGAAGATAGGATAATGCCATGCCATAAGTCTGTGCTGGAAAGGCGAGCTGATATAGTCGTCTGTGTTGCTTTGTATTGCCAAGGGGCATATCTGGCTATCCCATGAGAAAAAGGCTCTATCACACCTTTGGCTTTGACTTTCGCGATGTGAGGAAAGAGATTTTCAAAAGGAACCGGTGGGATATCCTGTAAGTTCCTATGATGAAAATGGGGACCGATCAGGCTTCCGAGACCTGCAAACCTTTCTAAGAATAATGGGCTCGTACTCTGGTCGATGATTTCACAGTCGCCCCATCGGTAGCGGACGAGGTTCATCCCCTGTTTGGGATCAAAAACTGCTTGCAAAGGAATCCCTTCTTTCGTTTGGTTTGTGAGAATAACCTCTCGCATAAAGCCCTCCTACCCACAAAGTATTAGATAGAACACTCAAGCGTTTAAAATCCATCGCATCTTTTCAAAATGCAAAAAAATCCTACGATCTCTATTCTGTGCGATTAGCTTGAAAATAAGGTTATCTCTATGAAACGCCAGACATGCTCGACATTGTTCTTCTTGTTATGCTTTGCGATTTTCTTTCCTCAACTTAGCTCATTTTGTAAAAAGCAAACGGATGGATTTTCTATTGGAAGCATCCAATCTTCTCGCAAGAGAGAACCCCAATGGGATACCAGGACTTTATCTCTCCAAGAAACAGCTTCCGTACAAAAAGTTCTTACCCAACCTTTTCATTATTTAAGCTCAGGCCAGCAGTCCTTTGTTTTTTTAAGCGAAGACGGGCAATACGTCATTAAATTCTTTAAGCAGAATATCTACGATCCTTCCTGGCGTGAACGCTGGATGCCAACCTTTCTACATAAAAAAAAACAAAAAGCAATCGATAAAAAGAGAAACAAACTAGAAAGAGACTTTACAAGCTACCGGCTAGCTTTTGAAGAAATGCAAGAAGAAACAGGTCTTCTTTTGGTTCACTTAAACCCCACTGATAGCTTTCATCAAAAGCTAACTATTATTGATAAGCTGCATATCAGCCATAAGCTCGATATAGATTCCACTTCCTTTATCCTACAAAAAAGAGCAGAGCTAGTCTGTCCTAGGCTAACTCGGCTGATGGAGGCTGGGAAAATCGAAGAAGCAAAACAGACGATCTCTTCTCTTTTTGATCTGCTTGAAGCTAGATACAAAAAAGAAATCTTTGACAGCGACCCCGATTTTGATAAAAACTTCGGCTTTCTAGAAAACACTCCTGTCCAAATTGACATTGGGAGATTTAATAAAAAAACTTTTGTCCCCTCTTCGCAAATCCATGAAAATGCTACTTATATCACAAACCGCCGTAAGCGAAATAAAACCAAGTATTATTCACGTAAAGAAGATATCCCCTGCCTTAATCCAAAATTTCCAAACTGGCTTAAAGCGCATTATCCCGATCTGGCTCTCTTCTTAGACGAAGAGATGAAGAGGCGCACAGAATCGCACGCATTTATTTATCCTTGAGTATTGCTTGTCTTTTCTCAGATCTTTTGCCATACTGGATTGAAGTTAGGCCCATAACAACCAAGCTCCCTATATGCAGACGGCGAAAGCAAATTTCCATTCTCCTTTTTCTCCACAGACCGTCTTGGATGGAAATAATCGAGTTCTTCTCCTTCAGTTTATCCTTTCGGAGTTGTTCCAGTCGATGCAGGCTCTTGAACAAGAAGCCCCTCCAGAAAAAATTTTTGTACCGGGCAATCAACACTACCCTCTGGATTGCGCCTCACACAGCGGGCATATAAATCGGATCTGCGAACATTGCAGCCTCCTTGCTATCGCTTACTCACAAGAAAAGGAAACCGTAGCTCTTTTTGAACACGCCCTTACCAATGTCAGTCATCTGACGGCTAACTATCTGGAACATCCTCAGAAACAGCCCTATTTTGTTCAAGAGGCACAAGCCTATCTCCAGCAAATGTTTCAGATTATACAACCCTTAATTTTTCTAGCTAAGGACGATGAAAACCTACTATTCTTTCTGTTAAAATGCCATAGAGAAATTGCGCAGATCAGCCATCCCCAAGCTTTACACCACATTCTCAATAAAATGCATCCGGATGGATTAGAGTCGATCCTCACCTATTTATGCGATCGATTTCATGTGCGAGGATTTGCCTTGCGCATCCCTGAAGTAAAAGACCTCATTTTTAAAATACAGCATGATCTCCCAGCTTGACCTCTATCGATCTCTTATCCAAGACACGGTCCAATATTTACGCCAGGATCCCCTCTTATACTCTTGTATATATATGGCAGAAGAAAAAACCTACTGCTCACCCCCCCCCCATAAGACACCGCAGAAAGTAGCCGCTCTTCCTTTTGTCGAGCAGATAAAGCAAGAGCCTCTTCCTGCTGAGAAAATCTCATTTAAGCCACCAGAGCCTGCGATACCTCCTCCTATGAAGACACCTCCTTCTCGCAGCTTTGAGGGGATAGAAAAACAGGTACAAACGCTCTTTCCTTCATTTACCTTGTTAAAAGACACTCCTGAGGATCATATCTCTTACTATAAAGATGCTCGCAAAAAAGAAAGGCTCTTGCAAGCAGACACTCTTTTGTTAGATTTCCAGGAAAGTCCACAAGAGACTCTTTTTTTGGAAAATGTCAGACAAGCAATTACCCTTTATTTTGGTCCGGCAATGCGCGTACCTGTTAAAGACTGGGATAGCAAATGGGCTATGGTATTCGAGGATCTGCAAGCCAAACTGATTGTAGCTCCTCCTTCTTTAAAAAAGCATGCTCCCTTACTACCTTGGTATCGAGAGAACCCCTCTTCTATGGAGTTCTTTTTAGGGAGCTGCCGTTTACTCATCACACAGCCTCTGAGTTCGTATTTCCATCATCCATTACATAAAAAGGTGCTTTGGCAATCTCTATGCAAGCTACTGAAAACCCCCTCTACGCTTCCGTCATTCTCGACCACGCCATAGACCAAGAATTAGACTATCTAGTTCCTGAAGAGATGCGCAATGTAGTCCATATAGGCTCTCGAGTAGAAGTCCCCGTGAAACACTCCATGCGCAAAGGAACCATCTGGAAACTGAAGCAAATGGCGGCTGCTACAACACCCAAACCAATAGAAAAGCTCCTTTCTGAAGGATCCATTCTAACCCAAGACTTGGCAACGCTCGCGGAATGGATGGCTAAATACTACTGCGCGCCGCTGTATAAAGTCCTTAAAACAATCCTACCTTCCAGCATCCGAAGTCATATGCAGGCAGAGATGCAGACGATCGTCAAAAGAAACCTCTCCCTAGAAAACCTCGCAGAAACGTGCCAAACTCTACGAAGAACACATCCCAAGCAGGCAGCCGTCCTAGATATCGTTTTCTCTCATCCCGATGGCATTTTCCTCTCCGACCTTCTCGAAAAAACAAAAAGTTCGGTAAGTCCCGTGCATACCCTTGTAAAAAAAGGGATTCTCTGTCTTGAAAAAGATACTATCCATCGCATGCCTGCATGGAAGCAAGACTACTTTCTCACTAAGCCTAAAACGCTCAATCCAGAACAAAAAGACGCTCTTGGCGAAATCCAAAAAGACCTCGATGCAAATAGTTTTGCAGTCCACCTCCTCTACGGCATTACAGGAAGTGGAAAAACAGAAGTGTACCTGCAAGCCATCGACCATGCCATCCGACAGAAAAAAGGGGTTATCTTTCTTGTCCCGGAAATCATCCTCACTTCCCAGACTATTGAACGGCTAAAAAGTCGCTTTGAAGAAAAAATTGCCGTCCTCCATCATCGCCTTTCCGAGGGAGAAAAAAGAGATGCCTGGCATCATATTCTTTCAGGAGAAGCACCCATCGTCATCGGAGCGCGCTCCGCTATTTTCTGTCCAGTCCCCCGTCTTGGGCTTATCATTGTCGACGAAGAACATGAAACTGCATACAAAAAAACAGAAGAAGGTCCCTGCTACCATGCAAGAGATGTGGCTGTGATGAGAGCCAAGCTCAGCCAAGCCACCGTCATCCTAGGCAGTGCGACACCTAGCTTAGAAACTTATCGAAACGCTCTCGAAGGAAAATACCACCTCAGCATACTCTCTAAGCGTCCAGATCTTGGCAGATTACCGCAGGTGCAGATCGTCGATATGAAGCAAGAGTGCCTCAAACAAAAACGATACACCCTTTTTTCCGATCCTTTGATCCGCGCCATCAAAGCAAGACTTGCGAAAGGAGAACAAACCCTTCTTCTACTGAATCGAAGAGGCTATCACACCTCGCAAATCTGCCTTCGCTGCTCTTATGTGCCAAGCTGCCCTCACTGCGATACATCTCTGACCTTCCATTTAAGCGAAAATGTTCTAGCCTGCCATCTTTGCGACCATCGAAGTCCTGCTCTTACCCTTTGTCCTTCCTGTTCACATGAAGCGCCTTTTAAGTTCCGAGGAGCCGGCACGGAGATGGTAGAAAAAGCCCTCTATGCTCTTTTTCCCGAATGCCGCGTTCTGCGTATGGATGCCGATACGACGCGCCTAAAAGGATCTCATGAATCGCTATTCCGCTCTTTCCGTTCAGGAAAAGCCGATATCTTAGTGGGCACGCAAATGATCGCAAAAGGGCTCCATTTTCCCTCTGTCACCTTAGTTGGAATCCTCCATGCTGATATTACACTGAACATCCCAGATTTCCGTTCTTCCGAGGCACTTTTTCAGCTTGTAACCCAAGCGGCTGGCAGAGCTGGCCGCAGCGATCTTCCCGGAGAGGTCATCATCCAAACCTTCCTACCTTCCCATCCGACGCTAATACACGCTTCTACCCAGCGCTACATCCCTTTTTACGAAGAAGAATCCGAGGTGAGAAAACTTTTCCAATACCCTCCCTATATCCATTTGATTAAATTCGTCTTTTCAGGACCTGATGCTCGCAAAACCCAAGATCAAGCTGAAGCCATTCGATCCCAACTGATTCGGGTTCTTCCTCCCTCTTTTGAACTACTCCCCGTCATCCCCACAGGCCATGCAAAAATCCAAGACCAGTTCCGATTTCAGTTTTTGATGAAAACAAGCCAAGTGACCCAAGCCTATCGCTGGCTTTTGCCTTTACAGAAACAGTTTAAGAACCAAGAAGTTCGCTGCCTTATTGATGTAGATCCTATTTCTACTTTCTTTTAATTGTTGAATAATAATTTTTTTATTATTACATTAATTATAGGGGTAGAAATGGAAGAAACTACACAAAAATGGATATTCCAGATTGTTTTAAGTTAATTTCGTCTATAGGAAATGATGGAACTATTGCTTGTTTAAAAAAACATGCAAAAAGGCTGACATCAAAAGACGCGCTTATTGTAAAAACCAACCTATTCAAAAAAATCGAACAAACCAACCAAGAAATCATCCGATTTGGGATTCCCTCTCGATTCCACCTAGCCCAGGTGAAAGAAATCCAAGGAGGCATTTTCCTGAAACCCTCAAGCGCTCCCATCGAAATCGGCGATTTCATTGGGATCTATACTGGCGCCTATGAACTTGTTGAAGAAAATTACACCAAAGAGACCGCCTATGCCTATGACCTTCTCCAAGGACTAAAGCTTACTGCCAAAGAAAAATCCCATATAAAAGACAAAAGGCGCTCATACCCTAAAAATCAGGAATTTGCAATCCAAACCAACGCTTTAAAGCAAGGAAACTTCACCCGATTTATCAACCATAGTTCTTTGGCTCCCAATGTAGAAGCTGTGATCTCCAAAATGCCAGACGGAAAGATGGAAATCCTCCTCTTTGCACTGCAAAGGATCTTACCCGGAGACCAACTGCTGAGCAACTATGGAGGGCAATATTGGGCTACGTTAAAAATAATCCCTCACGACCTTACCCCTGCTAGCTATACTTTGGATAGCTCTTTGCAGGTACAAAAGCACTCTCTTCCTCGCAAGCCCTCCGCTGCAATCCAAGAATATCTCATGGGACATCGCAACCCGGAAGTTACCGCAGAAAAGACTCTGGAAAGATCCTTTTCTAAAACCTTACCCTCTCTTCCTAAATCCCTACAGTCTCAAGTAGAGGCTTTTGAGGAGATTGTCTTAGAGCGTGCAATCCCTCGCTGTTTCCGGATCAAGCATATCCCCCGAAGTTGGGATGTTTTGCTAACTCCTCATAGCGAACCTATCCAAAAAGGCGAATTCATCGGCCTGCTTTCGGGAGATTTATGTATAAAAACAAGACCAAGATCCCGCTACATCTTTCCTCTTCGATGCCTCTCTAAAGACAAACTCCTTTGCCTTGATGCGAGCCATAAAGGGTGCTTCACAAGAGAAATCCCAAAGAATGCAAAACATGGCAACGTCATTTGTCGCCTTTACTATGACAAGAAGGAAGCCAAGACGTTCGTCCTTCTTTTTGCAAAAGAAGAGATCCTCCCCGGAAAACGCCTTGTACTACACCTCCCACCTCCATAGAAGATCGCTTGAGTCTTTTAGTCTTTCTGCTATGATAAAGAAGATTTTGACAAAACCTCTCCAAACTAACAATCTAAAGAACGCCATGCTCTTATCGCAGATTCAAAAAGCCAACCACAGAATCAAGCCTTTCATCCGAAAAACTCCTCTTGTCCGCGCTTATGCGTTTGAAGAAAAATACTCCCTACCTCACCGTCTTTTTTTCAAATGCGAACAATTACAAGCAACCCACAGCTTCAAAGCGAGAGGCGCTTTCAACGCCCTCTTAAAACTCCCTAAAGGACAAGGAGTCATCACGCGCTCATCCGGAAATTTCGCGCAAGCCGTGAGTTACGCAGCTTCCTGTTTGCAAATCCCCGCCCATATCATCATGCCGCCCTCTGTTCCAAAGATTAAAAAGGAGCTGACGGAAAAGTACCATGCCCATGTTTTACTCTATGGGGAAGGCCATTTGGAACAACAAGAAAAAGTCGTTTCTCTTGCCAAAGAGATGAACTTAGCTGTCTTATCTCCTTACGACCATCTCGACGTCATCGAAGGACAGGCAACTGCAGGACTTGAGATCTACGAAGAACTCCCTTCGATCCGGCATTATTTCTGTCCTGTGGGCGGAGGCGGTCTTGCTGCAGGATCTATGGCTGCTTTAAAACAACTAGATCCTTCCATCCATACTATCGGAGTGGAACCTGAAGAGGCAAATGACTATTTTCTTTCTCGACAAGAAGGCCACCGCGTGAAAAAAGAGACAATTCATACTATTGCCGATGGCTTAAGAGCTCCTCAAGTAGGGAATTTGAACTATCCTTTGCTGGAACAATATTTAGATACGGCAATGTGCATTACCGAAGTAGAGATCAAACAAGCTCTTTGCCTGCTCTATAAAACCATGGGCCTCGTTGTAGAGCCCTCTGGAGCGGTTTCTATAGCCGGCATGATAAAAGCTCTCCCTCATCTACCTCCAGGAGATACAGTTTGTCTCTTAAGTGGCGGTAATGTAGATCCCGATCTTTTCACTGCATGGGTTGCAGAAGAGCTCTAATCTACTCTTTCCAATGCAGTGAAGATCTCATCAAATTGCGCCTTGCACGTTTCTACAGCAAGACGGCAGTCTTCCAGTCCCCTTCCAAAATAGAAGGGAGCCGTCATTTCTTCAAAAGATTTTTCCAACACAGAGATAAGGTCATATCTTTCCTTGGAAATGAGATGTACTCTTTTCTTTACTTCTTGCTTCTTTACATTCAACCGATGAGCAAGATCTTGCAGATCCGCATAACATGCTTTGATCCCTTGCAAAGGCTCTACAAAAAGATTTGTAAAAAATTCAGAACGGCATTGAGACAAAAGAAGAATGGCGTCCTCTGTATCTTCCGGCAAATACATTCCCCCTTCCCTTGCTTTGACAAGAACTTTTTGAAGAGCTTCTCTATGCGTCATTTCCTGCAAAGCTCCATTAACCCAATACTCTCCTCGCAAGTCCGGATTTGCAAGATCTGCTAAAGAAATGGACACTCGACCCTCGCTATTCAATGGCAGATCTCTCTTATCTCCTATAAGAGCGGAGTTAATGTACAGATTGTCACGCAGTAAATCGATCCCCAGAATCTTACCTTCTTGTTGTATGACACTCTTCCATCTCCCTCTTAGTCGGGCTTTACCAATATAGGACGTATCTTGGATCCGGTTAGGGATTCCTTCTTCTTTGTGATAGTACGCTTCCAAGTACGAATCATCGCATTTTGTAATCTCATCGCTGCGCTGCTCGTATGAACACTGAAAATATAGGTTGCTTTTCTTCATGTCTTCGTCTTGATATAGACATAGAACCGCGGCATGATTTACATGTTGGATCACTAAGGAATAATGTTCCCAATAAGTCAAATCTTTTTCTATATTCGGCAGAGGAAGAGCCGTTATTGCATTTCTCCCATTCTCTCCTATACACTCCACCTGAATACCCCTAGCAGCCATCGCATTTTGGAATTTCTTAGCTAAAAGAAGGCAAGTCCCTCCTCTATAACGATCATAGAGAGCTTCCAAATCAGGCTTATACCGCATCCATGCCTCTCTCATCGAAAGAGAAGGCTCTCTCATCTTTTCTGCATGATAAAACTGCACAAAAGCTAGCATTTCTCCGAGGTTATTATAGGGAACCTTAGCCAAAGACCAATAGACTTCCTTCATTTCTTGGATCTGAGATTGCGTAAGAGTTTGATGGGGAGCCATATCTAAAGGACCTATCGCGCCTGAAAGGATCTCTAATCTCCCTTGAGCATTGTATTGGATTGTAAATCCACCTACTTGTCCGACCGTTTGTCCAGCTCTTTCCAAATGCGGCGTTTTATTATAAGGGTAGACAAGTCCTATAAGCTCTATACGGGTTGGGTCTCTCCCTCTTTGCGCGCGAAAATCGCTCAGAGCACCCACGACTGGATCCTGTGTCTTGCGATATATTTCTATACAGCCAGCGAGCCAAGAAAGGTGAGCTGGACTCAAAACCGCCATAGGAAGTCTTCTTTCGATTTCTACAGACATAACAACAGGAGAGACTTGCGCAAACACGCGGGACAATCGATGCTTTTCCAGGGCAAGGCGCGGACTTTTGCAGCAACCTATTATGCCTCTACTTTCTATATCTTCTTTTTGTAAAAAACGAGCTTCTTCGCATGTTAAAACTCTGTTTTCCTGTACCTTACGAAAAATCGATTCAATCTGCAAAAGCCTTGGGTCTGCTGCTTCTCTTTGGTAAGGAGGCAAACTCGGCGAAGCCGTAGCTGAAATAGAACAAGCCATAAAACATCTCTTTTTAAGAGAAATTTTATTGTATTTTTATTTATATAAAATAAAGATTTATTAATTAATGACTACATAGTTGAGTGGATATTAAAATCTATATTCCATTGAATTATAGATAGATTCGTCGTACAATGTTTCTATTGTTTTTCAAAACAGGAAAATATATGCCTTCTATTACCAATGCAGATCTTTCACTCTTAAGCAGTTTTAATCCCCATCAAGAAATTCTAGGGATTAAAAATGTATCCGGAAATAGACAGCTCGTTGTAATCCCAAAAAGCGAAGTCACCTGCTGGCAAAAGTTTTTGCGAATTTTTCAAAAAGGCGCTTTAGCGCACACTCATATCTATTTAAGAGATATATCGGACTATCTAGCTCAATATCAATGGACTACACTTTCTTCAAAAAACCCGGGCTCAGAAGAATATAAAGCCTACTGCTCCGTATGTTCTTTAGCCAATAAGACCCTCTACTACAAATTCGACGAACGCCTCTACCGAGCGGTTTCTACTGAAACAATCGACAAGAAAATCGAACTCGAACAATATCAGGGTAGCAGGCTCATACAAGAACTCTCTGCTTCTCATACATTTTATTGGAATCCAGCCCTACAGGCCAAGCACATCCGAGCTCTTCTTTACAAACACTTTCGCCAATCCACGATCTCAGTAAAAGACCAAAACTTCTCCCGGGTGCCTCAAGAAATGCTAATAAGCCAAGAAGCCCTAAAAACATCCCATATTCGAATCCGACAAGAACTTGCAGAACCCCTTATGGTGCCACCCTCAATACGCGTACCTACGCAGCCAATGCATACAGCACCTACTTCTCAAACCCATCATAGACAAGGTTAATACCATGGCAGCGTTGACCCCTTTCATGTCCTCTCCAATAGCTGCAGCGGCGCCCCTTTTGGTGGTTGCAAGAAGACGGACTTTAGAAGAGGGCAAAGACCTCATTGAAGCATTTGCCCCTATACGAGAAGCCATGGCCTCAGAAGCCGCAGAGATTACTTTGTCTCCTGCAGAGGGAGAGACCATCAATGGCTTGCATTTTCCGGGAACCATTCCCGCAGCAATCCTATTCTTACATGGCAACGGCTGCTTTTACGAGACGGCATTCTCATGGCCTTATTCTTGGAGAGAAGAGCTTCAAAGAACCTGCCATCTTGTTGTATTTAACCCCAGAGGAGTAGGAAAAAGCACGGGAGAAACCCACCCGGATACAGTCGCAGAAGACTGCCTTGCCGCCTTCCGATATCTGGTAGAAAGCCATGGAGTAGATCCCAGCCGGGTTGTAATCATTGGGCATTCTTTGGGCGGATTTTTTGGAGCATTCGGCGCTAAAAAAATCCAAGATCATTACCCGGAAGCACAGATCCATTTCATCAGCGACCGCTCTTTTGCAGACATCCACTCTCGGATTGCAGATTCTCATGAACTCCATGAGCTCATCACAAAAGCGCGCTGGGATCAAGACCCTATTGAAGCGATTCGTCATCTTAAAGGAAGAGTGGATGTTCTATACCACAGAAATGATGCGATCATCCCATTTGAGACTTCTTTGTATTTTCATTTGCTGAAAGCTTCTCCTAGTATCCGCTGTCATAGTTTTGCGTTGCTCGATGCTGAAAAAGAAAAAAGCCAAAAAGCGCATAATAGAGCTTGGAATGAGCAAGAACTTTGTTTGATGCTTTCGGAAATAAAATTGATGCTCGGCCTTGCATAGAACAAAACAAACCCCTACAATCTACTCTTAACCTATAGCTAACACCCAAAAAACAATATGTCCATCCTCCCTGAATATCACCAACACGAAGAATTTCAAAACCGTTCTATTAAACTCGAAGAGATCCGCAACCTAGGAATAGACCCGTATCCTCCAAAGTTTACTCCAAAAAACACTTGCCAAACACTCTCTTTGCAATACGAAGGCCAGGAGATCGGCCATAGCGAAGAAGCTGCTGCCGGCAATACAGATGCAGCCTCGATCGCTGGAAGGCTTGTACTCTTTCGAGCTATGGGGAAAAATGCATTTGGACACATCCAAGACGAAACAGGGCGTTTGCAAGTGATGTTTAACCGAGATCTTACCTGTGTGGAGGGATTGCACAGTGAAGAATTGTCTGCGATGAAGTTTATCGAGAAAAAGCTGGACCTAGGAGACATTCTAGGCATAGAAGGTCATCTATTTCGAACTCAGAAGGGAGAGCTGACGATTTTTGTAAAAAAAGTCATACTCCTTTGCAAAACTCTCCTCCCTCTCCCTGATAAGCATAGCGGACTTTCTGATAAAGGGGTCCGATATCGAAAACGCTGGCTCGATTTGATCACCCACCAAGATGTCTTAGACCAATTTAAAGTCCGTTCCAGGATTTTGCAATGGATCCGAAAATATTTCGATGCCCATGGTTTTTTGGAAGTAGAAACCCCTGTCTTGCAAAACGTCTATGGAGGAGCGCAAGCGCGTCCTTTTACAACAAAGCTCAACGCTTTAGACCAAGAGATGTTCCTGCGCATTTCTCTAGAGATCCCTCTTAAAAAGCTCCTCGTA
The DNA here is from genome assembly GCA_945952445.1 of uncultured Chlamydiae bacterium. Taxonomy (GTDB): domain Bacteria; phylum Chlamydiota; class Chlamydiia; order Chlamydiales; family Rhabdochlamydiaceae; genus CAMFIG01. Next base: position 31,301 of record CAMFIG010000006.1, read on the forward strand.
GGAGGGTATTCTAAGGTGTTTGAAATCGGAAAGGTGTTCCGCAATGAAGGGATCGACCGCACTCATAATCCGGAGTTTACAGAGCTGGAAGCATATGCAGCCTACTGGGATTATCACGATATGATGACCTTTACAGAAAACCTCTTCGCAGGAATCGCTTTAGAGCTTTTTGGTTCTACGCAAATTACTGCTCTCATTGAAGGGCAGGAACACATTATCGATCTCAAGACCCCTTGGCGACGGATGAGCATGAAAGAGGCTATCTGCACTTATGGACAGGTAGACGTCGATAGTTTAAATGAAGATGAGATGCAGAAGATCCTCTCAGAACAAGCACACATTCCCTTAAGTGACATGAAAGGAAAAACCCGAGGGGCGTTGATTGCCATGCTCTTCGAAGAGCTCGCAGAAAAACATCTGATCCAACCACATCATATTATTGACCATCCGATCGAAACAACACCTCTTTGCAAACTCCATAGAGATCCAACTCTCAAGCAAGAGCGGTTTGTAGAAAGATTTGAAACATTCATCTTAACCAATGAATTTTGCAATTCTTACACAGAACTCAATGACCCTGTATTGCAAAGAAGTCTCTTAGAAGAGCAAGCAGCTCTAAGGCTCGCTGGAGATGAAGAAGCCAGCCCTCTTGACGAAGAGTTTATCGAGTCAATTTGCCAAGGCATGCCCCCTGCTGGAGGCTTAGGGATCGGCGTCGACCGCCTTGTCATGCTCTTTACAGGGGTTCATTCGATCCGCGATGTACTCTACTTCCCGCTGATGAAGCCGGAAGATTAAGAGAGTAGCTCTTTAGCAAGGGCGATTCCGTTGGGAGTGATCAAGATATTTTGTCCCTCCCCTTTTTCGATAAAATTGGTTTGCGCAAGCATCCTGACAATGTTATCGACGCTTTTGTCATTTTGGCTGATTGCTTTTCCGATCTGATAGCGATTCACCTCTTCTCCGGAAGGCGCTATCTCAAATAACTTAACAAGGTATTGTTCGTCTCTGGTAAGTCCACTTTTTGCCACAGCAATCTCCTTATTTCTTTTTTAGTCTGGCGCCAGAAGGCAGATCCTCAATTTTATACCCTCTAGAAAGGATATAATCTCGATATTCGTCTGCAAGCGCCCAGTTTTTTTCTCGGCGTGCTTCCTGCCTTTTTTGCAGAGCCTCTTCTAACTCTTGAGGGATGGCATCAATAGGCTCTAAAGGAAAAACATGCAAGACTTTATCCATCTGACGAAGCATCTCTATGACTTGTTCTGCTTCTTTTTGGCTGAGCTTGCCAAGGTCACATAGGCTGTTGATTTCGCGAACAGCTTCAAATACAAAAGAAAGCGCAACCGCGATATTGAGATCATCGGCTAAAGCCTCTTGAAAACCACCCATTGTCTTTTGGATTATCGGCTCTACAAGACCAAAAGAGTTTTTCTCCTCTATTCTATACAGCCTATCGATAAAATCAGCTACCCTCTGCAAAGAAGACACAGCAGCTTCAAGGCCTGCAAAAGTGAAGTTAAGCTGCATGCGATAATGTCCCTGCAAAAGCGCATAACGAACCTGCTTACCTGTATATCCCTTCTGCAGAAGATCTCTTAGAGTGTAAAAATTCCCTAAACTCTTAGACATCTTCTTATGATCAACAAGGAGATGTTCCGCATGGAGCCAATGGCGCACAAAGTGCTTGCCGGAATATGCTTCCGACTGCGCAATTTCATTTTCATGATGCGGGAACATATTATCAACCCCTCCCACGTGGATATCGATGCTCTCTCCTAGAATCTTCATCGCCATCGCAGAGCATTCAATATGCCAACCTGGCCTGCCCTTTCCAAAAGGGCTTTCCCAGTAGATCTCTCCATCTCTTTCGGGGTCATAGCTTTTCCACAGCACAAAATCACTGATATGTTCCTTATCATATTCGTCAGCAGATACCCTCTCTGACGCCCCTGCTTTTAAATGGCAAATAGGAAGATGTGACAATCTCCCATAAGAAGGAAATGCATCGATCGAAAAATAGACGCTTCGATCTGATCCTACATATGCCACTCCCTTCTTCAGGAGCTGTTCGATGATTTGGATCATGTCGGGAATATAGTCTGTTGCTGCAGGATAGAACTCTGCAGGCTCTATTCCTAAAGTATGTAGGTCTTCAAAAAACGCATTGATATAAGGACGTGTGTATTCCTCTAGGGAGACTCCACGGGACAAGGCGCCTTGGATAGTCTTATCATCGACGTCAGTAAGATTCATGACCTGCTTGACTTTCATTCCAAAAAACTGAATCGCCCTTCGTAAAATATCTTCAAAAACGTAGGTGCGAAAATTCCCTATATGAGCAAAATTATATACAGTTGGGCCACAGGTATACATGAGGATTTCCCGGCCGTTTTGTGAAGCCACCTCCTCTAAAGCACGTGTTTCTGTATTATATAGTTTCAATCGAATGGCCATAACCTATCCTAGCTGTTCTTCCAAGATCCGATAATGGATTTTACCGGTCCCTGTTAAAGGTATTTCTTCTACTTTTTTTACATCCGCTATTTTTACAAGTCTGCCCCATCCTGATTCCCGCAATGTGGCATTTGCCTTTTCCTTGGTGATAGAAAACGTCGCAAACAGAACAATCTCAGGTTTTTCCGTGTTTTTCTCTCTTGCTACGATGGCAAGAGGGGGACTTTCTTGGGAGAGAGGATACCACATCTCTTCTTTCGCAGCATAGAGAAGTTCTTCTTCAATACCTCCTAAAGGCACCATTTCTCCGCCGATTTTCACAAACCGATGGATCCTGTCTTTCAAAATTAAATTCCCTTGTGCATCGAGGATCCCTCGATCGCCAGAACGGTACCATCTTTTCCCTCCGATCTCTATAAAAGGATCTTTTGGATACTGGTAATATCCGGTAAAAACATTGGGGCCATAAATACAGACCTCTCCTTCTTCTCCCCTTGTAAGAACACGCCCTGCTGTATCCACTATGCAAAGTTCTTCGCCTGGAAGGGCTCTACCGACACCTATTTTTTCTTCGTCGATTCTATGCAAGGTTACGACAGGGGAACACTCGGTAATCCCATATCCTTCGATCATAGCCGCTCCTTTACAATGCATCTCGACATAGTCAAAGAGCTCCTTAGAAGCTTTTTCCGCTCCAGAGACGATCAAACGCACGCTCTGCAATTGTTCTGGTTTTGCCACCGCAAATAGCCCCCTCAAAAAGCTAGGAGCACAGCAAAGAAGGGTTAATTTAAGCTGGTCGATATCTTTAGCCATCCCCCGAGCATCCGTCGGATCGGGTGCATAATAGACTTTGAGTCCGCACAAGATAGGCAAAATCCCCGTCATAGAAAACCCAAAAGAGTGGAAAGGAGGGAGAACCCCGTAGAGGATGTCCTCTTTCTTGAGTTGAGCTGCAGAAAAGACAGCCTTTTGGTTTTCAAGAAGGTTTCTATGGCTTAAGGGCACAGCCTTTGGCAGTGTTTCAGTGCCGCTTGTAAATAAAAGGACAGCCACAGAAGAGGCATCGATAGACAAGCCTAGCTTCTTTTGCAATTGCAAGGCAGGATACATACCAAGAAAGACCCCTTTGATTTTTGACTGGATGCCAATCTCTCTTTTTACCTCTTCTAAAAACAGAAATTTCTCCTCAATCGCTCCTAGATCCTCGATCTCCAAACGATCTAAAAAACGCTGGGAGGTAATCACTGCTTGCAAAGAAGCCACCTTGCACACATGGTCGAGAGCTTTTACTCCAGATGTCCAGTTGACCATGACAGGAACTTTGCCGGCAAGCCACAAAGCAAAGATCGCAAGATATGCGGCTACGGAAGAGGGAAGCATCACCCCAACAAAGTCCCCTGGGCATTTCTTAAACTGCTCAGATAAAATCAAAGCAGACTGTTTGAATTTACGATAGGAAACAGGACCTGCTACTGCATCTGCACAAGCGCAGAAAGAGCCCATCCGATCGCAGGCGAGCAAAAAAGCATCTGTTAAAGAGTTTGCTTCCGGATAGTGTAGCTCTTTTCTCTCTCCCTCTTGCGGCCAAGCCACCTTTTTTATGCTATCGGAGTCTTCTTCTACTGTTTTTTTTCCCATGGCAGCTTCGATGACATCTCGGACTGTGTGCAGCTGTCCCGGATCGACTTTTATCCCCTCATATTGCTTATCTAAAAAGACATATAAGTCGGCAACGTCCAAAGAATCCAACCCCAAATCTTTTGACAAATGCATCTTAAAAGAAAGCTTCGAATTCCCTGAAAGCTTCGTTAAATAAGGATATACCACGTCCAAGATCTCCTGCGGTGGCTCCCAATGTTCTTTTTCTTCTTCTTGATAAGAGTTGGTATCTTGCACCTGAGGAAGCTCTGTGCGCCATCTAGAATAAGAGACCAGCGTGATTGGCTCCGGGCCTCTTTGGTTATACCATTCTTCTAAAGCGCGGTTCCATCCAAGACGCCCCGCTTCTTTAGGAAAACCACTTGGAAGCAAAGAACATTCTATAGATACTTTTCTCTTTGGCGTAAAAAACAGGCCATTTTTAAAAATCACCCTTATGCTTTTTTTTAGCTGCTCTCCAAAATCAGGAGAAGATCCGGTAAGAGCCTTAGAAAAGCGGCTGCCCCACAATCCAGTCGTCCTCACAAGAACAAAAGTCACTTCAGGACAATCGAGCAAGAGATCATGAGAAAAAGAGGCTCCGCCTATCTGTTCTTCTCCCGTTTGCTTTAGTTTGCCTGAAGGATATACGATCCAGTTTTCTCCTCTATGCAATGAATCTTTCACTTCTTGGTATGCCTTCTCTACAGCTTTTTGGCGCCATCTGCTCTTCTTCTCACTCATCGAAGGGATGGGAAAAGCGCAGACCCAGCGCATGAGCCAGGTAAATCCATAGAGATAATAAAAATGCTCCACCACTAAAGAACGGGGAAAAAACCGAGGCCCTAATATCGTCGTCAAGATCACAGGGTCGATTTCCGCGGGATGATTAGGAAGAAAAAGAACTCCTCGAGAAGGGATTTTTTCCAGTCCCTCGACTCGGATCCGATAACGCAGCGACAAAAGAGCTTTCGCAATCTTAAATAGACAGACAAGAATGACCTTGCGCATTGTATAAGTTCCTCTTAAGTAAAAAAATAACAGTATAAAGAGGGTGACCTTAATGAGTCGAAGCTTATTTTCTACAATCTGAAAATGAAGGAGCGATACGGTTTATTTCCTCCCGATAACGCCAGATTCATTAAGCAGGTGAATCACTCTTGGAATTCTTTGATCCAATCTGATTTTTTTTTCGCGGATAAGATAAGCAAAAGAAAAAGCTCGATTGTCTTTTTCAATCCAACCGACAAACCAAGCATACTCCAAAATGGCATCATCATAACGGCCTATGGATCCACTCCATCCCGTCTTGCCAAAGAGTTTCCATCCTTGCGGTAACTCTTCTTTAAACAAAATCGCCTTGGTCTTAGCTATTGCATGATCAGTAAGAAGGAATGTATTTTGGAGCATCGTATTTACAAAAGAAACCAGCTCTTTAGGAGAAATTTTTAAAGAGGAAGAATGAAACCATACAGGATCCGTCTTGCCAGGCATGACAAGACCTCCTGATAGATCTTGATTGCCATAGTCAAATACAGATAGGTAGTCTTGCATTTCTTGCAATCCCAAGCAGCAAGAGATCTTCTTAGAATACCAAACACATGAGCACTGCATCCAAGACTGAGGCGACTGAGCATCTTTCCAAGCATCGAGAAAATCATCGTATCCCTCTTGAAATTCCCAAATCGGAGTCTGCTCATCGATCAGGATTCCGGCATCATATCCCATCAAGCTTAAAGGGATCTTAAATGTCGAGCAGGGACTCATTCTCTCGTCGATTGCTGAGCCAAGTTCAAGAACAGTCTCACCTGAAACAGCATCAACAAGCAGAAAATTTTCTTCCGCACAAGCAAAAGAAACAACAGATAACAAATATGGAATATATTTCAAAAAGGACATAATAGATCCTTGGGTATTTCTCGATGAAAAAACTCGATTGCGCCACATGCTAATACAGCTCAGACTTCTTCAGCTAGCGGAAAAGATCGCAATAAAATCGATGTACTTTTTAGAACTTCTTCTACTATAATCCTTAAGCTTTAATTCAGGAAAAACTAATGAAAAACGCTCTTATTCTAAGCCTGTTTTGCTCCCAGTGCATCTATGGCAGCCCATCCCTTGAAGACTATTTTTCGTATATCTCGCAGCTCGATCAACCTAAAGGCGATTACAAGAAAGGAGAAATTGAAATTGTACTCGATCCGCTAGAAATGGCTCAGATCCAAAAAACTCAGGAAAACCGCTTGCTAAAAAAGGGATTTTCACCGGATAAGGCAGCGGAATTTAGTCGAATAGGCATTGTAAATGAAGACCAATATTGGATTTGGCTACGCGATGCAGTTTATTTCCCTCAAGGCATACCAGGAACATATGACCGCTTGCTCTGGAAAAGCGAACTAAAAAGAAAATCCCCCGGAGTTGCTGTTCTACCGGTTTTGCCTTCAGGAAAGATTATATTAATCTTAACCTATCGACATGCTACCCGATCCTGGGAACTAGAACTTCCTCGAGGCGGGAGGGAATCCCAAGAAACACTGGAAGAGGCTGCGTTTCGTGAATTAAAGGAAGAAACAGGTTTTATTGCATCCTCAGTGAGTTTTTTGGGAGAAATTGCAGTAGATACAGGAGTGATGTCTTCGATAATCCCTATTTTTATGGGAAAAATTGCAGCTCAGGAAAAACTCACGCCTGAATACTCTGAAGCCATAGCCAGTGCTCTTGCCTTCACAAAAGATGAGCTAAAAAAAGGGCTTGCCAATGGTTTTTTAGAGGCAACTGTACAAGGTGAAAAAAAACAGGTTCCTCTTCGTGATCCATTTTTGGCCTTTGCTCTACTGCAGGCAGAATACCGCAAGTTGCTGTAAAGTAACTTACGGTATTCTCCTTTAGATCCTACTGAATGTTATACCCTTCTCCGACAAGGATCGCATCTAAAGCTGTTATGAATTGGTGTTTATCGATCTCTTTGCTAGCAGCCTCCAGCTCGTGTCCTGCTCGGCAGCGCACAGCAATTCTATACGCTTGCAATGCTTCCGAACTTAAGGCATGGCCTAAGACGAGCTTGGCGCTGACATTTTCCGGATCTGCTGTTAAGACCTCTTCTGCTACACCTCTTCTTAAATCTTCTGAAACAGCCTCGACTGGGATATCAAGGGAATTATGACAAGTGTGCAATTCAAAGACCCCAGGGCCACGGAACCCTTGAGCAATCGAAATTTTCATGCCTGGAGAAAGAGTTGCATTTCCTGTGATCGCCTTAACAAAACAGATTCTCCAAGCCTCATCTGATGATTGGATCCTTTCTTGGATCCAACGGAAGCGTTCCTCTGGCAGCCGTGCATCTTTCTTAAGTGCTCGTAAAAGAACTTCTTTAGAAACAGGCTCTCCTTGCAACTGGCGGGCTAGCAGTACAGGATCCATACTGCATATCTTTCTTTGGAATGCCTGATTAGCTCCATGATAAAACACTCTAGCGGCTTCTACAAAAGCGTCGATTTCTCCTTGCGCTGTTTGTAATTCTTCCCCAGCATCGCAAGCCATAGCTTGTCTATACTCTTCCAATGTACTAGCACTGACACGGGGATTTAAAACAAGCTGGGCATTTAAATCACTTGGATTGGCTGCAAGGACCAGTTCTGCAACTTTTCGTCGTATTTCCAAAGGACGTTCTGTTGCGACGATTTTGATAATCTGAAAAAAAGCAGGAGAGAAAAGATCTCCCGTAACAAATTTATCAGTTCTATGTTCGTTTCGTTTATCCATAAGAGCGTAGAATTTGCCCAGCTGACTATAAAGCATTTCATGTTGAGCATATACTTCTGGGTCTTCATCTCCCCTTAAAACAGGGAGCCTAGCTTCTGTGAGTGAGAGCTTAGGCCGCAAAGCTCCCATCAACGTCGTGATGAATTGTTTGGTCACACCTCCAAGATCGATAGCTCTTGGGTGATCCAACAAGATGACGCTTTCAGGAAAATCATCTTCGCAGATGGTCTGCAAATGCGCTTCAGGACTCCTTTCTATCTCAGAAAGAGTGACACGTAAAATTCTATCGCGGATATCTGCACGTGAATGATGGCGGAAAGCTACATCTGGGATGAGAGGTGCCATGTTGAGCATATCTCGGATGATGCCAACAGCTTCCACATTTGGATCATGCAAAGCCCTACCAGCGCGCCTTACTGCTGCATTCCTTGTGGCTCTTAGAATCGGCCCTTGAGCAAGGAGGATTTCTAAAAAAAAGCCTCTGCCATACTCTGCACTTTGGAGTATTAATGCATTTTTATCGTCTTCATGCAATGTTCTTCCCTCAGAGAGAAGAAAGCGGACCACTTCCAAATGATGCAAAAATCCAGCCTGGCTCACTGCGTATTTTAAACCTTGCCGAGAAATCGTCCTTCCTTCGGAAAGACAATAGCGGACGACCTCAAGATGGCCTCGATTCGCAGCACGTCCAATGGCAGATTCTAAACCTTCCTGAGAACTACGTCTTCCTTGAGAAAGCAGAAAACGCAAAACTTCAACATGGCCTTCACTTGCAGCCTGTCCAACGGCAGATTCTAAATCTTTCTGCAATACAGATCGCCCTTCAGAAAGAAACAACCGCAAGTTTGGCAAGTCCCCGTTTGTTGCAGCAAATATAAGAGCTTTGACAAAAGCATCTTGGCTTAGAGTTTTTTTTGTAGAGTCATTTTTCAAACCTATAGACCATCCATTCGATAGAAGAAAGCGCACGGTATCAAACACCTTAGAATCGGCACTTACCCCTAACAAATCTATGGATATTAGACCATAACGAGCGAGAAATATCGTCGTGCGATTGCTCTCAATCCAACGCCCCACCACTGATTCTAGCGTCTTGACTTTATCCAAAATTTTTTCTTTCCAAGAGAATCCACTTTGCTGAGAAGCTCTCGTAAAAAGAGCTGAGAGAAATTCTTTCCCGTGCTGGAGGAAATTTAACCAAAGCTTTTCGATTTTACGCCAACAAGGATCAGGCCTTTTTTGCGTCCATGAAGCCGTCACATAATGATTAGGTCCTACAGCGCTCACTCCCATGACTTCCCTCCATTCAAAATCACATAATCCTGATACTCTAGTCCAATAACACTCGAGTCTATTTTCAAAAATTTCTATTTGTTAAAAAATTCTCTCTTTTGCAATAACGGCATTAAACACAACCTTAAGGAGGGCATTATGACTCGAATTGACCGCCAAAACCCTGTAAGTGGCATTCCATCGCAATCCATTAAAGAAGATAACCCGAAACTCGAAAAACTATCTAAAAGAGTAGAACAAGCTACAAAAGGGGCTTTTCCTAAAACTCAACATACTTTTGACATAAAAACAACGCCCCTTGCAAACAAAGTAAACCAAGCTCGAAGCCGCGTTATCTAGCGTGTCTTAAGAGAGATTTCCACCCTTGCACGCAAGCCAGTGTTTTGCAGAGGTCCCCTATAAGAAAGGGCAGAACTCCTAGAACAAGAGCTGATTTCCATCCGATAAAAGTAGCCAGCCATAGAGCTCCGCTAGCAAAAATCAGGATATTGCCAGCTCCCATTGCGAGAAATATATTTGTTGGAGTCTTTGTTTGAGAAGACTCTACAATCCTTCCTGTAAGATATGCAGCGAGAAGATATCCTAGGATATATCCTCCTGTTGGGCCGCAAAGATAAGCAATCCCCGCTTGGCTTCCTGCAAAAACAGGCAATCCAAATGCACACTGGACCAACAGACCCGCTGTGGCAAGAGTCGCTCGACGGCTCCCCAAGCAGGCGGCTAAAAATAAAATCACATGCGGCTGAGTTGCCAAAGGCACCGGAGTAAATGGCAGAGGGATCCGAACATGGCCCCATAAACCAAGAAATAAACTAAGACCGATAATCAAAGCCGCCTCTTGGACGAAAGGCAGAGTCATTTTGCGATGTTGAGATACACATGCATACGATAATGTCATAGAAAAACTCCTTAAAATGCGGACTTTAGTCTTATGTTAGACTTAAAAAATACCAGGAATAACGATTATTTAGCAATTCCCGTATTTCCCGCATCGATTTTTTCTTTTAAAACCAGATCCCAATCGACGCAGGGAGATGCAAAATCGGGTTCTGCATGGGTTGCCCATCCCGGGATTGAAGAGATAAGGCGCGATCCCATTCTATTAAGGGCTAGAAATTTATCATGATCTGCCGTAATTTTTCTTCCTAAAGAATATTCTTGATGCACCTTAAGGTGCCTATCTAAAGTTCCCTTTTTTACTGCAAACGTATTGGTAGTAGAAGGAGTCGTTCTCCAGTGCGTGCTTTTCGAGACAAAAATGCGGGATTGTAAGTTTTCATATTGGGGTAGAAAATATTTGTCTTGATGGTCATACAAAGTGACATAATCCGCTTGGTTTAAGCCTATGCCTTCACGCAGAATGGGAACCCAACCGGATTTATGAATATAATCATCTTCCAATGAATAGATCACTGTATCGGGATCCAATTTGGAGCAACTTATGATATCTAAAAGCTTAAGAAAAGACCCCGCCTCATAACCTTCTTGGATTTCTATTACGGGATATTTCGTTTGTTTTTTTACAAAGTGTTCTTCAGACATAGGATAAAACGTATCGAGAAGAAAGATCACGCTCACATTACTTTCTTCTTGGATAGACCGAAGCAAATTCAAAAAACAAGCATGTTTAGAAAATGAGGGCATGCGCGCTTTATGGGCGCTTGCTGAAGAAAAATGGCAATGCCTTACATAGATAGCAATCGGTGGTTTTTTGGAATCCCATAAAGAAAAAAATTTCTGGCAAAGACCCATCTTACTCCAGGTGCATTACAATCTTTTCTACCTTGCGACAAATATTTTTCGCTTCAATAAATGTCAGACGATCGACCGCTTCTTGGAAAGAAAGCCAACTAGCATCAAGAATCTCTTCTGGCTGCAGCAAAAGATCACCAGTAACAATCGCCGGAAAATAAGATACGGTCTTATGAACTTTTAGTTGTTGTTTATAAAAAAAATAAGACTCGACATAAGGCTCCTCAGCAAGCAGACGGGCAACTTCAAGACCCGTCTCTTCTTTCAATTCTCTCAGCGCTGATTCCAAAGCCGTTTCTTGCCCGTGCTGGTGTCCCTTAGGAAAACCCCAATGGCGGCCTCCTTGATGAAAAATCAGCAAGACCTTCCAGTTACCCTGTTCTTTTTTTACAGGGATCACTCCAAAAGATGCCTCTTCCATCATGGAACATAGGGGGCAAAAAGCAAGCTGGAATTATGACCTCCAAACCCGAAGGAGTTCGATAAAGCGACCTGTACCTTGCAAGGCTTTGCCACATGCGGCACGAGGTCGATATCTGCAAGTCCTTCTTCCGGATTGTCCAGATTAAGTGTTGGATGCAGCATTCCTGTGCGAATCGCTTGGATTGTAGCAATCGCCTCCACGCCTCCAGCTGCACCTAAACAGTGGCCAATCATTGACTTGGTAGCATTCATTTTAATTTTTTGGATGTGAGATCCCAATACCTTGCGCAGAGCTTGCACTTCACATAAGTCTCCTGCAAGGGTAGAAGTAGCATGAGCATTGACATAGTTAATCTCTTCTTTTGCCACGCCGCTATCTTTCAGTGCATTTTCAATGCACAAGCTAACACCAAGACCATCGGCACGAGGGTCGGTCATGTGGTGCGCATCGCAACTGACAGCGCCTCCTAAGTACTCTGCTAAAATAGGAGCTCCGCGCGCTTTTGCATGCTCTAAACTCTCCAAAAGCAGGACCCCTGCACCCTCCCCTATCACAAAACCATCTCGCTCTTTATCCCAAGGCCTCGAAGCTTTCTGAGGGTCCTCATTTCTTTCCGACAGAGCTTTGCAAGCAACAAAGCCGGCAACTCCTATAGGATTAATCGGAGCCTCAGCACCCCCACATAACATCAGATCGGCGTCGCCATTTCGGATATGCTGGGCTGCGGAGTAAATACAGTAATTGGAAGTAGCACAAGCAGTGGAAATCGAATAATTAGGCCCCATAAATCCTAGGTCTATACCAAGAAGAGCTCCTCCCATATTCGTAATAATAAAAGGGACAAAAAAAGGGGTGATTCGCTTAAAGCCTTTTGTGAGTAGAGTTTCAACACCTTCATAGAACACCGACATTCCCCCCATCCCGGATCCAATTAAAATCCCACATCGGGTCTTGTCGAGATTCTGTAAAGATTCTCCTCCAAGCTGTCCCATCTCAAGAGCTTTTTTTCCAGCAACCACAGTGTAACGAATGAAAGGATCTGCCCTCCTGGCTTGTTTTTTGTCCAGATACTCGCCTACATCAAAATTTTGTACAGACCCAGCAAAACGGGTAGGGTAATCATCGCAAGGAAATTCTCGGATAGGAACAATCCCACTTTTTCCCGCAAGCAACTGGCGGTAAAACTCTTCCACATCAGTCCCAAAACAGGAGACAACACCCATTCCTGTCACAACTATGCGCTTCTTCTTCATATCACCTCTTTCACAAAAAGTCCTATCAGGATACTAAAAATCCAATAACCTCTCAACGATTTTCCCTGTTATTTATCGAGTCCCTGTAGAAATCCCCAGAGAAACATCGATCGAGACATCTACGATGTCCGCATCTCTCCAGAGCTGTTCAAGCTGATACTTTTCTCGCATTCCAGGCATAAAGATGTGCACCATAATTTGAAAATAATCTAATACAACCCAATCCCCAGATTGCATCCCTTCTCTACATACCGGCTGAATTCCCCTTTCTGCAAGAGCGGCCTCTATAGCACGCGCTATTGCAATCACATGGCGGTCTACATTTCCTTCGGCAATTACGACATAATCTGCTAGAGAAGAAATTTTTCGCACATCCAAAACAAGAATGTTAAGACCTTTTTTATCAAAAATCGTCTGCGCAATTAGATTTAATAAGAATTGATTGTCCATAAGCTTTATGTGTATAAATTATTTTTTAATATATAACGCATCACAGACTGGGGCAGCAAATGCCCGCAGTATAATTTTTTTTTAATTCTCTCCCGAATTTCCGTACTGCTGATTTCAATAGAAGGGATCTGGACTCTCCCCTTTTCCCACATCTTGTACACTGCAGATGAATACCCCTTTGAAGAACAAATCCCCCTTCGAGTTCCAATCCAAGGAGGCGCTAGTTTAGCGAGCTCCTCAAACTCTTTCCACTGAGAAAACCCCTCCAACATATCCTCTCCTAAAAGCAAGTGAAGCTGGATCTGCGGATGAGAAGCCAATAGCCAGCGCACCGTATCGATAGTATAACTGCACTCTCCTCGATTGAGCTCTTGATCAAGTATGGCAAACTGCGGAATTTCCTGGATGGCAAGTTTTACCATATTTAGGCGATGAGTGGCCGGTAAAGGAGGAGCTTCTTTTTTAAAAGGCGAGGTAAAAGCAGGACAGAAAAGCACTTGATCCAGGTGCACTTCTTCCATAATCCGAATAGCTAGGTGGAGATGCCCAAAGTGGATGGGGTCAAAAGACCCTCCGAAAAGACCGATTTTCTTCAGAGGATCCATAGCCGCTCTATATTTAGGGAAAGGTTACAAATGACGACCGAGGACGCATTCTTAAGCCGAGGATTCATCCCCCCCCCCTTTTTTGTATCAGATTTTTTTCCAAGCAAACTTTATAGAGTATTTATGCAATTTTCGATCAGGGTTGACGACGACTGCATTTCCTGCGCACTGCAGAAAAGGAAGATCATAAAAACTATCAGAATAGGCTGTAATATCAGACCGAGGGACTCTCCATTTACGGCTATATTCCAAAACGCATTTGGCCTTTTCTTTGCCTTGCAATATGAGAGATATTTGGCATAATTTATGATCTTTGTCAACCTCGTATTCTGACGCTTTCCAATCACAGACTCCTAGACGCTCAGCTATCTCTTTAACTAAAAAACTAGGAGCATTCGAAAGGATCATTGTATAATGCCCGAGATGCTGGGCCCTGCGCAACATTTGAAAAGCCGGCATGTAGATCAAATCTTCCAAATGTGTTTCAATAAATTGAGGAACATGAGCGAGCAGCTCATGAAACCCTTTACCGTGGAGCAACCTCTTGAACACTTTGCGATGCAGCTGCTCAAGGCCAAGACCAAAAAACCGATGTCGGATGTTATATAAACAAGAATGAAAGAAAAAAGAAAAAGCAAATACCTTTTTCTTGTAAAGGTATTTGCAAAATTCAAAACTGCTATTTTTTTTGAGCAGAGTTCGATCTAAATCAAAAACAGATAAAGGCAATGCTTATCCCTCAATTTCTTCAATCTTGTTCTCCAGCTCTTCGATGGATAGATTCAATTTCTCTAAGCTTGTCTTTTCTGATTCAATCAACTCTCGATACGTCATCGCTTTCTCAAAATCAAATCCGGAACCACCTAGAACCTTTCTATAACTTTCTAGCTGATTTTTGATTTCTTGTCTTCTTTCCTTTCTTTCTGAGAGCAAATTTCTCAATTCCAATAATTGCTCATTATCCGACTGAGAAAGATTGAATACCTTCTGTCTCTTGACTTCATGAATGCGATCTTTTAGTTGTTTAAACTGGCGATCTAAAATAAGCTTCTCTGCTTTCGTAGCGACAATTGCGTGGTATTCCTGCTCCAGCTCTTGCTTTCTAGCTAAAAGCACATCTAATACTGGTTCTTGCAGGAGAGCTTGCAGCTGCAGCCGCAATTCCTGCACCCTTATCAGACGAGCATTTTCCAAAGTCTTCTCTTTCTCTTCCGCTTCTATTCTCAATGCTCTTTCTTTTTCTTCTAAAGGCTTTTTATACTGAGCCAGCTCTTCCCGTAAAGACTTGAGCTCGTATCGATCCACCCCTTGACTTTGGAATTCCTGCATCAGCTCCACAAAGCGCTTCTCTACTACATCTAGAGCTGTTTGCTCCTTGCAGAACTCCGCATACCCCTGGATTTTTTCTCGGACAGCATCAAACAATTGCTTTTGTTCCTGCTTCTTTTGCGCTATTTCTTTTTTTCTCTCTTTCTCTAAAATCTTAACCTGATCCCAACACTCACTTAGTTTCAAACGAGTTTCAGTAAAGGCATGCGTATTGAGAGTGAGCTCTTTTGCCATATTTTGAATTGCTTTGATTTCTTCTCGAACTTCTCGCAAAGAAGCATACAACATTTGCTTTCCTTCAAAATGCTTTTGCACAAAAGAAGCAACGTCCTCTAGAAACATCTCAGAAATCCTTCGAATCAACTCTTTTCTTCTGGGAAACACTTTATCCCCACAAACAGAAAGCTGGTCAAACAGCTTATTCTTATTGCGGATTCTCATCTCTGTTTTGATCACCTCTTTTCGAAGCGCATTCATCTTTGCTGCGAGCGTATTCAATAAATGGAGCTCTCTTTGCACTTGGTTGTATTCTTTTCTACGCGCTGCCAATGTAGGGCTATCAACAGGAAATGCAAGATCAGGAATCTGCTCTAGTAAAAGCTCATATTGATCAAGGTCTTTCACCAACGACTGAATCGCAAGTTCGATTTGCTCAAAAGCAAACAAGGATTGCTCATCTAGAATTTCTTTCAGCCTGCGAGCTTCCACCGAAAGGTCAACATATTCCTGCCATAAAGCGGCTCGCATTTTCACAGTAATCGCTTCTTTAAATAGAGGAAGACAGAGTTTGCGTGCCTCCCAAAAATCGCGAAATCTTGGGGCTCCCGGGTGAGACAGCGTTTCCTTCATAAACTGGATCGCACAGCGCACCTTTTCCTCGGGGTTCTCTAGATGTTCAAAAGCTTGTTGAAAGCTAGACCATTCCCCCGTCTGCGGGCGGCTCTTCCCATCCGAATCTTCTCTAGGCGGAACATCCGATGCGGATGGACCGGCATCGCCTACAAGCGAGGTAATATCTTCTGTTTTATCTTTGCTGTTTTCGAGAAATTCTTGATCTGCGTTCATGTAATCCGACTATTATGCTAAAAGGTTGAGAAAAGAATGGTTAAGACCAAACATGCCAGACATTATAAGATAGCAAAGTTTTTAAGAAAAGCATTTTCCTCTAAAAACTCAACTCGAAATCCTGCAAAATAATTTCTGCTGCACGATCAAAAGAAACTTCCTCTCGATTAAGCCATCGAAAAAGAGGCTCTTTACGAAACCAGGTAAATTGCCTTTTTGCATATCTGCGAGAAGCCTGTTTGAAGGATAATACAAACTCTTCAAAATCTGACTGAGTTTGAGCTGACGACAAAAACTCCAATCCCTGCCGATAACCTATAGCCTGAGACGCGGAAGAATTTAGCAGCAACCCTTTCTCTTTTAATTGCTTTACCTCTTCCAAAAAACCTCGAGAGATCATCTCGTCACAGCGAGATTCAATCTTTCGATATAAAATTTCTTTAGGCATATACAAAAACCAGCATCGATAGTTATATTGCTGAGCAAGAGCCATTTGCTGCTTTGGAAACTGAGAAACTTTTTTGTTTGTCAATGTGATAATTTCTAAAGCGCGGATAATTTTATGCCGGTCATTTTGTGTAATTGTGAGCGCATAATCAGGATCCAGCTCTTCTAACTGCTCAAAAAGAAATTGCGCTCCTTTTTGATAGAGCAGATCTTCAAACTTCAAACGAACCTCAGGCACAGAAGGAGGTCCACTTGGAGGCCCGTAAATCAACGCATGAATATAAAAGCCAGTCCCCCCCACTACAATCGGAACAGCCCCTCTAGACAAGATCCCCTCAATTGCATGAGACGCCTCTTCCCAAAAGTTAACTACGTTGAAAGAATCAGACAAATCTCGGATATCGATGAGGTGATGAGGGATCTCTTCACGAAGTTCTTTAGCTACTTTATCTGTGCCAATATTCATCCCTCGATAGACTTGCATTGAATCTGCAGAGACAATCTCCCCGCCAATCGCTCTTGCTATTAAAAGGGATAGATTTGTTTTCCCAACTCCTGTAGGACCTGATAAAACAATGACTTTTTTCTTAGCAGAAGGCGTTAGATAGCTTTCTTGCTGAGTTAGGGTGATATGGCGAAAAAAGCTCTCTAATTCTTTTTCTTCTACCGATGAACCTACCACATGTTCTCCTTCGAAAAAAACCGTTCCTCAGACAGAGCTTCTGCATCTCTACACAAACCCTGACATCCAGTATAGCGAGCCATTTTTTTTGAACCACTTAAAAAAGTGCCTTGAGCCTTCTTTCAAAGGCTAAAGGCACAGGAAATTTAATGGACAAGCTCCAATCTAACTCTTCGTCCAAAACGCGCTCCTACCGTCATGGCAATAGTGCGCAAAGATTTTATTGTTTTGCCTTGCCTGCCTACAACTTTAGCTACGTCCTCTGCAGAAACTTTCACTTCGACAATCGTGCCCTGCTCTCCGTCGAGAATTTGTACTTCCACAGCATCCGGTTTATCCACCAGGTTTTTAATAAGATATGCTATAAATTCCTTCATAATCAGTCTTGCGTTAGAGTGTTAATCAGATGTTCACATAACGAACGGAAGCCATTTTAACAACACCAGCTTTAGAAACCAATTTTTTTTACCATATCTGCTAAAAAAACATGCAAAGACTCTGCTATGACGTATTTTCTATCTTAATAGATTCGCAATGTAGGCTTCCTTCTCTTCATTTGAACGCAGCCGCCGCCAATCCATGTAGAAAATACTTTTTACATTCAACCCATTTTTTTGCAAAATCGCATTTCTCAAGATAGTCTGAGGAAGAGGCTTTCTAGATTTTGGATGGAAATGAAACGAACCATCCACTTCTACCACCACACGATCAGTTTCTCGATAAAAATCAGCCCGGTGATGTGCACATGCCCTACCGAGATCTTGTTGATGTGTAAATCCAGGCAGAAACCGTTTTATATCTTTCTCTAGGTCGCTCACTGGCTCATCTTCTACTACTGCATCTAACGCCTCTGTATCTATCTGAAAAAATGCACTGGCAAGAGCTACTTGAGAGCACTCTTTGGGGACAAGTGGAACACTGGAAGCTCGCTCTAATAAGACTCTCACAATCTCTTTTATCCGCGCTTCTACTTTAGGATCTTGCAAGCAAGCGCAATATACAGCATAAGCCCATGCTGTATTACTAAGAGCTTGAGGAGTAAAATCGCTCAAATCTCTTCGCTTCATTTCTTCCGCGAGTCGATCAAAAACTTTCTCATCAGAAAACCCAGCTGTTGCATATGCCCATACTATATTGCTAAGCTCCTGGGAATGAAAGCTGCGCGTCTCTCTTCTCCTTATTTCTTCAGCCATCCTAGAAAAAACAGCAGGATCAAAAAAACCCGCTTTTGCATATGCCCACACTATATTGCTAAAAGCCTGAGGGATAAATTCATCAAAGTCTTCCCCCCCTTTTCTCTGAATTTCTTGAGCTATCCGAGAAAAAACCGCAGGATCAAAAAAACCTGCAGTTGCATATGCCCACACTATATTGCTAAGCTCATGAGAATTTATGTGCAAATCGATTCTCTTGGTAAATTCTAAAGCCACCCGAGAAAAAACAGCAGGATCAAAAAAACCAGCTGTTGCATATGCCCACACGGCTTTACTAAAATCTTGAGCTTTACAATCACCAAAACCTTCCCCCTTCTGAATTTCCGCTGAAATCCGAGAGAAAACTGCAGGATCAGGGAATCCTGCTTTTGCATACGCCCATGCTATGTCGCTCAGATCCTGAGCATTGAAATCGCTAAGACTTTCTCTTCTCTGAATTTCCTGAGCTATCCGACAAAAAACTCTTCTATCGAAAAAGCCTATTTTCGCATATGCGCACAATATATTGCCGATGGCATGAGGACTAAAATCTCGAAGATCTTCTCTCTCGCTAATTTTCTCAGTAATGCGATTAAAAACCTCTTCATCAGAAACTTCTGCCAACGTATACGCATATGCTATATTACTAAGAACCTGATATTTACACTCTCCATCCAGCGATAAAAAGGCCGTTTTTGCCTCTATAAATCTAGGATCTAAAAATAGCTGCTTTGCATTTGTTTGTTTGGCGCATTGCAATATCCAAGTGGATATATTAACTTCATCGAAAGATTTCCCTTCTGATGTTAAAATACTCCAAAGACCTACAGCATCCCCGTTTCTGCCTGCAGTACGAATTTCTTCATTGATTATCTTACATCTGTGAGGTCCTGATCCATCCATTCCTCTAACAGAATATGTAGGCCTCCTCTGAGCATTCTCCACTCTATCTCTATAATTTTCTGAACCTTGCATAAAAACACCCCGGCTCACTCTCACCACTCTAGCACCCGTGGAAGACCCCTCATTGCGAACTCTTGTGCAGCCGCTCATTTCCATAGAATCTTTGCTATCTCGCTCTATCCTGCTTACCATTGTTCAATCCTTAATAAACTCAATGAAAATAACATAAATTATCTACGCGACGTTAGATAAATTCAATTGTATTATTCGTTAAACTAAATGATATTCATTAAAATAATAAATTTACTATAATGGCAAATAAGAAGGAAGTACACGCATGAGATAAGGCGCCCTGTAGCCTCAGCTTCTTTCTTAAGCAAACCATCTGAGATCAAAGGACTTAAGAAAAAGGCTTGCTTTTCTCTAGAAAAGATGAGCAAGCCATTAAAATAAAGGCGATTTTCATGGGTGATATTGAAATTAACAGACCCTTCCAGGCCCCCCTGTCTCCATGGCAGGCTAATACACCCTTGTCCCAACCTCAAGAAATTGGACATAAGCTATTTGATTGCACGTCCGACTTCTATGCTTGGTATATGTCCTGGGATACTGTTCCTTCAGACCATCCGGAAACATTTAGGGCGCTTTCTCAAATCATGAAAATTGCACAGACATCTTATGAGGGTGGGAACTACCTTAGAGAAAGTGAAGAAAAAGAAGCTCTTCAAACTCTTTCCCAACTAAGAGAAAGACTCTTTTATGGAAATATGAAAACCGATGAGATTCTTTCCCAATTAACCGATGTGCTCCAAACGATGATAAGCCAAAATCCCAAAGCCCGTGTAGTGGCCCATGCTACAGAACTTGAATATGTTTTCTGTATCCAATCTAAAGAAACAAACCCTTCTTTAGAGGATTTTCAACAATACTTGCATTCGATTTTAAAAATGGTGAATCCTTCTCTTTTGGAGATCCACGCCCATGCCATCGCCCAGAGTATGGCAATGATATTAGAGCAAGCGGCCGAGATCTCCGACCCCAAAAGCACCTTAGAACAAGCTTTACAGCGATGGATTACTTAAGATTTTCGTCTATCCATTGTAAATAGCTCGGCAAGCCTTCATCAATGTATGTTTTTAAAATTTCCGGCACTGAATAGCTGGCATTTTCTAGAATATAGGACTGAACTTCCAAAAATTTCCCATCGGAAGTCTTACAATACGCTTTTGCTTCCGTAGATGTATGAATCTTGTTTTCCCATCGATAAATCGATTCGACTTGAGGGATGATGCTTGCACAAGCCACCAGGCGTTTTTCTACAAGACCCATGCAAATTTTACGAGCTTCTTCTAAGGAAGCGGCCGTCCATTGTATTTGAATATATCGTTCCATATTACTCAATATAAGCAAGTTGAGGAATTCGAAGATCGATGACTCTCTCTTTGATGCTAAGAGAGGAATCGCTGTACAATTTTATCTCTTCTTTTTCTAATAGATTGACCCTTAGCTGCAAATAATTAGCTAGCTCTTTAGGATAGTCTTTTGTGCTCAGACGTAAAATATGAGGTATTTGTATTGTTTCTAACACCCCATTTTTCTCTACCGAAACCTCATTTTCTACCTGTAAAACGATTTCCCGCCTTCCATAGCTCTCTGCAAACGCTTGCGACACATCGATCCTTTTCAAAATAAACAAATCTGTTCCATATGTCTGCAGCAATTGCAATAAAGAAAAAGCAAGCTCAATCGACTTGCCTTTTACAGGCTGATTCCAAGGAAAGTTTTCTCCTTTTTTTGTAAGAGGGAGTCCAAGATAGATTTCCGGAAGGTTTTTTGGAGAAAAGAAAGGATAAACCGGCAATAAAAACCCATCCCGATCAATAGCTACATTCAAATAATCATAGATCCAAGCAATAGGCTGTCGCACGGTATAATCGATATAAACAATATTCGGCTGGATGGTTTGCACTTTTGCGCTTTGAATAACTGGAGATTGCAATAATTGC
Organism: uncultured Chlamydiae bacterium; assembly: GCA_945952445.1. Lineage (GTDB taxonomy): Bacteria > Chlamydiota > Chlamydiia > Chlamydiales > Rhabdochlamydiaceae > CAMFIG01. Next base: position 52,563 of record CAMFIG010000006.1, read on the forward strand.
AGTTCTGCGCTTTTCGCATCAAACTCTCTTAATGATGTAGGGTTATCAAAAGAAAGCCCCAAAAGTTGAGCTAGATAGTCAGAATGAAGGGCTTGTCTTTGTGGGCCTGTCTGAACAATATATGTTATGCTGGGGAGCTGCTTTTCCTTTTCTAACCTGCCAATAAAATACCATTTCATCGCATGATAAGAACAAGTGGAAATAGCAAAAGTAGATCCTACAATCCAAAAAATGGCTTGAGATAGAGGGATTTTAGAGGAAAAGAACGATTTTAATGACATGCTTCTTGCAGCTTCTGAAGTAACATTGGTCCAAAACGTGTAATGTCGCCAGCGCCCATCGTCACAACCACATCACCGGGCTGGATCATTTCAACTAACCGAGATATTAACTCTGATTTTGGCACATAGTGGCATTGTTTAGATATCTGGGTTGTAATTTTTTGGCTTAAAAAAGAAGAATCTATTCCCTCTATAGGATTTTCTCCCGCAGAGTATATATCGGTCAGAAATAGAACATCTGCCGATCCTAGAGCCGGCCCAAATCCCTCGAAACAATCTTTGGTCCTGCTATAGCGGTGAGGCTGAAAACAAACAACAATTCTCTTTTCCGGACAAGCAAAACGCAAAGCTTGGAGCGTTGCAGCAATTTCCGTTGGATGGTGTCCATAATCATCATAAATTGCAATTCCAGAATGCTCCCCCTTTTTTTCCACTCTTCTTCCTACTCCGGAAAAAAGAGCAAAAGACTCTCGAATCCTCTCTTCAGAAAGTCCCAACTGTAAACAGAGACCAAAAACAGCAGCCGCATTGAGTATATTGTGTTTTCCGATCAAAGGGATCTCTACATCTTGATATGAACAACCTCTCCATGCTAGGTTAAAAAGACTCTTCCAACCGAGATAGCGGGGATTTTCTATACGAAGATCCGCATTCGAACTAAAGCCGTAAGAGCAGCCCTCTTTTAAAATAGAAGATAGCCTTAAATCATCTGCACACCAAAATAAGCAATCTTTGTTGGCTACCTTACCTGCAAATTGAGTAAAGCCTCGGATCAGATTTTCTTCAGTAGCCCAATGATCTAGATGATCAAGTCCGATATTTGTGAGAATAGCTCCATAAGGATCGTAAGCAAGAAAAGAACCATCACTTTCATCTGCTTCTGCAACAAACCACTTCCCAGACCCATGGCCGGCGTTGCTTTTCAGACTCTGTACTATCCCTCCGATTGCAAACGAAGGAGCCTCCTTGCTATAAAATAAAGTATGCGCCAGCAAAGAAGACGTGGTCGTTTTTCCATGCGTGCCAGAAACCAGCAAAGGATATTGAGAAACCATCAACTCATGAAGCATGGAAGAACGATGGATAAGAGGGATCCGTGCTGTTATAGATTGTGCATATTCAGGATTGTCTTCTTTTACAGCAGAGCTATAGACAACTTTCGTTGCCATCTCCACATGCGCGGCATTATGACCTATCCGCACATCCACTCCTTCTCTTGCCAACTGCTCTAGTAGTGTGCTTTGAGCTGCATCGCTGCCAGAAACTTTCACTCCTCTTTGGGCTAAAATTCTCGCAATTGCACTCATCCCTATCCCACCAACGCCGATCAGATGAATATGCTCTTCTTGCATGATATCTCCTAAAGAGTTTGGATGAATTCCTGCACCAGTGTACTGAAATTGAGTTTCTGTCTTTTCGTCTTAAATTGATACATGGCTTCTTTCATTGTTTGCAATCGATTTGTCTGAGGATCGAGCAACCTAGCCATCACCTGAGGCAATTCAGATAAATCATGCTCAGGAAGACACACAGCAGATCCGATCTCTTCCATAAAACGTGCATTTTTGAGCTGATGCGCATCTGTAGCGTGAGGATAAGGAATTAAGATGGAGGGAACCTCAAAAGCTATCAATTCCGCTAGAGTCGCAGCTCCTGCCCGACATATAGCGAAGTCTGCAGCGCGCCAAGCTACATGCATATGCTCTTCAAAAGCCTTTACTCTGCATAAAATTCCTTGAGCATCATACACCTTCTGCATCTCCTCAGCTATTTGAGCACTTCCCGTCAAATGAATCACCTGAATATCTTCTCTTAAGATGCCGCCCTGCTTTAATGCAGCAATAAATGTCGTGTTAATTGAGGAAGATCCTTGAGATCCTCCAAAAACAAGCAAGGTAAACTTATGAGGATGAAGCCCAAAATAGGATCTTGCGCCAGATTGATCTTCCGGAAGATTGTTTTCTTTGCTCCAAAGAGGCATAGCCACTTCTTTACAATCTCCATTTAAATATTTTTTCGCATAAGAGAACTGGATAGCGGAATAGGACGCCCAACGAGAAAAAAGACGATTTACCTTTCCAGGGACCGAATTTGACTCGAACAAAATAATAGGGATTTTATGCAATACAGCGGCCGCTAAGACAGGGAACGCATGAAAGCTGCCAAACCCTATAACGAGATCAGGACGGATCTGTCTGATGGATCTACTTGCTTGGAATATACCTTTAAGCAAAGAAACGGCAGAAGCGGCCTTGCGCAAAAGGCTCTTTGTAAAAGGAGTTGCAGAATCAATTGAGCGATAAGCAAAGCGATCTTTGCAAAAATAAGGATTGCGATCCAACCCTTTTCCCATAAATAGGACATCGCAAGCTTTCATTTTTTGGAGTTCTTGAGCCAAGGCTTGAGCTGGGAATACATGCCCTCCTGTTCCCCCGGCTGCAATGATGACTTTCTTATCTTGTTTTAGCATAAATTCGCTCTTGATGAATGTTCAGAATCAGACTCACTGCAATAAACTGCGCCAGCAAAGAAGAGCCTCCCTGGCTAAAAAATGGAAGATTAGTCCCTTTGCTCGGTAATAGACCGGAAACAACCCCTAAATTAAGAAATGCTTGAAATCCAATTAAAAATACCAGAATCGAGGCTAAATAAAACCCCTTTGGATCCTCACAAGAAATCGCAATCGAATACCCGATCAATGCGATGATCATATAAAGTAAAATTAAAACACTCATTCCTATAAATCCAAATTCCTCAGCAAAAATAGCTGCGATATAATCGCTGCGGGCTTCCGGCAGATAGTTCATTTTTTGAAGGCTTTCTCCAAACCCTTTTCCCATAAGCCCTCCAGACCCCGCTGCAATCTTCGCTTGGTGTGGTTGATGCCCTTTCCCTTGCAAGTCCAGCTCCGGATGCATATAGATCCGAATCCGATCAGGAACATGCTTCATCTGAGATGCAACAACTCCGCCTCCTATTAGAATCGCTAGAAGAGGCAGAACCCAGTACGCTGCTTTCAAACGGGTCAACAGAAATAAAGCGACCATGGCAGCAAATAAGATAACGACAGTACCATTGTCAGGCTCAATCAATATCAATCCCATCGGAATACAAAAAAGCCCCATAAGCTTTAAAAAAGACTGCAATCCAAAAGGTTCTTTAGAAGAAGTCAGCCGATGAATGTAATACATGGGGATGAGATATTTAACAAACTCAGAAGGCTGAAAAGAGTTGCCAAACACGTTAATCCAACGATGCGCGCCATTGATTTGAAGACCAATACCTGGAATAAATACGAGAACCAGCAAAACTGTGAAGAAAACCAGAATGTATCCACTCAAATTCAGCAGTGTCTTATACCCTATAAACCAAACGGCAATAGCGCATCCGATGCCCAAAACTGCATACAAAGACTGACGGATAAACGCATAGTGGATATCGCGATCGAGCGCCCTATCTAAGATCTCTGCTGCTGTTGTGTTAAATACCATCAACAAGCCAACAGCAAAGATCAAAGACACGGCAAGAAGCAAAAACAGGGATTTTTTATCCATAATTAACGAATACGGATTTGATCACCCGGCTTGAGTTTTCTGGCTTTTGCTTCATCAATTTGATTCAATTTCAGTAAATCCTCAACTTTCATATGGTTTTTTACTGCAATTGTCCAAGGGTTATCACCTGCTTTCACAGTATAATACTGGGGTGCGCTTGAAGAATCAGAAACTACTTCCACTTTCTTTTCTGCAGATTTTCCTTTAGTTCCTGAAGGCACCTTAAGAACCTGTCCAATTTTAAGCTGCGTCGATTTTAAATGATTTAGCTTCATGATTTCCGAAACGGAAGTATGATGATGGCGCGCTATCTTTTCCAACACATCCCCCTTCTTTACTTTTACTTCCATAAAAGAAGGCCCCTCTTCTACAGCTGGCGTCGGAACAGGTGTAGGCTCAGGACTTTGTGCAATAGCTTGCAAGTCATCGATAAAGTGAGCTGGTGCTGGCACTATCGGAGCTATTTCCGTAACAGGAGATACCGGCTGCGTTTCCGTAGCTGTGTTTTGCACTGCAGCTACCTCCTGTAAAGGGTTCGATTGGGAATATTGCTTTAACACCCGGTCGACTTCATCGCCCATAATCATTTTGGCTTCATTTTTTACAGCTAAGGCTTGATCGCTGACAACCGGTTCTTCCTGCTTCATACTCAACTCTTCAGGCGATCCTGAAGTTTTTAACGCACTTACAAATAAAATAATCAGCAATCCGGCATTGATCAATGCCGCTATGATGATAGTATCTCTGCGGCTCATTATTTTTTACTCCTCTCTTCTAACATACGAACATATTTTTGGAATTCTTCTCCGCGGTGAGCATAGTCCCGAAACATATCAAAACTAGAACATCCTGGCGATAGCAAGACACAATCGCCCGGCACAGCGGCATATGCAGCTTCACCTACGGCCTTTTCTAGAGAATCCACGATTTTCACATTAAAAAAAAGCCCTAATTCCTCTTGGATTTTAGAAGCAGCCTGTCCAATGGCTAAAATCTGCTTTATCTTGCTTCCAAACTCTTTCCAAGGCAGATAAGAGGAACCTTTATCTACGCCTCCTGCAATTAAAATTACAGGCCCTTGCATTGTACGGATAGCCTGAATGGCTGCATCCACATTCGTCCCCTTGCTATCATCAAAATAGCAGACATCCTCTATCCTTCTGACAAATTCGATACGATGCGGAGGTTTTCGAAATGTCTCTAAGCTCTGGACAAACGTTTCTGAATCTACTCCCACATGGCGCACAAGAGCCCAAGCTGCTAACGCATTCAATCGATCATGCTCTCCTTGCTGTTCATAGAAAGAAGGTAAAGAAAGTTCTTTCTTAAGCCCAAAAAACACGTCTAATCCTTGCAGTCGCACTACATCCTCTTGTCCGAAGCCAAAAGAAATCGCTTGTTTAGTAAAAAGCCGAGGGAATTCACCTCGAATCAATCCATATAAATACAAGGGGGCTTGAGGTTTCATACATAGCTGCAATCTAGCCTTGGCAGCAGCATAGGACTCCATCGAATCATATCGATCCAAATGATCCGGAGTGATATTCAAGATCACCCCTGCATCAAACACCGGGCTTGTCATTGTCTCTAGCTGATAAGAACTCAACTCTACTACAGCCACTTCTTGAGAATTAGGGTGAAGAAAATGTTGTGTTAAGGGAACTCCAATATTCCCAAGAGCCTTTGCCGGAATTTGTGCAAACCGCAAGACATGTTCTACCAACTCAGTTACAGTCGTCTTGCCGTTGGTTCCTGTAATCGCCAGCACCTTTCCTGTAGAGGATCGAAGCGCTAATTCCGCCTCGCCGATAATGGGGATTCCTCTAGAAGAGGCTGATACAAGTGTTGGATGCATAGGATGCACCCCTGGAGATAAAACAACTAGACGAACATCTCGAAAATCGATGGGGTCTTCTTCATAAAAAATTTCCAATCCCAACAAGATCAGCTGCTGCACTTCTACATTTTCGAGTAACTGTGCTTTTTTAGCATCTATTCCTGCTACAGCATACCCTTTTGCTAGTAAAAATCTTGCGGCAGCTTTTCCACTGACTCCTAAACCCAAAACAAGCGCACGGTCCATATTATTCCTATTGAAGCTTCAAAGAAGAAATACCTATGATTGCGAGCAAAAGACTGATGATCCAAAACCGAAGTACCACCTTGGTTTCAGGCCATCCTTTATATTCAAAATGGTGATGGAGAGGAGCGCATAAAAACACCCTTCTTTTATTGCGGAACTTGTAACTACCCACCTGAAGAATCACAGAAAGCGCCTCTGCCACAAACACTCCCCCGACCAAAGCCAAAAGAAATTCTCTACGCAGTAAGACGGCAGCAACTCCGATAATAGCCCCTAAGGACAACGATCCGGTATCTCCCATAAAGACTTGAGCCGGATACCCATTGTACCACAAAAAACCCATGCAAGCCCCGATCATTGCGAAGAGAAAAATCGCAATCTCTCCACTCCCCTCAATGTAAAGAATATTTAAATACCTCGATAGCTCGATATGGTTTGAGATAAAACCAAAAATCGCAAGAGCCAGAGCTACCATAATAAGACACCCTGCAGCCAATCCGTCGAGACCATCTGTCAAATTGACTGCATTAGAAGCCCCTGTCACCACAAAGACTGTCAGGAAAAAGCCTATAACAAGACCAGCTCCTTTCAACACAAAAATGGGGTCTTTGACAAATGGAAGATAGTATTGTGATGCATATTGCTGTGTTGTCAGAGTCGCAGATTCCTGCTTTCCCTGTACAACCTGTTCTTTTGCTACTGGAGGCGCAAACCACTCTCCACGATGCAAAAACTCCGATACAGCCGGACATAATAAATACAAGGCGATCAACCCCGACAATAGCACCTGGAAGAAAAGCTTTTTTTTCCCCGATAAACCTTTAGAGTTTTTGTACTTGAGCTTCAAATAATCATCATATCCGCCAATCATCCCAATCCAAATGGTCACAACTAGCAGAATCAAAGTATAAATGGAATGCACATCCATCCAGATTAAAAGAGAAAGAATGACCGCCGATAAAATCAAGATTCCGCCCATTGTAGGCGTCTCTTTTTTCTTTTCGTGAAGCTGAGCCAGCACAGGACAATCCTCTACCCGAATCGATTGTCCCATTTTTAATTCATATAGTTTTTTGATGAATCGAGGCCCTACCAAGATCGTAAATAAAAGAGACGTCAAAGCTGCCAAGATCATCCTTGTAGAGGAGTAATAAAACGCGGCAGGAACCTTCCAAAGAAGGTGTTTTTCTAAAAATGCCAATAAAAGAAGCAACACGATAAATAAGTCCGATTATATGTTCGAGAAACATGCATCTTATCTGAGCAGATACTAAAAACTCAAACGTTCTCTTCCAGCTGCATTGATTCCTTCTAAAAGCACTGCCATCAAACGTCCAAAATCCTCCATAACTTCCAAGAGTTAGAAGCCTTGATAAGCACAACATCTGAAGGAGCTATATGCAAAGAGCACGCCTGTTGCAAATCTAAAAATTCCATAAAATGAAATACCGGCAAAGAAGCTTTAGAAAACTCTTCCGCCATAAAACGACATTCTTTTCCTACACAAAGCATCAAATCTGCTACTTTAGCAGCTTCCCAACCTACCTCACGATGGGCTTTTTCAGAAAAAGAGCCCAGCTCCCGCATCTCTCCCAAAACAACAACTGTCTTTCCTCCCGATTTTGGTTTAGGCAGGTTATGCAAAGCCGCCTTCATCGATTCAGGGCTTGCATTATACGCATCGTTGATATAAGTGACTCCCTGCTTTTCTATAAGTTCAAAGCGGCGAGGATAAACGCTCAGCTTCTCTGCTTGACGAGCTATTTGCTGCCAATCCATCCCCAGTTTTTCTGCCACTAATGCAGCAGCTAAAAAATTCTCACAAAGATGCGTAGCTGTAAAGGGCAAAAAAAATGGAGGACTCTGTCTTTCTCTTTGCAAGATACAGTTTCTTGCTATATCAAAAAGCGCTTCTTGTGTTGGATCGCCCGATAATCCATAGTATGTTTTGCAAGCATTCCCACGCGAGCGTATCACTTCAAACTGCCTGGCTTGTACATGGATGATCGCATCGCGTGTATTCGGATGCGATAAGATTTCCGATTTAGCCTGAGCAATCCCTTCGATCCCTTCGGGAAAATATTCAGCATGAGATAGAGCGACTTTTGTAATGACAGCGATATCTGGAGGGGCGATCTCTACAAGATTTTGGATTTCTCCATGGCGGCTCATCCCCATCTCTGCAACAAAAACTTCCTCTTGCAGACTTGCATTAAGGATAGAAAGAGGCAAACCAATCTGCGAATTGGCATTTCCCGGGGTCTTTGCAACAGAAAACGCTCCCTCTAAAATGACGCTGATAAATTCTTTGGTTGTCGTTTTTCCAACTGATCCGGTCACCCCCACCAGCGTCCTTCTTTTTTCTATAAGAGCCATCCTTGCAAGACGCTGCATCGCTTCTAGTACATTGGGCACTCTAATAAGAGGCAAAGAAGTAAAAGAACCCTGAAATTCTTGGGATACGACTGCGCACGCAGCTTTTTTACTCTCCACTTCCTGTAGAAACTGGTGCCCGTCTACAGTCTCTCCTCGCAGGGCAAAGAACATCCATCCAGGCGCAATTTTACGGCTATCCGCTTCAAACCCTAAGACTGTTTCTTCAGAGTTTATCTCCACTTCTAATAAACGAGCAATCTGCTTACATGTAAGACCTTTCATCATCTCCCCCTGTCTTCCCGACATAAAGTAGCGGAAAAAAAAGAAAATAGAAAGATCTTATCTTCTAAATCATGTCTTCGATGGAAGGATGATTCAAAGAATGCCAATCACGCTGCGAACACATCCTACATTTCCAAATTTTTCTTTATCCAGAAAAACCTCTTTCAGTATCATCCATCATCTCAAGATTGGAAAGGACTCCGCCCCCGCACCCCAAATACAAAAGAAAGAGAGGAGGTATTCGCAGAGTATTCTGCTAGTATAGGAAAAGCAGGGATTGTAAGTTATTTTTTAAAAACAAAGCATTCGATTTAGACTGCATTTTTTAGTCTTGACTTTGGGGTCCACCTTAAGGAAATATCCGTCGTTTAATCGATCTGGATACCCGAAATGTTGCGGCAAGCTATAATTTTACAGCATTTGGTGAAGTATTAAAGGGAAATCCGAGAAACGATGTTCCTTGGCAGTTTGCCTCGAAACGATTTGATCCAGAGCTTGGTCTCATCTATTTTGGCAAACGCTATTATGATCCTCGTTTGGGAAGATGGCTTACGACCGACCCTGTTGGATTTGTAGATAGTCTCAATTTATACCAGTATGTCCTGAATAATCCTTTTAGATATTGTGATCCTAGAGGGGATAGTTTAGGAGGACACCTCCTTGGTTTAGGAGAAATCCTTTTAGGCGGGGCCATTATGGCTGGTGGTTTTGCACTTGAAGTAGTTACCGTTGGAGGATTTACAGTTGGTCTAGGAGTGACAACAAATACAGGTGCTGCGCTGATGGGTCTTGGGCTTGCAACGACTACGCAACATGCTCATGATATAAAAGTCCCCCATATTTCTTGGAAGAATACAGAGGTATACGCACCTGATAGACCGTTGCCAATAACAGAAGATGGCATTCCTTTACCAGAAACAGATGCTCCTCACACTGAATTAGGGACTAGAGATGGAAGTAAGGGAAAATATCCACAAGCTAGAGAATTTGACAAGCATGGGAAGCCCGTTCGCGATATTGATTTCACCGACCATGGATATCCGAAAAACCATCTCAACCCACATCAACATAGCCCAGCGCCAAATCCCACAGGAGGAACTCCTCAAAGAGGCAAGCCAGAACCTGTCCCAGAATGGAGATATTAATGCAAACCTATGGAATTCGGATATCCGATAGCAAAGATAATGTCTTAAATGTAAAAATTTCTGACATTTTAAAATTAATCAAAAAAGGAAACGATTTAAGTTGGTGTATTTTGTTTTTAGATGGAATCCCCAATCCCAAAAATGCTAACACTATCAACAGTTATAAAAATAAAATAAACAAATCTAAAGAAGGGTTAAAATTAAAATGGGATGATTTGAATTTTATAGGAGATCAATTATTTCAAATATACGAGACAATTATTCTAGGATGTAAAAACAAAGATTTTCTACATCGTTATGATAACGATCAATTAATGTATCAATCTTGTGATATAGTGATTGAATTAGTAGATTGTGCATTTTGGCAAATTTTCTCTAAAAATCAACATTTGATCGACAGGATTAAGAAAAGATTTAAAGAAGTAGAGTTACTAGAGCCAAATTTCGAAAAATGAGAGATAAAAGAAAAATTCATCTATAAAAACCGGTGTGACAAGCGGAAAAATCAATTTATTTATACAGAATAACCTTATAAAACAAGCAAATTATACCACTCCTAAAAAATAAATTCATAAATTTAATTGATAGAATCTGATAGA
>CAMFIG010000007.1 GCA_945952445.1 uncultured Chlamydiae bacterium
AATTTAGGCCCGTTGGAGCCTAGGTTGCCGATTCTTCAACTTTTTTCGGTATAGACACAGGCTCGACCGTTTCTCTAGTGAGATCTTCTATTTTCCAAGGGATAGGAATTAAAAACGAAAAGCATGGTTTTCCCATTTACACAACTTCAATGTTTGAGATAGGCAGCAAGAACTTTGGAAGCATGAATTTGTATCTCTTTGATATCACTCCTGAATTACATGAAATTGATGGCGTATTGGGAATGGATTTTGTCAAGAACCATGTGATTTACATCGATTACAAGGATAAAGTTCTTTATATCGGCAATAGTAAGCCTAGGATACAAGATAGCAAAAAAATGTAGTCTTTTAGGGTTCACTTTGACAAAATGCGCAAAAGAATTCGGTTTTGTTCTCTTCCCAGCAAAATGACATAAGCTCATAACTTTTAATGTTTCTAAGTTCTTCTTTATCATAGCGATCACTCCTGCCGGTGAAAAAAACCTCCTTAACTGGCTAATGCACTCATTTTCATATGCCAGAAACCGGAAATTTCTATTTTGGAGAAACCGGAAATTTGAATTTAGCGCCAACATATATAAAAATTTTTAGTGTGTTATAATTTTTATTATGATACAATAAATTATGGATTAATATAATTACATAAATGAGGTTAATAAAATGTGGTTAGAGTCGGACATACCAGAAAATCATCCTCTTCTTCGTAAAATTGAATATATGACCATGCAGTCTTGTGAGAGAAAAGAGGCGGAAATCTACTACAAAAATATCAACCGCAAGTATATTACGTTTGATTTACGAGATGGGAAGCTCATGGCTCTTGTGGGAGAGACATTAGAACCTTTTGGATTAAAACAATCTCTAGAGCACCAGTGGCTTCATTCTAAATGGGCATTTTTTCGCATCTGGGCTGAGAAGGAGCTAGCAAAAAGAGGAAAGCAGCACATTCGTGATCTCTATCGGAACCATCCGGAGAAGTTTTTCGATGTGGAGTTTGATGGGCTTTCTAAAGGATCGTCTATGCATCTTCTGAAATGCAATTATATTATCGATGAGACTGCATCGCAAAAGAGAGTGTGCTTAAAAGAGTACAGCCAAGAACAGATTGCACAGCAAGAAGCCTATCTACAGAAAGTGCGTGAATATGAAGCAAGCATCCATCAACACAAGCAGCTTGAAAGTCATTTTAAACAAGAAGAAGAGGCGAGTGAAGCGCTTTTAGGTCTTGAGAAAAAGGCATAAATCTACATATAGATATTTAATGCCAAGATTCCGCTAACCAGCTGCTTGGCATTTCTTCCTGCTACAGAAAACCAGACACCCCCAATCAATCCTATATTAGCGCTCCAGTTATATTCTAAGGCTGGAGCTAAGCTAAACTGCTCAGAAGAAGGAGATCCGTGGAATTCCGGATTTCCCGGTTTGCCGGAGAATCTTGTTTTATTTGATTGATTATAGATCACGTCAGTAGCAAGAACCCATTTTTGGGTGAAATTATATTCAAATCCAAAATCGATAGAGAAGTTATTGCCGGGATAGACTTTGCCGCGAGTTCCTTTCCCTCCTCCGTATACGTTATATCCTTTGATGTAAACACAGTAAGGGACTGTGTAGGCAAAGGCAATTCTGGGGACAAAAAAATGGTCTGGGAAAGGATTGAATTGGTGGGAAAAAACAATGCTCGCGGTGGGAAGCCAAGATCCAGTGCCAGAGGCTTCCGTTCCATTTTTTTTAGGATTGAAGTGTTGGTATTTCCCAAAGGGGATCGTCGTAGTTAAAGACATCTTGATGGCTGGATACCAGTATTCGGGAGAGTCTTCATAAATCTGGATGTCAAATCCAATAGGCATATCTCCGAAGCAGAAGCTGTGAGCGCCTTGCTTTTCATTGTAAAAAAATTGAGGGGTAATTTGAAAGTCAAGCCAGGGAGTCAGTCCTACCTGAGTGTAGAGTTGGAGGTTTGTAATATAAAAATGGGGCGTGCTATGCGGGTGCCAGTTCTTATCGTAGGATCCTGTTAGGGCGGTAAAGTAGATATAAGGCTCAAAGTTCCATTGTCCTTGAGGGATCGTATGCCCTGAGGGGGCAAATAAAGGGCCGGTAAACCAAGGAGTGGGTACATGCAAATTATACGGAACGGTGTGGTCAAGATAGGAAACAGAGTAGGATGTTCCAAAGGAAAAGATCCCGGCAAAAGCCAGGATCTTTGTTAAACATTGTCTGATTGTGCTCATTTACAAGATGGCTTGCAGTGTGTCATGGAAGATTTCAATAACGAGCTCAATAATGATAAAGAAAATTAATAGGCTGAGCATCGCTTTGCCTCCAAAAAGCAGGCGAGAGCTGCGTGGGTATTTTTCTCGATATCTGCCAACCCATGCCATGAGTGGGGGGAACAATCCAAAGAGAATAGCGCAGCTGTATCCACCGGCATAGCTGAGAGCTTTGAGAAACAGGTGAGGGTAGGTCAAAGCGATCAGAGTAGGAGGAACAAATACGAAGGTGCAGAGCAGAACTTTTTTAAATCCTCTTTTTTTCCATTTAAGACCATCGGCAAGAAAGTCAAAGAAGGCAAGAGCTAGAGCAATATAGGAAGTTGTGAGTGTGAAAAATGCAAACGCTTTTCCAATTTGAAAGACCATAGGGTTGCCAGTCAGCTGTTTCAGCGGCCATACGGCGTTCTGCCCTAGATTCTTTGCTTCTAAAAGATGGTCTAAAGGTACGATCCCCAGGATGAGGACTTCCCAAATCAAATAAACAACCAGAGGGATGCTTGTCCCTAAGATAATCGCAAGGCGTACCTTTTTGATGTTGCGATCCATATAGGTCATTAAGGTGGGGATAATAACCTGATATGTAAAAGCGGTAAATAAGACCGGCAGAGAAAGGATAGCTTTCGGCCAGGCTGTTCTTTGCAATAGGCTTACATTTACATACTTGTAAGAAAAGAAAATAAACAGAAGATAAGTAATCACCACGCCGGAGAAAAGAGCTATATTTAGGCGGTCGACCGATTTTGTCCCCAAGTAGATGATCGGGGAAAATAAAATCACGTAGACGACGGCGGAAGTCCATCCGGGAAGCTTGTCGCCGAGGATTTCATTGAGTACTTGCCCCCCTCCTGCGACGTGCGCGATCATGACGGTAACAAAGAGAAAAAGATAGACAATCCAGCAGACCCCTTTTCCAACAGGTCCTAGTAGTTTGCTAGCCATACTGATGAGATTGGCGTCTTTTGGGAGCCATTGGCATACTTCCAAAAGAAGTAAACCTGTGCACAGCATAAAAACCCAGCAGATCAGATAAATTGAAATGGCTGGAAGGAAGCCGGCCTCTCCCGTTGCAATCGGCAGAGCGAGCATCCCAACCCCAATCGTTGTGCCTGCAATCAGTAAAGTGCCTCCTAATACGTGGCCTAGAGAATGAAATAAGCGCATGGATCTCCCCAAATATTCTTTAATTTTATCCTGATTTTCGTGTTTTTATTCTTAAAATGCAAGTGGACAATTTCTTGAGAATTTGCATATGATTTACAATTTGATTTAGGAAGTAGTCATGGAATGTATTCAATTGTCTTTGTCGGGAGCTTTGTTGTTCCAGCTCGATGTATGGCGCGATGAGAGGGGCTTTTTTTGTGAAAGATACAGAAAGTCTTTTCTTGAAAGCCAGGGGGTTTTGATCGATTTTCCTCAGCAGAACCACTCGTATTCCGTCGAGGGAACTTTGCGGGGGATGCATTTTCAAGCGTTTCCGGGACAGGCAAAGTTAGTTTCGGCCATTGCGGGGACAATATACGATGTTTTTGTCGATATTCGTAAAGACTCTCCGACGTTCGGCAAATGGGATGCAGTGGTTTTGGATTTCCAAAAAACGCTTTTCTTGCCTGTGGGCTTTGCGCATGGTTTTTATGTACTCAGCAAAGAAGCGCACGTGGTTTATGAGGTAAGCACTCCTTATAATCCCGCTCAAGAAAAAGGGTTTTGCTATAATGACCCGACTCTACAGATCCTCTGGCCTTCTGATCCGAAAGTGATCTCAGAAAAGGATAGAACAGCGCCGGCTTTTGCGGAGGTTTTTTTATGAAACTTTGGATCGTAGGAAATAAAGGGCTTTTGGCTTCCCATTTATATAAAAAATGTAGAGCGCTCGGGATCGAAGCGGTCTCGACGAGTCGAGAAGAGTTAGATATTGCTTATGATGACCTTATGAGTTTTGTAGAAAAACAGAGGCCTTCGCATATTGTGAACTGTGCGGCTTTTACTCACGTGGATCGAGCGGAAGCACAAAGGGAAGAGGCTTTTTTTGTCAATGCGTTGGGGCCGGAGAGGATTGGCAAAGCAGCGAGATCTGTTGGAGCGAAGGTTGTCCACATTTCTACAGATTATGTTTTTTCCGGCGATAAAAAAGCTCCGTATCTAGAAACAGATGTACCCGATCCTAAAGGTGTTTACGGCCAAACAAAGTGGGAAGGGGAGCGTCGGTTGTTGGAAGTAATGCCAGAGGCTTGCGTAATACGCACCTCTTGGGTTTATGGAAAAGGGGGAGAGAACTTCTTTTCTCGCTGTCTTGGATTTTTACAGGCAAATAGAGAGCTGGCTGTTGTTGATGATCAAATGAGTCGAGTTACATATGTTAGTGATCTTGTAGAAGCGATTTTAGCCCTGATTGAGGCGCAAGGGATTTTTCATTTTGCAAATGAGGGGGTCGTCTCCCGTTTTGCCGTAGCCCAAGAGTTGCGGAGGATGGCTCTTCTATGTAAAATGAATGTTAGCAACTCAATTCGTCCGATCTTATTGCAAGATGTGCAGACAGCGGCGCCGCGCCCTCTTTATTCGGCGCTCGATACTGGAAAGTGGGAGTGTTGGAGCGGGCAAAAGCCCAGAAGTTGGCAGGAAACATTTCAAGAGTATATCCATGAGTATTCGTAAAGGAAACAGGTGCCTTGTGACTGGAGGAGCCGGATTTATTGGCTCTGCTTTTATTCGATATGGACTGCAGCAAGTGCCTTTTTGCCAGCAGATCGTCAATTTAGACGCTTTAACGTATGCGGGGGATTTGAAGCATGTGGCCTCTGTGTCTTGCGATCCGCGTTATTGGTTTGTGCAAGGAGATATAGCAGATGAAGCGCTTGTAACTTCTCTTTGCCGCGATTTTAATTTAGATACAATTGTCCATTTCGCTGCAGAATCGCATGTGGATCGTAGTATTGAAGGTCCAGGAGTGTTTTACAAGACGAATGTAGAGGGTACTCTGCATCTGTTGGAGGTGGTGCGTAAAAATCCGCACATGCATTTCCATCATGTTTCTACGGATGAGGTATACGGGTCTTTAGGTAAAGAGGGGATGTTTTCTGAAAGCTCTCCTTATAAACCGAACTCCCCTTATGCGGCTTCTAAGGCAGCATCGGACCATTTTGTGCGAGCTTATGCGCATACTTACGGGCTTTCTGTGACCCTCTCTCATTGTTCGAATAACTTTGGTCCTTGCCAGCATCGCGAGAAGTTGATCCCCCGTATGATCTATCATGCTTTATTTGAGCCTTATCTTCCCATCTATGGTAAAGGGGAAAACATTCGAGATTGGCTCTACGTAGACGATCACGTTGAAGCGATCTGGATGATTGTGTCGCAAGGGGAAAGAGGGGAGACTTACGATATTGGGGCTGGATGCGAATGGAAAAACATCGACCTTGTCCAAAAAATACTGGGCTTTCTTGCGGAAGAGACTTCCATCCCTTTAGAAACGTTTATGCAAAAAATCGCGTTTGTAGAGGACCGGCCAGGTCATGATTTGCGGTATGCTATAGACTCTGCAAAAATCCATTCTCGACTGGGATGGCGTCCTCGGCATACATTGGAAGAAGGTCTTCGGCAAACGATTGCTTGGAACCTGAAAAATATATACAAGGATGAGATATGTCCCGCATTGTCTGTGTAATCCCTGCCCGATTGGAATCTTCCCGATTTCCCCGCAAGATTTTAGCGGATCTAGCAGGTAAGCCTTTATTGCAATGGGCGTGGGATGCTGCCAATAGATGTGCTCTTTTCGATGAGGTAGTATTTGCAATTGACTCAGAAGAAACGGCTCGTGTGATTGAGGGTTTTGGAGGAAAGTTCCGGATGACGGCAAAGGAGTGCTTGAGCGGAACAGACCGTTTGGTGGAACTCTTTAAAAAAGGGCTTATCCATGGCGATATATGGGTGAATTGGCAGGCGGATGAGCCTTTTATTGCCGAGGCGATGATCCGAGATCTTTTGCAAAGTAGCCAAGATGGGGCTGATGTTTGGACGTTAAAAATACGTTTGACAGAGATGGAGAAAATTGCGTCTTCCGATATATGCAAAGTTGTTTGCGATGCAAAGGGATATGCTCTTTATTTTTCCAGGAGTCCAATTCCCTATCACAGGAATCTCTTAGAATGGGATAGTTTTTATTTTAAACATGTCGGTCTTTATGCGTATTCTGCAGATGCTTTAGAAAAAATTTCTCACATGCATCCGTGCGCTATTGAGAGAGCCGAATCATTGGAACAGCTCCGTTTTCTTTTTTATGGTCTTAAGATCAAAGTGCATGAGACAGAACATGAAACGATTGGAATTGACCAGCCAGAGCATCTCGCCAAAGCGCGTCAGTTTTTAGCAGCGCAGTTTTGAGTTAAAATAAAAATATATTGTCAGTCTCTCGACTTTCACTTTAGTTGAGTAATTTCTGAAGATCAGGTATCATCTTTCCCCGAAGGTGTTAAGAATAGGGCATTCATGGCGACAGAAGAGATTCTCAGAAGCCGGTCTGAGTACAAGTATGGATTTACCACGGAGATAGAGACGGAAAGCTTCCCTAAAGGACTCTCCGAGGAAACCGTGCGGGCTATCTCTGCAAAAAAGGAAGAACCCGCATTTCTTTTAGAGTTTCGGCTGAAGGCATACCATAAATGGCTGTCCATGCAAGCGCCTGATTGGGCAAATCTCAAGATTGCTCCTATTGATTATCAAGATATTCGTTACTATTCTGCTCCGAAACGCAAGCAAAAGTTAGATAGCTTAGAAGAAGTGGATCCGGAGCTTCTAAAGACTTTTGAAAGACTGGGGATTCCTCTTGAGGAACAAAAACGGCTGACGAATGTTGCTGTCGATGTTGTATTTGATTCCGTGTCTCTTGGAACGACGTTTCATAAGACTTTGCAAGAGGCTGGGGTTGTTCTCTGCTCCATGTCAGAAGCTGTAGAAAAATATCCAGAGCTGCTTGAAGAGTACTTAGGCAGTGTAGTCCCCATCGGCGATAACTATTTTGCAGCGCTGAACTCCGCAGTTTTTTCTGATGGTTCTTTTGTGTATGTGCCTCGAGGTGTGCGCTCTCCTATCGAACTCTCCACCTATTTTCGGATCAATGACAAGCAAAGCGGGCAATTCGAGAGAACGTTGATCATTGCAGAAGAAGATTCTTACGTAAGCTATTTGGAGGGGTGCACAGCTCCCGCATACGATACAAATCAGCTCCATGCTGCTGTCGTCGAGCTCGTTGCCAAAGATCGCGCAGAGATTAAGTATTCTACCGTCCAGAACTGGTATTCGGGAGATCCGAAGACCGGAAAGGGTGGAATTTATAACTTTGTGACAAAACGGGGACGGTGCCAAGGATTCCGCTCGAAAATCTCCTGGACGCAGGTAGAAGCGGGTGCTGCAATTACATGGAAATATCCCGGTTGTATTCTGCAGGGGGATGAATCTGTTGGGGAGTTCTATTCGGTGGCTTTCACAAGCGGGCAGATGCAAGCAGATACAGGCACCAAGATGATCCACATCGGTAAAAATACGCGTTCAACTATTGTTTCGAAGGGGATTTCTGCAGATATGTCCCACAATACATACCGCGGTCTTGTGAAAATTGCTCCTAAAGCAGAAGGCAGCAGGAACTATACGCAATGCGATTCGATGCTTGTAGGCAATCAGTGCTCTGCCAATACGTTCCCTTATATTGAAGTGGGCAATCGTACTAGCGCGTTGGAACATGAGGCTTCTACTTCCAAAATGAATGAAGAACAGCTGCTATATCTGCAGACAAGAGGAATATCTAAAGAAGATGCGATCCACATGATTGTTAGTGGATTTTGCAAAGAGGTTTTCCAGGAGTTACCTCTTGAATTTGCAGCAGAAGCGGAAAAGCTGCTGACGTTAAAGTTGGAAAATTCCGTAGGGTAAACTTAAAAAAGATAAGGTTTTTTGCATGTTGGAAATCAAGAATCTTGTGGTGTCAAAAGAAGGCAAGAGGATTATCAAAGGGCTCTCTTTGGTTGTACAGGCAGGAGAGGTTCATGCGATCATGGGCCCAAATGGCGCCGGTAAATCGACTCTTGCAAAAGTTCTTGCAGGAGACCCTTCATATGAAGTAGAGCAGGGAGATATATTGCTTTTAGGGGAGAGTCTTCTCGACAAAGAACCGGAAGAGAGGGCGCATTTAGGAGTTTTTATGGGTTTTCAATATCCCTTGGAGATCCCCGGCATTACAAACTTCCAATTTCTCCATGCAGCATACAATGCTAAACGCAAAGCGCATGCGCTGGATCTTATCGAAGAAGAACCTTTTCGAAAGAAGCTGGAGCAAATTATGGATGCCATGGAGATCCGTTTTGAGTTCCAAGATAGGAACTTGAATGAGGGATTTTCCGGAGGAGAAAAAAAACGCAATGAGATCCTCCAGATGGCGGTGTTGGAACCTTGTCTTGCTATATTAGATGAGACAGACTCGGGCCTTGATATCGATGCGATGAAGGTTGTTGCAAAAGGGGTAAACCAACTCATGACTCCCGAGCGTTCTTTGTTGTTGATCACCCATTATCAGAGGCTCTTGGATTATATACGTCCCGATTTTGTCCATGTGTTAATGGATGGAAGGATTGCCCTTTCTGGGGATGCCTCCCTTGCGTTGGAATTAGAAAAGCGAGGATATGACTGGCTCGTGGCGGCAGAGGAGACGAGGTAAATCATGACGATCTCAGCTGCGGGATGGATGGAATATTTTACGGAGCGTTTTGAGGCGCTGTCTGCTCCTTCTTCTTTGAGAAAAGAAGCATGGAGAAAATTTTTATCTCAAGGCCTGCCGACGAGAAATTGCGAATCTTTCCACTATTTTCCTTGTAGGTCTTTCTTAAATGACGTTGCTTTGCAGCCTCAAGAAATCCGAGCTGAGGAGGTTCTTGCTTATGCTGTTTTGCCAGAATGCCGCAATTCCTTTATCGTCTTAGTAGATGGTAAGTTTAGAAAAGACCTCTCTTGTGTAGAAGGGATCCCTCCTCAGGTTGTGCTGATCCCCTTAGAAGGGGCATTGACAGGTAGCTATAGCGCCTATATAAAACATCGTTTTGTAAGCGGCCTTGAAAAAGAACAAGATCCCTTTGCTTGTTTGAATGGAGCTCTTTTTTCAGGAGGTGTCTTTGTCTATGTGCCGCCGGAAGTAGAGTGTCCTCTGCCGATCCAATGTATAGAGATCTGCTCGAATGGGACAATGTCTCGAGCACATCTTTTTTTAGGAGCAAGGTCTCGGATTACCTGGGTCTCTTCTACATTAGGATCTGGATTTCATCATTCTTTATTGGATATGGCGCTTGAAGAAGGGGCTCGACTAGAGCATGCAGCAGTTTCGGAGGAGGAATCTTCTTGGGGCTTTCATACAGTGCGCCTTACGCAAAAAAAAGAGAGTGAAGCTTTTTGCAGTAGAGTAAGCACGGGCGGGAAGGGGGCGCGTTACGATTACCAGATTGCTTTGATGGGTTCCCACGCTTCTGCAGAACTTTCCGGGCTGTCTTTGCTTGAAGACAAGAAACATGCCCATATGCATGTGCAGGTTGAACACCGCGCGCCGCATTGCCGTTCTAAGCAGCTTTTTAAGACAGTTCAGTCGGGGACGAGCGTCAGTAGTTTCTGTGGTAAGATCTATGTAGAAGATGTTGCACAGAAAACAGAGGCGTACCAGCTGCATCGCTCCTTACTCTTATCAGACTATGCACAGGCCAATAGCAAGCCGAGCCTGGAGATCTTTGCAGATGATGTCAAAGCATCTCATGGAGCTACGGTGTCGCAGCTTGATCCGAATGAGATTTTTTATCTGCGTACGAGAGGGATCTCTTCTGAACTTGCGCAGTCGTTTTTGACAGCTGGGTTTTGCCGAGAGGTGATCCAAAATCTGCCAGTAGCGGCATTAAGGCAAGAAGCTGTTAAAAAGACATCGCAGTTTTTCGGGCGCATTTATGATTGATGTGTGGAACATACGAAAAGATTTCCCTTGTCTGCACCAATCGATCCATGAACATAGATATATCTATTTAGACTCTGCAGCAACGACGCATAAACCTCAAAGCGTCATTGATGCCATGACCCGCTTTTATGCAGAAAGCTATGGTACGGTGCACAGAGCAATCTACCATCTGGCAGCTCAGGCGACATCCCATTATGAAACAGCTCGAGAGAGTGTCCGGAAATTTTTAGGGGCAAAGC
Source organism: uncultured Chlamydiae bacterium (assembly GCA_945952445.1). Taxonomy (GTDB): domain Bacteria; phylum Chlamydiota; class Chlamydiia; order Chlamydiales; family Rhabdochlamydiaceae; genus CAMFIG01. The sequence continues at coordinate 10,491 of CAMFIG010000007.1, forward strand.
ATCGAGAAGAAATTATCTTTGTCAAAGGGACCACAGAAGGGATCAACTTAGTAGCCCATAGTTTTGGCAAAGCGTATATAAAGCCTTCTGATGAGATTATAATCTCAGAAACGGAGCATCATGCCAACATCGTTCCTTGGCAACTTCTTTGTCAAGAAAGAGGTGCAGTTCTCAGAGTGGTGCCGGTAGATGATCGAGGGGATCTTATTTTAGAGCAATATGAGAAGCTCCTCTCGGAAAAAACGCGCCTTGTCAGCATAGCCCATATTGCCAATGCAACAGGAGCTACTCATCCTGTCGAAGAAATCATCCAAATGGCCCATGCAAAAGGCGCTTTTGTCTTGCTCGATGCAGCACAAAGCGCAGCGCACACTCCTTTGGATGTATCTTCTTTAGATGTGGATTTTTTAGTTTTTTCTGGCCACAAAGCGCTTGGTCCTACAGGGATCGGTGTGCTTTACGGTAAAAAACACCTACTAGACGAGATGCCCCCTTACCAAACAGGAGGGGATATGATCGATACGGTCCGGTTTGATAAGACTTCATTCCAGCCTCCTCCTTTACGATTCGAAGCAGGTACCCCAAATATCGCAGGCGTGATCGGTCTTGGTGCTGCCATCTCCTATATTGAACAGATAGGAAGGGAAAAGATCCGTGCCTATGAAGAGCTGCTCACTGAACATGCCTGTCGGCGTTTGGAATCCATCCCAGGAGTTCGGTTGATAGGAATGCCTCGCCACCGCGCGCCGATCATCAGTTTTGTTTGCAAAGATGCCCATCCTTTAGATGTCGGCACCCTGCTCGATTTAAAGGGGGTGTCAATGCGCACAGGACACCACTGCGCCCAGCCTACGATGGCAAGGTTTGGAGTTTCCTCTACGATTAGGCTTTCTTTAGCTGTCTATAATACGATTGAAGAAATAGATCTGATGAGCGCTGCTTTAGAAGAGACTCTTTTGCTTCTCCGAGGCGTATAAGAGCAAATATGGTCTTTAACTGATTTACATTCAGTGTTATATGTATGCGCATTGAAAAATGCTATCGCAGATTGCATTTTTCAATGTATAATGCTATTTATGGCAGCAGATTCAAATTATATTCCCAGAACCATGAATCCTCCTAAGGACAGCTATTTTTTGCTAGGTCCCAGAGGAACCGGCAAGTCTACTTGGCTTTGTCATCAGTATCCAGATGCAACCAGAATTGATCTATTGCTCGGTGAAGAAGAGCGGAGATTTAGCGCCTATCCGGAGAGAATTCGCGATGTAGCGGCCTCTTTGCCCGCCGGGTCTACTCTGATTTTAGATGAAATACAAAGAGTGCCGAGACTTCTTCCAGAGATCCATGCTCTCATAGAAGAGAAAAAAGAAATCCAGTACATCATGACTGGGAGCAGTTCTCGGAAATTGCGGCGCACAGTGAGCGATCTTCTAGGAGGAAGAGCTCTTCTGCGTCAAATGAGGCCTTTTCTTGCTTCGGAATTAAAGGAGAAGTTTTCATTAACACAAGCTTTAAAAACGGGACTTATTCCACTGATATTTGCGTCGAGCAGTCCTGAAGAGCGGCTATTGGATTATCTGCATCTGTATTTAAAAGAAGAGGTGCAAGCAGAAGGCCTGGTTCGCCAGATTGGTGACTTCTCTCGCTTTCTTGAAGTGGCAAGCTTTTCCCATGCAACGGTGTGGACGACAACGGATATTAGCCGAGAGGCAAGTGTGAAGAGAGCCACGGTTGATAATTATCTGCAAATTCTAGAAGACCTTTTACTAGCATTTACAGTCCCTGTTTTTACAAGAAGAGCCAAGAGGAAACTCATCGCGCATCCTAAATTTTATTTTTTCGATGCCGGTGTGTATCGGATTTTACGTCCTCAAGGGATTTTGGATAGCTCCCAAGAAATTGAAGGCTTAGCTTTAGAAGGCTTGATAGCGCAACATTTAAGAAGCTGGGTTTTAGCTCAGAGTAAGCCTCATTCTCTTTCTTTTTGGCGCACTCAGACAAAATTGGAAGTGGATTTTATCGTGTATGGTCCCAAAGGTTTTTGGGCAATCGAGGTCAAAAGAAGTCCTAATTTAGGACCTGATGATGTAAGAGCTCTCTTGGCTTTTAAAGAAGAATATCCTGAAGCTACGTGCTTATTTGTCACTTTGGGAAAAAGGAGGGAAACTTATCGAGGTTTTCCTGTTATTCCCGCCGAAGAATTTCTTTTGGGAATCACTCCTGAAAATCCCATTTACTGAATCAAAGGGACCCTATAATAGGGTCCCTCTTAAGATGCCTTCTTTAGAAATCAAGCCGTGCAGAGATAGTCCATCCTTGGATGGTCAGATCTCCTTGGTTTGCTACAAAAGCTCCAAGGCTAGATGCATTCATTCCTAAGAATTTCTGGAATTGGTTTTGTCCGAAGAACATCAGATGTTCCCATCCAGCTTGCAGCCAAAAATGGCAACGGTCGTCTGCAAACATTGTATCCCAGCGCAGTCCAAGGGCAAGTTCGGAGATCGCTCGATCTACGCGCATGCTTTGAGAGTTATTGACAACATCTACATGGCTTCCGCTCAGAAGGATGATCTCTTCATCGTGGTGAAGATCGAAGAATCCATACAGCAGAGAAACTGCTGCGTTGCCGTAGAAGCTGAATCCAGCGCCTAGGCCCCATTGGGAATTCAGCCCGCCGTGCAATCCAAGGCCCCAATAGTTGTTCTTCATATCGGTCTCATATTTATCTGCAGTCGCAGAAAGGACGCCATCTTCTGTAAGATGTTTGTAGTCGACATCTAACTTTTGATGGATCCAACCTGTACGAAGACCTACGAAAGGACGGAGTGTCATCCATTTGCTGACGAAAAACTCTCTGCCAAGATCCAAGTCGATCATGTTGAGGCGGAGCTTCCAATGAGCATGGCTCTTGAGGGCACCCGTGTTAGGATCGAGTCCTGTTTGGTTAACAGCCCATGTAGGAAGAAGGTTTCTTGTATAGCCTACATCTGTTCTTCCATGAGCATGATCATGAAACCATGTCCAGGTAGCTGCTAAGTCCCATCCGTCGTGTGGCAGGTTGTATCCAAGCCCAACGCGGAATCCGAAATCCCAGTCATAACTGAGGTCTTTTGTTGAAGAATTGGAAAGGCTATTGGAAGGAGCTGATTTATCTTTGATGACATAGCTAAGACCATTTTCATGAGCTTGCCAAATGAGCCAATCGGCTGTGACAAAAAGATCGAGGCCATCGCGTACTTGAGGACGTCCTGATGGGTTGATCATGCCGCTTGCGCTTTTTTTCTGTTCCAAAGCATTGACGCGGTTTTCTAGGTTGCGCATTTGCGCTTCTGATACGTCTGCTTGTGCAATACTTGTACTCATAAGAGATGCAGCGAGCAGCGACGAAAAATAGAACGTATGTTTGTGTTTCATGTAAATTCCTCCGAAAAAGACATTAACCGGGAACAGTGAGTCCTCGGTATTTCAAGAATGTACAGAAAACAAGAAAAAAAGTGTAGAACGATTTCGCAAAGCCTTAAAGGTCGTAGAGATCTTTAAGGCTTTGCATATGAGATTAGAAATCGAAACGCGCGCCGATAGTCCAGCCTTGGAAATCCAAATCTCCTTGGTTTTGTACATAGACAGCAGGATTTGCGCTATCGACAAAACGCATGATTTGATTTTGTGAAAAGAACATATGATGTTCCCATCCAGCTTGGACGCCGAAGTGGAAGCGGTCATTGGCAAAGTTTTTGTCCCAGCGCATCCCTATCTGTAAGTCTGTGACGGCTCTGCCGGCGCGAAAACTATTTTTCTCGGAAAGCACATATCCAGAGCTTGTGCTGCTTTCGACATAATGCTCAGAGTGGTGTATGTCGAAAAAACCATAGAGCACAGATACGGCGGCATTTCCAAAAATACTAAAACCTGCGCCAAGGCCCCACTGTGTATCAAGACCTCCTCGCACACCAAGGCCCCAATAGTCATTTTTCATATGGGTATGGTAGTCGTCGAGGACGATTTCATCTGTGCTGTTATATAATGTGTCATAAGAGACTTTGTATGTTTGATCCACCCAAGCATTGCGCAATCCGAAGTGAGGGCGAAGAGAAAGCCACTTGCCTGCATAGAATTGTCTGCCCATCTCCAGGTCAAGGACATTGAGCTGCAAATGTAGATGCGCATCAGCTGAGATCGCTGCAGCGACATCAAACGTGGAAGTAGCATCGGGATTCATAAAGACAGGATACAAAGCTTCTGTAGTGGAAAACCCAGAGGAAGTGTGGCTGGAGGCATGATCGCGAAACCATGTCCAGTTAAGTCGAAGATCCCATTGGTCATGCGGCATATTATATCCAAGCCCAAGCCTCACTCCATATTCCCATTCAAAATGGGGAGATTTTACACTGCCAGATCCTAAGCTTAATGTCTGAGTGGTGTCGATATCCTGGTTGTTGATTGCATAGCCAAGGCCCGATTCATTGGCTTGCCAGATGAGCCAGTCGGCAGTGATGAAAAGATCCCATCCGGAAGTCATTCCGGGTCTTGCAGAAGGATGGGCTGCCATTGCCTCAGCTTGAGGAGAGACTGGCGCCTCTTTCTGCGAGTTTGTGGTGTCTGCATAAGTAAGGCTAATGGCTATTGTGGCTGTAATCAGAGCCCATATTTTATTGTTCATATGAGAGATTCTCCCTGTAATGTTGTCATCTAATTCACTCTGTAATGCTTTTCCTTTTTAGTGTAAATAAATTATTTTAAACAAAGAGGGCGAAGTCGTTTTTTTTCTGTTTTTTTAATGAATAATTTTTTAGTTTTGAGTCTTCTGCTTTATTTTAGGAGAAAAACATGTTCAAAAAAGAGATGGCTTTGGCTCTCATAGGATCTGCAATTCCTTTCTGTGTACAAGCAGATCTTGCAACCTCTTCCAAGTCTCCTTCTCTCGATCAGGGGGGCGTTATAAAAACAAACCAGATGCCGGCTGGTTACAATCATTCTGCAGCCTATAATTTAGCCGATGGATGGGATGTCTATCTCTCTGCGAGCTTTATTTATTGGAATGCACAGCAAGAAAATATGGAAATTGGCTACGCATCCAATGCAAACCATACAAGTTTAAAAGCCCTCTATGCAAAAACCGAGTACAAACCGGGATTTAAAGTGGGGATTGGGATTGATATGCCAGGAATGGATGATTGGAACCTGTATGCAGAATATACCTGGTTCAACCACCATACCCATGCAAGCCATAGCGGAACGATTCTTCCTGTCCTTGCAAACTTCTTGGATCAGGGAGTCACCTCTCCGGTTGCAGAAGCTTCTTCTGTATCAGCCGCATGGAAGATCGACCTGAATATTTTGGATGGGATGCTCCAAAGGCCTTTCTATGAGGGAAGAAAACTCATCTTAAATGCGGGGTTTGGCCTTCGTGCGATGTGGTTGGAGCAAAAATTGGATGTCAGCTACCCCCACTATGAATATGCAGATATCATGCTCGGTTCCGGGTTTGCTAATGGTCATTGCGATTCTTGGGCCCTGGGACCTCGTATTTCTTTAGACACAAACTGGCTTCTTGGTATGGGATTCCGTATCGTAGGCAAAGCTGCGGCGAGTGTATTGTACACTCGGTATACCACGTTAAATGGCACCTCGAATCTCAATGAGAACCTCATTACTCGCAGGGTAAAAGCATCAGATGATTACAATCAGCTAAGGGCGATTACGGAAACTTCTCTTGGTCTTAGCTGGGGTTCTTATTGCTGCGATCGTCAATTCCATTTCGATTTGGCAGCAAGCTATGACTTTAATATTTACTGGAGCCAAAACGAACTGTACATGGTGCATCAGCAAGATGGAGCTCCCGGATCGCTTACGCTCCAAGGATTGAATATAACAGCCCGCTTCGATTTCTAAGGAGGGATTTTCCCTCCTCATCTTATCGGGGGATCATATAGAGGATTTTATCGATCTCTTTTAGCCATAAAAAGGTTTGTTTTTCCATCTGCTGTAAGATGAAAAACCAGGCGACGCATAGCATGCCAAGTCCGATCAGAGACTTTAGAGACATTCCCAAGAAGGCGATTTGCACCTGAGGTGCGAGGCGGTTGGCAATCCCTAAGAACACTTCCGTCATCAGGATGGCAAGAAGAGCTGGCGCTGACAGCTGAATGCCTAAAGCAACGACTTTGGTGACTATCCCCATGATCGTTGTCCAGAAAGGTAAATCTCCTCGGAAGAATAAAGGATTGAGAAACCCATCGACGGGGACAATTGTATAGGAAGAAAATACGCTGTCAAAAAAGAAAAAAGGCCCTCCTAACGTGTAAAAGGATACGATTAGAATATAGTTGTAGAGGTTGCCGATAGGGGATGTCTGCGCTTGAGAAAAGGGATCTGTAACTTGAAGAGCAGAGGATCCTCTGAGAAAATCGATCAAGACGCCAGCGGAGGTGGCTGCATGGAATGGGATTGTAACGAGGTAGGCTAAAATAAAGCCGACGAGCAGTTCTTTCAATGCTTGGACTATATAGAATATGTTAAAAGAAAACGCAGTCTTGCTAGTCATCGCAATGTGAGGTAGAAAGATCAAAGTAAAAGAGATTAGAATCCCCATTTTGACTCCGGAAGGAAGCTTGGCGCCAAGGAAAGGGGCAAATAGGATAATAGGAGCTAGGCGAAAGAGGCTTAGGAGAAACAGAGCAAGAAAAGCAGTAGGAGAAAACTCATAGACATAGGTAAAAAAGCGGTAATATTCGGTGCCTGGACCCATGTTAGAAGCTTGCCCACTTAGGGAAGTTCATAAAGATATTGCTCGTGTAGTGCATGATCTGCCCGCTAAGCCATCCTCCGAGTAGAAGAAGCGTTAAGATAACAGAGACCAGTTTTACCATAAAAGAGAGAGTTTGTTCTTGGATTTGGGTGGCTGCTTGGAAGATGGCTACAAAAAGTCCTAAGATCGTGCTGATCAGAATAGGAGGTGCTGATAAAATCAAAATGAGCAAGAGAGCTTGGTAGCTTAGCTGGTAAATTTCTGTGCTATACATCTGCTGAATTCTCCTATGTTTATCGAAAAGAGAGGACAAGCCCTTGAATAATTAACGTCCATCCATCCACCATCACAATGAGTAGCAGTTTGAGCGGCAAAGCAATCGTCAAAGGCGAGAGCATCATCATCCCCATCGCAAGGAGGATGTTCGAGGTTACAAGGTCGATAACAAAGAAGGGAAGATAGATGAGCACTCCGATTTCAAAAGCAGCTTTGAGTTGTGATGTGATGAAAGAGGGAATTAAAACAATGAAATCGGTTGGTTTCAAAGAGGTTCGAAATTCATCGGGAAAAGATTTGTATGCGAGTTGATAAAAGCCGGTCATGTGCTTCGGAGAGGTGTTCCTCTGAAGAAATCCTCTTAAAGGTTCTTTCGACTTTTCGACGACATGGATAATGTAATTGGCAGTTTCTCCTGAAAAAAGCTGGGTGGGAGCTTTAGTTTTCATATAGTCTTCGCCTGCCTTATACATGGCAAGGCCTGTAGGAAACATAACATAGACAGTGACTAAGAGAGCGATACCATTTAAAACCTGGTTTGGAGGAGACTGCTGCACTCCAAGGGCGTTGCGCAATAAAGAGAGAACGACCACAACTTTCACATAAGATGTTAAGAGCATCACAGCAAAAGGGAGAATGGATAGGCCAGCTAAAACAGCAAGTTCTGTTAGAATGCTCGGAGGAGGGATCGTGTCAGGGCTTTCTGGAGAAGATGCGATGCCGGGATCTTGGGCCCAGGAAAGATCCCAACAGCAAAGAGCCAAGAAAAGAAATATGAGCAGACGCCATGGCATAATATGACCTTTTGCAGAGTATATGTCTTTTGTACACTATTTTCCTCTTTTTTGAGAAAGAGTAAATCGTGGCAATTAAAGAGAGGTTGGTTTGAAATTTAGCGCATGTAACGTTGGAAAGCTGTTTCTAGGGCTCTCCATTGGTTTTCGATGCTGGCATTGATGATACCCGACTCCGTTTCGATAATACAGCCTCCAGAAGAGACATCTTCTCGTTCTTGTATGGATAGGCTTTGGAGCTGCTCTAAGATTTCTTTAAGACGGTCTTTGTTGGTTTCTAGAGCATCTTTGTCTTGTTTGTTTACATAAATAATTATTTTGTGATTTTGCCTTGCAGGAGCCAGAGCTTGAAGAACAATGTCGACAATAGTATCCGGATGTGTTTTTAGCTCTGTGCTTACGATTTTTTTAGCAGCGGAAAGAGCGATTGGCAAAATGGCTTTCTGCATTTCAAGACGGATTCTGCGCAGCTCCTGTTCAAACGTCATGAGGTGCTCATTGAATTGCAAGAGGCCTTCAGAGAATCCTTCTTCTTTTGCCTTTTCTTTGAGTTTTTCGCATTCTACTGTCACCTGCTCTCGGTATTGGTCTGCATCTTTTTGCGCTTTTTCAAGTACCTCGATTGCATTCAGCAGCGTGCAAAATTCTTCTTTAGGAACGATTTTGGATTCTGCGTTGAGGTGTACTTTACCATCTTGGATATAAGAAAAAAGCTTCATAACGCCTTCCATTTGTTGATCAAAGCCAGGATTTCTACGATTTGTCCCGAGAGGATGTCTTTGGCTTTTGGGTGGTCGAGTTCTTTGCGCCACAGGGCTAGAAGCCCTGCTTGTTCTGTGCTGAGTCGGTGTTCGATATGCCATAGGAAGCTTTCATTTTCGCCGAACAGCGCTTTTGCTAGGCGATTCACCCCTCGGCTACAGAGAAGATTTAATAGTGTCTGAGGATCTCCATCCCATTTCTCTAGATCCATCCTTCTAAAGACAATCCTTTCTTTTTTATGCGACAAGCTCTGAAGAAAATAGGCTTTTTCTCTGGATAGGCAAGATTGGATCTTTTTGAGTTGGACTGTGTTGATGATCTGCCGGACTTCAACGGCGAGGTCATGGATGCCAAGAAGCTCGATGAGTAGGGATAGCTCTTCAAAAGACAGAGTCAGTAGCTGGTTTAAAGAAGAAGCGGGTACAGCTGAAGAAGAAAGTAGCGCAAAGTCGGTAGGGGCAATAGCCTTTAATAAGACTGTTTGGGCGTATTGAATCCCCATGGAAGAAAGCTCGATAATCGGTCCTGAGAATAGGAGAGTCTTTTTGAGGATGCTGATATGAGACGTGGGAAGTGCTGAGACAAAAAATCGAATGTCATTTTCTGAAAGTGTCCTTAAGAAAGGAGCCCACCATGAAGGGTGGATCTCTGCTATGTTTTCAGCAGAAAATCCTAAGGAAAGGTCCTCTCTCGGAGTGTGTAGATGTTGAACAAAATCCCTTTCGGCAGAAGGTAGATAAGAGAGAAGAGCATCCCTTTTTTTGTCCCCTAGCTTCTGCAGAAATGCATTGCAAACGAGCCATCCCGTCGTATCCATACTTATAATTTGTCCTGAGGTCTATTCACATCTGTAGAAGAGGATTCTTCTTCCTGATAAGGAGTTGCCTTTAATAGTTGTCTAAGACCCCCTTTACTTTTTACCATCGGATATATTTTCCAGATAAGCCAAGCGGAAAACAATCCGAAAACGATCAGCAAAAAGGAGAAAAAGAAGAATAGCACTCGGAATCGGCTTGCTGAGTTTTTGCTCATGACAATAGACCAAATGCTGACATATTCTTTTGGTTTTATCGAGAGGTCTTCTGGAGAGGGTGTCAAAGTGACATCTGCAAAGCGAGCTCTATCGGAAATAACGGTGACATCATTGACATCGAGGCCGTTGACGCTGCCAGCCACAAGGCGTTTGATTTTCATGACAAGATGACTGTTTGGATCGTCTAGCACTCCTTGGTGTTTGACATAGACGGCTGCTGTAATTTTTTGAGGGGTTTGAACTGCTCCCGGGATGGGCACTGTCGATTCTGCAGGAGGAAAAGAGAGCTGAACATCGGCATCGATCACCCCATCGATTTTTCGAATGGTATTGGCAATTTGTTCGGCAAGGCCTGCCTGATAGCGGATCGTTTCTTCTTTATCAGAAGACATAAGTCCTTGCTTTGCAAACAAGTCCAGAAGATTAGTGCCTTTGATTCGAGGCAGGCCATTTTGGTTCAGAACGGCCATTGCGTCGGTAGCCTTGCTTTCGTCGACAGCGATGCTCCACTTAGGAGTGGCTTGTGCAGCTCCAGGGGCAGAGGATATCGCTGGTGTTTTGCTTGCAACAATCCCTTTGCTAGCCAAGAAGACGATGATTTCATTGGCTTCTCTTTCATCGACGTCGCTTACAATGACCATGCGGTTTTCACAGCTGGCAAGCAAAAGCAGTCCTAGAAAGCAAGGAAGAAGATAGCGAATCTTCCGAAGCCAGTATGATGACCAAGTTGCTTTGCAAGGATACTGAAGAGGGTTTTTCGTCATAGCATCACACGGGGTATGTTTTGTTTTTTTTGGAGGCCAAGTTCCTCCCGTCGCAAATAGTGTAATCAGATTCCGATCATATGTCGAGGCCAAAATAAGTTGACAAGGCCCCTATTTGTGCTTATACCTAAAGCGCAGATTTTGGAATAATGTTTTTATTTGGAAGGCAACATGCGTCTATTAAATCGCTGCGTAGGGATCCTATTGGTTGCAATTGTTCTATTGTCAGCGATACCAATTCCGATGCAAGCTCCGTCTATTTCAACGCAGATTGAGAATTATTCTCGATGTGGAATATTGGAACAGGCAACGAGTGGACTTGTCTATTTAAAAATTGACAAAAGATATGTGGATGGCGTGTTGCCTTTGCTTAAGCAGCAAGAAGGGGACTTAAAAAATCCGAAGGAACTTCATCTGGACAGTGTGGGTGCCCATATTACAGTCATGACCTTACAAGAGAGCTGCGGTAAAAATATTGTGGAGTTGGGAGAAAGCTTTTGTTTTTCTGTAGAAGGTCTTTATGTTGTAAGAGCAGGCAAGAAGAAGTTTTACTATTTAAAGGTCGCTTCAGATGCCTTGCAAAATTTAAGAGAAAAGTATGGTTTACCTGCGCAGTATGAAGACCACGACTTGCATATTACCGTAGCTTGGCAGAAAGCGAAAGAAGATTAGCGTGGTTTTTGATAGATCCAAGCAGGACCTTGTCCAAATTTCTTTTTGCAGTAGTCATAGACCCCTTGTAGGGCGGCTCTATAGCGGAGTGTTCTTTCTTGTTTGTGGACCAGGCATTCTTTTTTGCAAAACAGTCTTAAGATGGCAAGCTCTGTCGATTTAATCGCGTATAGTTTGCTAAGGTGGGAGATTTCTGGAAGAAGAACTTTCCAAAATAGGTTTCTTTGCTCTTTTTTTGTGCAGTTTCTTGCAATCCAAAGAAGTCTGTTGCGCCACCAAAAATAGGTACTATGGGGCTTGCCGGTAAAAGAAGCGGACACCTTGTGCCATAACTTCGCTTGAGGACAGCTCATTACCTGTAAGCCTTGGCGCCGAACTCGAAAGCAGTAATCTGATTCTTCCCATATCAAAAAGAATTGGGGTTCTAGCAATCCAACGGTGTCTAAAGCTGCTTTTGTAATGAAAAAAGCGACACCGCATACATAGTCGAGGTGTTGAGGTGATTCCCAAGAAAAGCCATCCTCTAAGGCTCGATGTCCTACCAATGTGAATTGTCCTGTGGAAGGATTCCATTTTCCTCCTAGATGGTCTAGCGTTGTTTTCTCTCCGTATAGATATGCTTTTCCTCCTAGGACGCCAATTTGAGAAGAGGTTTGAGCCATTTGCACAAACGCAGAGAGAAATCCCGGGTCTACGACAGTGTCGTTGTTGAGCAAGCAGACGGCATCGGCTCCTTGGCTCATAGCATAGCGGATTCCTACGTTATTGCCCTCTGCAAAGCCGAGATTTTCTTTGGTGTCTATTACGAAAACATCTGGGTATGCTTTTCTGATAGCCTCTACTGATTCATCGGTAGAGCCGTTATCGACGACGATGGTTGTAAAATGGGAGTAGTTTATCTTTTGTGTGGAAGAGAGACAGTCTAAGGTGTCTTGCTTGCCGTTCCAGTTTAAGATGATTAAAAATACATGTAGATTATCGGAGGGTTTTTTCATGGATAAAATCGGAGATGGATTGGGTTGTAAAAAGAGCTGTTTGTGAGATGTTATATTGAGAGAGAGGATCTAAAAGAGTTTTATTTTCAAAGATAGCGAGGATGTCGGAGACGACAATGTCGTTTTTGCGTAAATCGGCAATGATATTGAGGTCTTCGGAAGTGACAAGATCCGCTACAATCAGGCAAGTTTTTCCTGTGTGCCAAGAGTTGTTTTCTAAAGTAAGCATCGGGAGGTTATGTTCTAAGGCGATGCAGGTTGTCCAGGGAAGTGAGGAAGAAGAGGCTCCAAAGAGAAGATCGCAAGGGATATCAGAGGCGGCTTCCCATAGAGCTTGGCTTACCTTCCTAATAAGATGAGGAAAAGCCCAGGCTTGCGTTGTATTAAAAAGAGGGCCCCCTTGAGGGTTTGAGCGGATAGCTCCAGCTCGATAAAGGTCGAAAAGCAGTTCTTCATACGCCATGAGAGCCTCCTGTGCGGCAATCGAGTAAGGTTACTGCTGCTTTATATACCGATTCTGGGGAAATTTGGAAGAGGCAAAAAGGTTCTTTACACCGTTTTCGTATGCATGGGGTGCAAGTTTTTTCTGTCTGGATGGCGATGGCATGCGAGAGAAAGTAAGGGCCGCATAGCCTCGCGTCGGTAGGGCCGAAAAGAGACAAAGTAGGAGTTTTCATCGCATAGGCAACATGCATTGGACCTGTGTCATTGGAAATCACCAAAGAGCATCGTTTGAAAAGGGCTGCCAAAGCCCGGATTGGAAAACCTTCGGATAAGATGATTGCTCCGGGAATTTGTTTTGCTATAGAATCCATTAAAGGCCTCTCTGCACCTGTTCCCGTAACGATAATTTGCGCTCCGATCTCTTTCTGAAGGCGGATGCCAACCTTGGCAAAACAGTCTGGATTCCACTGTTTAAAACGATCTTTAGCTCCGGGATGGAGGGCGATGATTGGGGTATTTAGATGAGGAAGAAAATTTTCAGCTATTTGCTCGTCTTGAGGTGAAAGGAAGATCTCCATGCAAGGAGAAGAAAAAATAGCTCCTGCTTTGGCGGCGATGCGGAGTCTTCTTGCGATTTCATGTTCTTCTTTTTGAGGGATCGGATCGGTGAGTAAAAAATCCAATCCTTTATTGATGTTAAGGGAGCCGATGATTCTTCTTGGCATAAGTAGAGAGGCAAGAGGCAAGGCGATCCTTTGAGAAGTGTGGAATACCAAGACTGTATCGATCTTTTTTTTGTAGAGTTTCCAAAGGAGCTTGGCAATTTGAATGGGTGAAGATGGGAGAATAAAGCAGTCGCTTAAGTGGGGATTATATTTTAAGAGCTCTTGGCCTAAGGAACTGGTGAGAATGGCTATGTAGGCTTGAGGATAGGACTGGCGCAAAGTCCGGATGGCAGGGGTGCCCCAAAGAGTGTCTCCAAGCGCTGTTGTGGAAATGATTAGAAAACGTTCTTGCGGCTTTATTTTGTTGCGTGCAAAAAGGCGAAGGCAAACGAAAATAAAGCGAATGAAAATATTTTTTATCATATAAGCACCGTTCTCGGTAGGGCAGCTATTGTATGAGAAAAAAGATTTGGATCCAATGTGAAATTTTCAATGAGTGGGTGGATAAGCTTCGAATGTAAGGCAGCGGATCCCTCCTTTCCTTCTCGCTATGAATTCAGACATGTTGGCAATTCCATGCATCGTCATACTGGGAAACTTGTTTTGGAAGAGTTCGCAGATCTTTTTATGGAACCGATGTTCTTCTTCTGTTGTAGGTCCTGTGGTAATGAAAGTATAACCATTTTCAAAGAGGTCTTGCCTTTGGAATTCTTCGCAAGAGTTCATGGAAAAAACGGTTTTTCGTTTAGGAACGAAAATACCATTGCAGTAGTTGAGAACCATTTTGCCGTCTTTTAATACGGCGGGCATAGTGTGGACATCGATATTTTGTGCAGATAGCATCGAGAGTCTCTGTTTTTGCAGTGCGGAAAAAGCAATAACATCCTTTGCTGTTTGTCTTCGGTATTGATAGAGGAGATTAGCTTCTGCAAAGCTAAAAGAGCCTTCTTGAAAGATCTTATCAAGCAGCTCTTCCGTTTCTTTTGCATCATGCAAAATGACGGTTCCATCTGGCATTACAAAGAGTTCCATGTCGATATGGAATGTTGTCTGAGGTAGGAAGGTAATATCTTTAAGGGGAACTTCCAAGTCCTCTGCGATGTATTGCTTAGTAAGCGAAAGTTTAGCTTCTACCAGCGAAGCTTGGCTTTCATATTGCTCTCGATCCTGTTCCGAGGCTGGGCTTGCCAGAGTATGTAAGAGACTGCTTTTTGCATGCATTTTCAAGATAGCATCTTTATTGATTGCAAGGGGTGAATCTAACGTCGTATGCGTTGTTTCAAAATTGAAGTTGGACAGAGTTTCCGCTTCGACGTAGTGTGTCATTTGTGAGAATAGATCCATATTGCGAGCGATGCGATACGATTCGCTAGAGGGAGGTAGCGGTTTAACGTCATCTAGAAATCCTTGTTCTTCCAAAGCGATCATGCTTAAGTATAAGCTGAGCTCGCCGACGATAGCCTTTGGTTGGTCATGAGAGAAAAAAACATAACAATTCCCGCCTTCAATGCATGTTTTTCCTTGTTTGATGCAGAGGCCGAAGTCTGCAGCCGTTGCCATAGCTTGCATAACATTGATTGCTGTAAATCCTATGCCTTTGATGGGGACGTCGGATGCAAAAAAATGTCCGGCGTAGATCGGGATCATAGACATGAGAAGCAAGTCTAAAGCGCTTGTTGTATATCGATTGATGGGATAGGGAACTAGAGTTTTTCCCGAGTTTAAGGCTACATGGGAGTCTCGAACAAAAGGACTGCAGCGGGTCCCATTGGGATAAAAGCAAATGAGTTTTTGGTCGACAATTGTAAGTAGAGACTGTAGCAAGGGAGTAGTCGAAGAGCCGAGCTCCCGCATTGCAAATATATTCCAATTAGGGTTTTTTTGAGGCGATGGAAGACTATATTTTGCAATCTTGTCCGTAGTTTTTACATTCCATCGAAGTTGGCGATATATTGATGGGGGGTGGAGGGCTTCGATGCTCTGCCGGAGAAGTGGGGATATGCGCATATGAGTTTTTGTAATTCTTTAAAATTAAAGAGCAAAACTTAACCACAAAACACATATTGTTTTCAATGTTAATTAATTGAAGCTTTTTTATATATTATCTTTGTGTTGATGTTGTCTTTGATCCAATACCTGCTGAAAATTTAGGCTTGTTTTAAGCAAAGGCAGAATTTTTGCTTTATTGGACCCCTCGATTTGATCGAGCATATTTCGGTAAAACATTCCCATAAATCGAGGCTGTTGATCAAGAGACTCTTTAATATTTCGATATAAAATAGGATTTTGTATCCATCTTAAATCTACAGCGGTCAAGGGATTGAGAGGTTTAAAGGATTTCTTATCTATGTCAAATAGCTGAACTTTGACTACTAATCCAATGCAAGGAGGTAGTGTGGTGAGCGCTCCATAACCTATAGCGGGATGAATAAAAAGCTGTCGTTTTTCTCCAATGCACATCCCTTGCATCCCATGAGCAAAGCTAGAGAGAGTTTCTGAAAGGTTTAACCACGTGTTATGGTTAGCAAAAAGAATATTTCCTTCCAAGTCTTCAATGACATAGCTTAGACGTACGTGATCAAATTCTCTAAGCTCTTTTCCTGTGCCTTTTAAAGTAGTTTTACAATAAAGCTGTTTGGGAACGATGACCTGTAAAGAATCAACTTGGGAGAGATTTTCAAAGTAAGCATTTGCATTAGAGAGATTTTGTAAAGCTTTTATCAAGCCATCTAAGCTGGCTTGAGACACACCTACCATCGCAGGCGGAAGTAGTGCTGAATCAGGGGGATTAAAAAAAGCCTCTAGAAAAATTGATTGTTTTTGCTTGCCTGTAAGGCGATGCATTTCCCTGTGGAGAATATGTTCCCATATTTGAGTGCTTATCGTTCCTTGAAAAAAAGAAAGAGAGAGGTTTGAATTTTTTGGTTTATCACAAGTAATACGCGGTTTCTTCCCTCCGATTTTTTTTAATACTTGTTCAAGAAAATCAGCTTTTTTGAGCAATGCTTGAGATTGTTTTTGTCTTTGAATTAGGCTCTCAAAAAAAGGTTGGTTAGAAGAGCCTCCTTTATACGGGGAAAAAATGAATGCTGGTTGTTGTGTGCTGAGGCAAGTAGGAAGTGGTTCGTAATCTGCGTGAATCGCCATAATCTCTTCTGTTACATTAAGAAAGGCGCTACTTGGCTTGAGATAAGAAAAGTCGCATCTAAAATTTGCAGATGAGTCATCTCCACCTGCAACTTCTAAATAATAGACTCCGAAAGCTTCCGGAGTTAAAAAGTTTAAACTATGTTCAGTGTTACTTTGTATCAATAGGCTTTTGGGACTAAAAGGAGCAAGATCCCGAGAAATGGTTAGAGATGAAATTGTATCTTCTCGGCCACCGAGCAAGCTATTGTAAGATCCAAATCCTAAAACGATACCTATGAGCACACTATCATCATGTAAAATGTCAGATAATAGTTCTTCGGAATAGGCAATCTTATGAACAAGTTGCTCCGATTTAAGAGTTGGTCCCAGAACGTAGCGGAAAAGATCGATATTCTTATCGATGACTTCCTGTAGTTTTGGTATGTGGATAAACTGTATCTCCCATCCAAGCGCTTCTGTTTCGCGGTCATTTAAGGAGACTGCTTTTAGAGCAAAATTCTTCTGTGAAGAACACAGCTTTTTCCAAATAGGAATTGCCTCTCTGACTAAGAGAGTATTCAGAAATTCCCGTTCCGTAATTTTCTGATCTCTTGCTAAAGGAAGATTATCGAGAGAGTAAAAATTTCGAACAGAGATAGGTTTTTCGCCTTCTAAAACATATCCGTAACCTTCCTCTAAGATTCCCATCCTGAAGAAATGATCTAGAACCTCATAGTCTCTCTGAGTATCTATTTGAATGGCAGAACAATTAGCACGCAACTCTTGAAATGCTAAGATTAAAAGCAGCACTTGGCAATGAAATTCATTTAGTTCCAAAGTTTGCAATTTGTATGAACCATTGAGAGCCCATTTTTCTTAAGCTTTGCTCAGTGTCAGGAATCCCTTTTATGACTAGTGTGATATCGCCTAATGATTTGAAAATAATTGACTCTGTCACGTGATGTTCTTGACAGGCAATTTTTGCATTCGATTCACTATTAAATCAAGCCGTTAAGATGGACGGCGGATGGCACCTAAAAGACATCTATAGGTGTCAAGGCTTGATCTTATGTCCCGATAGGTTGCTAAGACCATCATAGGCTGCATATTTGTACAGATCATGCAGTGTTGGAAAATTAAAAACTTTTCCGATCACATCATAGAGAGTTTGTTTCGATTCGACAAGCTCTACTCCGAAATGGATGAGCTCGGTTGCTATATTGCCGATGATGTGGATGCCGCAAATTTTGAGGTCCTCTTTTTGGAAGACCATTTTTAAGAAGCCATTTTTAGCGCCCATGATTTTTCCTCGGGCCATATCGGCGTAGCGCGCTTTTCCTACACAGTAGGGAGTTTTTGAAGAGATCATCTGCTCTTCTGTTTTTCCTACCATGGAGACTTCGGGGACTGTATAGATTCCATAAGGGAAACAAGAGGGGAGATGTTCTAAGTCTTGAGTCTGAAAAATATGGGCAACGGCCACCCTGCCTTGGTCCATGCTGGTACTGGCAAGTGCGGGGAATCCGATTACATCGCCTACAGCATAGATATGGGGGATGTTTGTGCAGTATTTTTGATCGACTTCGATCACTTCCCGTTTGCCTGTTTTCAAGCCTATCTTCTCACAATGCAAGGATTGGATATTTCCATTGCGGCCTGCAGCAAATAAAAACATGTCGGTATGGATTGTTTTGCCGCTTGATAACCTGATTGGAATCGGCGCTGTTTCTTCCGATGGCACCTCGATGGATGCGATGGAGGTATTAAAAAGGATCTCGATACCGGCGTCGTGCATCTGGACGAGGAGATCCTGTGCTATTTCCTGGTCGATATGGGGGAGAATGGCTTCTTTGTCATTGATAAGAAAGACCTTGGTGCCCATGGTAGAAAAAATCGTCGCATATTCACAGCCTATCACGCCGGCTCCGACGATGCAGATCGAAGAGGGGAAGCGTCTGAGTTGTAAGATCGTATCGGAGTCATGAACTCTTTGTCCATCAAAAGGGATGTTTTCAGGATGGTATGGATAGGATCCTGTGGCGATAAGAATGTATTTGCCTTGAATGCGTTGCTCTTTCCCTTCGCTTGAGATAGCCAGGGTATGTTCGTCGGCAAAGGAAGCCACTCCCTGGTAGATATCGACGCCATGGCGTTGGAGGTTTTCTCTGGTTTCCTGTGCGGCAGAGGCTGTGACGTAATTTTTGCGATACATAAAGTCCTCGATAGAGGCTTCATGCTGCAAGTGTCTTTCGACGCCAAAGAGCCCCTTTTCATACTTTCCGGAGAAATACAAAGCTGTTTCTTTGAGGGTTTTTGAAGGGAGCGTGCCTGTGATAATTTCAGCGCCTCCAAAAGTTTTTTCTTTTTCAATGATCGCTACTTTATGCCCGAAGTAAGCCGCTTTGACAGCAGCTTTTTCTCCGGCAGGTCCGGTTCCTACGACGATGAGTTCATATTCTTGCATGGTTTTAAGTCTCCCCTACCGATAACCTCATATTAAAAAAATAGAGAGATTGTTTATATAAGAAAAATTAGGACAAGAGGAGCCCAGATCTATGAATCTAGAAGACAAAGCCAATAAGCTCGCCCAAAAGATCAAACATTATCTCATTACGACAATGGGAGTGACTGTTGAAGAAGCGAATCCGGAAGAATATTACCGCGCGTTTGCGCTTGCTTTGCGCGAAGAGCTTATGATTAACTGGACAGCGACAGCTCATACTTACCGTCGGCATCAGGTGCGGATGTTGTATTATTTGTGTATGGAGTATATGCCGGGTCGGTTTTTTGGAAATAATGTCACCAATATCCATGCAACTAAATTGGTGCAGGCGGTCATGAAAAAAATGAATCGGGATCTTTCTGAAGAGATTTTTTATGAGCCAGATCCAGGTCTTGGCAATGGGGGCTTGGGGAGGCTCGCTTCTTGTCTGCTCGACTCTTTAGCAACGCAGCAATATCCCGCTATCGCTTATGGGCTGCGCTATCAGTATGGAATCTTCGACCAGGAAGTATGGGATGGTGTGCAAGTAGAGCGTCCCGACACGTGGCTGCTGCATGAAAATCCTTGGGAGTTTCGTAGGGACGTACATGCTGCCAGCGTATATTATTCAGGCAGGGTGATTCCGATGCAGAACAAACGGGGAGAAGAGATTTTTGATCTGGCTGATTACGAAGAAGTTCGTGCTCTTTCTTACGACATCCCGATTATTGGGTATGAAGAGCAAGGAGAGTTTAATGTCAATACCCTGAGGTTGTGGACGACGAAGGAATCGCCTCGCAACTTTCAGCTGCAAAGATTCAACGCCGGACAGATTGACCAAGCAGGGGAGAACACGGCTCTTACCGATGTCCTCTATCCTAATGATAACAATGAAGTAGGAAAGAGAATCCGCTTAAAGCAAGAGTTTCTCTTAGCTTCGGCATCCATCCAGGACATCATAGCCAATTACCTAAGGCATCATCCCGACATGTCGTCTTTTGCCGACAAAGTGCGGATCCAAATTAACGATACTCATCCGGCTCTTGTAATCCCTGAACTAATGAGGACCTTGCTCAAAGAACATGATTTTGTATGGGGAGAAGCTTGGGAAGTTATGAAAACCTGCTTTGGATATACGAATCATACGGTGTTGAAAGAGTCTTTAGAGGAGTGGAATCAAGGGCGTTTGAAATCTCTTTTGCCCAGACAGTATCATATTATAGAGAGGATGAACCTCGAGTTTTGCAACTCCATCCGAAGACAGTACCCCGGAGATGAAGAAAAGGTGAGAAGAATGTCTTTTATCGAGCAAGGGCAGGTGAAGATGGCCAATATGGCGATCTACGGCAGCCAAAAAGTCAATGGCGTTGCCGCTCTGCATTCTGAGATTTTGAAGCATTCAATTTTTAAGGATTTCTATGAGATGTATCCTCAGAAGTTTCTCAATGTTACAAATGGGGTCACTCAGCGGAGATGGATTCTCCACTGTAACCCCCTGCTTTCTGAGTGGATCTCAAAAAGGATCGGTAGAGGGTGGATTACAAATTTGCAAGAACTTCACCAACTAGCTCATTTTGCACAAGATAGAGACTCTTTACAGGAGTTTTTGCAGGTAAAACAGGAAAATAAAAAGAATCTGATTGAATTTTTAAGACAAAAAAATCCGATTCGGGATTTTCGGGGTAGGATAATGGGCTTTAGCGATCCTTTAGAATCTCATGCTTTATATGATGTTCAAATTAAAAGGATTCATGAATACAAAAGACAGTTGATGAATGCCCTGCATGCGCTGATGCTATACTATGAGATCAAAGAAAATCTTTCTGCTCGTAGGATCTCTCGGCAGGTAATCTTTGCAGGCAAGGCAGCTCCCGGTTATGAAGTAGCAAAAAACATCATACAATTGATCTATTGTATTGCTAGAAAGATCAATGCAGACCCGATGGTCAGCTCAAAACTACGTGTGATTTTTGTAGAAAATTACAATGTGTCTAAAGCAGAATTTTTAATCCCAGCTGCCGATCTATCTGAACAAATTTCAACGGCCGGAATGGAGGCTTCAGGGACGGGGAATATGAAGCTGGCTATGAATGGAGCTCTAACGATCGGTACAGAAGATGGTGCGAATATTGAGATGCACCAGCATGTCACTTCGCGATGGTGGCCCTTCTCTTTTGGAAAAACAGCCGAGGAAAACCAAAAGCTTAGAGAGGAACGCTCTTATAATCCGTGGAAGATTTACCAAGAAGAATCGAAAATCCGGCGTGTGATCGATGCGCTCATCGACCGCTCTTTAGTGGAGAATGATGCAGAACATGCGGCCTTGGCCAGTTTGTATCGTATTCTTCTTGAGTCACAATATTCAGATATTCCCGATCGGTATTTTGTTTTGAACGATCTGCTCAGTTTTTACACAACACAGCAGAAGGTGGAAGAGATCTATGCCGACCCTATGCTTTGGGCTCAATTTGTAGTGCATAATATCGCAGCCATGGGGGCTTTTTCCACAGACCAGTCGATCCATAACTATGCGACCCATATTTGGGGGTTAAGAAGACATCCCGTTGACAAGAAAGAGCTAGAGAAAGTGCGTGCAGAATATAGTGAGCACGATAAATGCCGCATTTTGTAAGTAGCTCTAGTGTTATAAGCTCCACTTTGTTTCTAGGGCTTGATATGAGCCCTCTTTTTTAATTTTTACAAGTCCTTCGTTGAAAGATTCCATCAGCGCAGTCTGTTCTTTAAGGGTTACAAGCCGCAGCCCTTCGTCGTTAAGAGGTGGTGTTGCAATCTCTATCTTGTTTTTGTATAGGTCTTGTCGGTAGGCTTGGGCGCTGAGGGCCGGTACTAAGGCTGCATCGATACTTCCTTCTATAAGGTCATTTAACATCGCCGGGATCGATGTATACAGATGAACCAAGATAGAGGGATAAGCTTCTACGATGAGGACAGAGGAGGAGCCGCTTAAGAGGCCGATCTCTCTGCCTTTCATATCGGCAAGAGATGCTATACTTGATCCAGAGGCAACTACAAGCACAGGCCCTGTTTTGAGGTAGGGTTCGGAAAAATTGTAGAGGCTTTGATTGAATTGGTAGGGGTATAAAGAAGAAAGAACACCTTCGTATTTTTTCTGTTTAAGACCTTCGAAAAGAGTATCCCAATTTGTATTCTGCAGAGAAAATCGGATGGACTCTTTCGAAGAGATGGCTTTAAGGATATCAGTAGAAAACCCAAGTATGTTGTTTTCTCTTCCCATAAGGTCAAGAGGATACCATAGAGGATCCACTGCGATTGCATATCCCTTTTTGGGGGAGTTGCTGCAAGATCCAATGCACCCGATGAAACAAAGAAAGGAAGCGATTTGAAGAAAAATTCTAGAAAACATTGCCGAAATCCTTATGTTTGACTGGAGTTTAATGTACCAGAGAAGGAAGATTCTATGCAAAAGACAGCTCTTATTGTCGCTAATTTCGGTGGGCCGAGGGATTTAAATGAAGTCCCCTCATTTTTAGAGGCTCTGCTCACTGATCCCGAAGTGATCCGCACTCCATTTCCTCAGTGGCTGCAAAATCTTTTTTTTCGAAGGGTCGCAAAAAAACGTGCTGTGCATATCGCTGAAGATTATATGAAGATTGGCGGCAAGTCTCCTATCTTTGAAGATACGGAATGGGTCGCATCTCGGCTGCAAGAGCTACTTTCTATACAAGCACTCTCTTTTCATCGGTACCTTCGTGCTACCCATGCAGATTTTGTAGATAGACTCCTTTTAACGCAGGCAGAAAAGATTGTAGTGTTTCCTTTGTTTCCTCAGTTTACCTATGCGACAACAGGCAGCATTGCAAGATGGTTTGCAGAGCGCTTGCCTTCTGCAATTGTTGCCAAGATGCAATGGATACGCTCTTATCCGGATCATCCTCGCTTTGTTTTGGCTTTCCAGCAATGCATTCGCGATTTTATGCAAGAAAAGGGACTTTTAGAAAGTAAAACAGCATTCCTTTTTTCTGCGCATGGCCTTCCGGAGAGTTTTATCTTGCAAGGCGATTGCTATCAGCAGGAGTGCGAGCGTTCCTACCGCTCGATTATGCAGGGATTTCCTCAAGCGGTAAGCGTGCTTGGATATCAGTCGCAATTTGGAAGGGCTCGGTGGATTGGGCCTTCTACGATGAGCCTCAGCTCTCAGCTTACGCAGTGGACTCAAGGGCGAAAGCAGATTGTTATCGTTCCTTTGAGTTTTACTTCAGACCATATAGAAACTCTCTTTGAAATCGAAGAACAGTACCTGCCTTTGGTAAGACAGGCTGGTGTGTCAGCATTCCGGTGTCCTGCGCTTGGTCGTAGGGAAGATTGGACTGCGGCCATGTCGGACATCATATGCGGAACTCCTTTAGTAGATACAAGAGATTGTATCCGTCTATACAAAGAAACGCAGAAAGCAGGTTCTTAGCAGATAAAAGATAAGAATACTCATAATGGCACTTGCTGGGATCGTGATGATCCAAGAAAGGACAATATCTTTTAGCATGTTGAGGTTTAACGCTTTCATCCCTCTTGCAAGCCCGACGCCTAGTACGGCTCCGACAAGACAATGGGTGGTAGAAACGGGAAGTCCTAGCTTCGAAGCTATCAAAATTGTCGTTGCAGCGCCGAATTCTGCGCAAAATCCACGGGTGGGGGTCAGTTCGGTGATTTTTTTCCCGATAGTTTCAATCACGCGCCATCCCCAGGTAGCAAGTCCGATGACGATCCCGGCACCTCCAAAGGCTAGTAGCCAAGGAGGGACAACCGCCACATCGGAAATAGCTCCATTTTTAATGACGTCTAATACGGCAGCTACAGGCCCGATGGCGTTCGCTACATCATTAGCACCATGGGCAAAGGCGACAAAGCATGCGCTTAAGATCTGCAAATAGACAAAGCAGCGTTCTACTATCTTGTAGTCAGATGTGCGATCTGAAAAGCTCGATTCGATACGCAGGGCATGGGACAGTGCTTTTACCTCGGTCAGAAGAGAGGTGACTTTTTGCTGGGTATCCTCAAACGTATGGTTTTTGACTCTCTGCAGGTGTTTTATGGCTTTTTCGAGGCTTACCACGCTTTGAGGGTTGGGTGCTGAAGGAGTGTATGTTCTTGGAATTTCTACTCTTTGGATGAAAAAGTAGGTAATTCCGAAGGCTGCGGCGCCGATGAGCAATGAGATGAGAAGCGCTTGCATGACGGAGAGAGAGAAATTTAAGCCCTCAAGGCCGTTAAAAATGAGGCTTAATGTGAACGTGCTAAACACGATGAAGACTAGATAGGGAAAAAGTTTTTTTGTCGATTCTGCCGGGTTAAGTGTGTAGAGGATTTTCTTTTGCAAGAAGTTGAAAATGAGATAGGAGATAATCGCGCTAATAGCGGGAGAGACTACCCAGCTAATAACAATGGAGAGGATCTCTTCCCATTGCACAGCTTCAACCCCTCCAACAACAGCTCCAAAGCCGACAATAGCGCCGACAATAGCATGTGTTGTGGAAACAGGCCATCCGCAATAGGAAGAGATCTGCAGCCAGACCCCAGTTCCTAAGAGAGCAGCGCACATGCCCAGAATTAATAAGATCGGATCTGTGAGAAACATGTCCGTGTCAATTAAACCTCTTTGCATAGTCTCTGAGACATTGGCTCCTACGAAGTAGGCTCCGCAGAATTCCAAGACGGCCGCTAGAAAGACGGCTTTGCGTAGGCTAAGAGCTCCTGATCCTACAGAAGTCCCCATTGCATTCGAGACGTCATTAGCTCCGATATTCCAGGCCATATAGAAGCCGATGACAAGTACCAGGATCTGAAAAAAAGATTCTAATTCCATGGGCGATAGTTTATTTAAGTTCTAAAATCATTCGAATGCGGTTTGCGAGCTTTTCTGAAAGAGCTGCAATCGATCCTATTTCTTCAAGAGTTCGCATCCAAAGGTAGAATGCAGGCGCCGGTAGGTGATGTCCTACAGTAAGTAGTTGCTTCATAAGCTTTCTTTGCATGATGGAAGCTTCATGTTCTAAAAAGGCTGTTTGCTCGACCATGTTTTTGACTTTTTCTGCTTCTATGCCTCCAAAAGAGGATTCTAAAAGTTCATCGATTTCTGCAATGATCTTCCTTGCTTGCCAAAAGACTTCAGTAGTCTTTTTATAGAGCTCATCTAAAGAGGGTTTAAGCTCGGGGAACATCTCTAGATTGCGGAATGACAGCAATATGCCCACCTCTTCCGCCTTGTCGGCAATGCTGTCTTGGATAGAGAGAATATCCAGAAAATGAGATCTGTCGATCGGCAAGAAAAGACTCTTGGGAAGATGGTTGCGGATGTCATTCTTTGTGAGATCGGCTTCATGTTCCAGCTCGGAAATTTCCTTGGCGATCTTTTCAATTTTTTCTAGATCCATCTTAGGAAGGGCATCCATAAGACAGGTGAGCTTTTCGACGCAGTGGGTCACTTTTTTCATATGAGTCTGCAGGGGAGCAAAAGGGGACTTCCCAAATAGTCTAGCAATGGTAAGCATAGAAACTCTCCCAGATTACTGAAGGATTTTCCTTAAAACTGTATATGGAAGGGGGCTTTCTGTAAACACAGAATCGGCATTTGTGAGAAGTTCTAGGTTTTTGCAAGAAGCAATTGGAGTTTTATTTCTTTGTTTATTTTATTTAAAATTAAATTAAAAGTTTAATAATAAACAGAGGTTGTTTAATATAAAACTATAAGAAGATAAAAAGAGGTGTATATGGTCTCTGGTATTACTGGAAGTATGGGCCCTATAGGAAGCGGAGGCTCTTCGCCTGTGGATCAAGCAGCGTCGGCGGTGCAAACCCAGGTACAGCAGTTTTTGCAGCAGCTAAAGAATGCAAGTAATCAAGATTATTACGTAGGTATGGATGGACAGCCCATTAGTTCAGGTATGATCCAGGATTTTGCGCATTCTTTTGATCAAGCGGTGGGGAATTTATATACGAGTCTCCAAAATTTACAAAATGCATACGGGGTCAATACTCCTCAAGGAAAGCAGGTCCAGGCTCTAATAGATCGGCTGAGTGATACGCAAGAAGGGATAGATGAGAATTTTAGCGAGCTTGACACGGCTTGTGGGATGTCGAATATCCATCCTTTTTGGATGGATAAAGCGCTTGGAATCCCTGTTACGCATCAGCAGCAATATTTTCCCGATCCGACTCCCAATCTTCAAGACGTGCATCCTTCTTTAGTCGGCGATGGGAGTTCTACAGCTCAGATTTTGAGTTTTGTGCAAAATAGTTTAAGTGGAAACAGTTAAATAGCAAAGTTCATGAGAAGAATTTGGGGATGGCAGAACAGAGATTGTTAGAAAATAGCTGAATACAAACACAATTTAGGAGAATTTATGGTGTCGGGTATTGGTGATTCAGGTTTTGACAGTAATTCCTGCTAGAAAAATAACGATCGACTGATTCTTAGGCGATTTTACACAAGAAAAAAGACCTCTTTACCATCTTTTAGAAGGGATTTCATAGAGCTTAATAATTTTCTGAACGATGAGGATACGCAAACGAACACTACGAAGCATGGCTTTGTCTCAGGAAGTGTCCGTCCTTCCCTTGGTAATTATAAACCGATATAGGTGTTCCCACGAAAGCCATGCCATAAATTTGAATAGGACTCTCAGTTCTTCCCAAAGCCCCTGAAAAGACCCTGCCTGTTTCTTTGCAGCTTGAAAGGGCCGATTGTCTTCTGCTCTCGAATGGCTTCTACAGCAATTTTTTTCTTGAAATCAGGGCTATGTTTTCGTCTGCCCGTATCAATTTATCCTGTTTTAGGTACAGACATTATAACCAAAAACTAGCTTAACTGGTGGTCTAAAAAATGGGGTCCATTACATCGCCGCTATTCAAGACGGCGGCGCTGTGGCGGACAGCATGTTTCGTGAGTGGTTTATGTTCCGCATAATTCTTGCTGTAGATTCGCCCACGCATTGGGGAAGTCATTTGAAGGGGCGTTCGGAGGTAACATGCCTAAGAGTGTGCTAGCATATTGATCTGTAGGGTGCTCATCGCTGTATTTTTGGAGAATGGTGATGAATACGTTGGCAAAAAAAGGATCTTGCGTATTTAAGGCTGACCAGCTTGTAGGAGTTGGGAAGTTTGAGAATAGTGTTTGTAACATTGAAGTGTAGTCATAACTGCCTTTTGATGTGTCGGGAGGAACTCCATATCCAAAGGTGCCTAAAGTTGAGGTCAGATAACCGAGTCCTGTATGGGACTCGAGAGATTGGGATGAATACTGTTGTAAATAAGACTGCAGAGATGAAGCAAGCTCAGCAATCGTTAAAGGGGGCGAGGAGCTGCCTGCAAAGGCTTCTAATCCGTTAGCTCCAGAGGCGCTTGTCTCTGTGTGTAAGGGTAAGCAGTCAATGAGGTGGCTGAGAAAATTGAGAACGACATTGTTGGTCTGGTAGAGATTGGGTAAGCTCAAAAGATATTGTGAGACGGTGCGTAAATCGGTGGCGATGGCTGTACAAGTGGTGAGATCTGAGCCCAAACTCATCAATTGCGCGTTTGCATCTTGTGCTGCATTTTGAGCCTGTTGCAAACTGGGAGGCGGGATTTCCATGGGTTGTGGTATATTTCCTAATCCATCGATGCGCATATAATCTCCATTTGTTTGAATATATAGTGTTATAATTAATTATATGCATTTTTTTTTAATTTATCGCATTAGGTATTTATCAATACGCTAGATTTTTAGAGTGGGATTATTGCAAGTGTTTTACGGTAAATTGTTTTTGAGTTATTTATTTGATGTGAGTGTTGTTACACGATGGGCTTATCACAAGGAGCGTAGAGGCGTACTGTACTATCTTTTACGATTTCAAAGTCTTGGCCGGTTTCTTGGGCCCCCTCAATCTGGAGTACGTCGCCTCTTTGGATATAAGAGAAGGCTTTTGCTTGAGGAGGAATCTCAGAAAGAGATGAGCCTAATGTCTTTTTACCGTTAGAGCCGCAGAGAAAAAAGCGCGAGCCTTGGTGGGTTTTTACCGGAGGGCTTACCACTCGATAGAGGGGTGGGGTTTTCGTGTGGGTTGGCTGCGCTGACAAAATTAAATAGGACATTTTCAAGGAGCTGAGATGGATATCCGCGGCTCGTTGGATTTCTCTTAAAATCCATGGCATGGAAAAAGGTCTTTGTGCAAAGCAGGGGGAAGAGCCGTGTTTCAGAGCGGGGCAGTTTCCTTTCCAAATGCAAGGCGCTTGGATTGGAATATTTCTGGCTGCAATCTCATCGCGCAAGGTTAAAAAACGGCGGTTTGTCTCTAAAGAAGAATCTTCTACAATTAAAATAAAGCCTGTTTCGGAGAGCCAAAATAGAAGCTCTTGCACATAGTCTGCTTGTGTTTGAGGGTCTTGGAGCCGAGAAAAAAGGCTATAGCCAAGCACGATGAGATCCCATTTGCCTTCGACGGGCAGCTGTCTTGTAAGTCTGTAGTCATGGGTTCGGATCGAGATCGGATGGCCAATATGTCCGCATAGGTCTGCAGCATATTTCAAAGCAAGTTCTTGTGTATCGATTGCAATGGCTTCTTTAGCGCCCCATTGCAGTGCTGCTAGAGAAAAAGGGGCAGCTTTAGCGCCGAGGTCTAGCACGCGGGTGGGTTTTATTGGGAGTTCTTGGATTAAGCTTAAAGCTTGAGCATAATGAATCGGCCATTGGTACATCAGATAGGCGGCAAGAAGATCTTTATCTTCGAGGTTAGGATGAGAGGAGAGTTTCTGTACGTGCTCTATGAGATGGCGAAATTCTCGGGTTTGCAAGCGATCTAAAGGTCCGATGGGGAGCTTCATCAGCTTGCGGTAGCGGGTGATTAAAAGAGAATAGATGGATTCCCAGTCAGGAGAGGGAATGGGAGTGCGTTTGCTCATTGAAAAATGGATTGTTTTTCTTGTTCTGTCAGTTCTCGGTAAGACCCTTCCGGAAGGGCTCCTAAATGAAGGCCTCCGATGCGAATTCTTTTGAGTTCCAGTACATTAAGGCCAGTTTGGCTTACTAAAAGCCTTACTTCTCTTTTTTTTCCTTCTTTCACGACGACTTTGAGAGTGGTGTTACGTACTTTTGTGACTTTGACAGGACGCACCCAATCCCCTTCGATGTCGATCCCTTTGGAAATAGTGGTAAGGTGTTCGTGGAAAGGTTCATGCTGGGTTTTGACAAGGTATTCTTTTGTGATATTTGAAGAGGGGTGGATCACCTTGTTGGCAAAATGGCCGTCATTAGTCAGTAAGATGAGTCCGGAAGTGTCTCTGTCCAAGCGTCCTATTGTAAATAATCTTTCTTGGATATGGGGAAAGAGATCTAAGACGATTTTTTTTGTGCCGATCCTGACGCTGGAGCAAGTATATCCTCTTGGCTTATTCAAGAGAATATAGAGTTTTTTCTCTTCTCCGGAGATCTTTTGTCCGCTTACGCGTATGTCGTCTTGCCAGGAGACGAGAGTTTGCGGCACGAGGATGACCTTTCCGTTGACAGATACTTGTCCAGAAAAAATAAGGTCCTCGCAGTGCCTTCTCGAATCGATACCTGCGGCGGCAAGAGCTTTACTGAGTCTTTTTTTGTGTTCCATGGCGGAGAATCATAAAAGAACTCGGATATAAATACAATGACAGTAAATTTTTTGTTGGATTTGGCCTTATTTTCAAGGATATGTATAATCCTGTCGAAATAGACAGAAGGGGGGTGGCTCAAGGTGTCTCCAAAATTAATTTTAATGCGTCATGGACAATCGGAATGGAATAAGCGCAACCTATTTACCGGCTGGGTTGATGTCCCTTTAAGTATTGAAGGCATCCAAGAGTCTCTTAAAGGGGGAGAGCGGATTGCCCATTTGCCGATTGATGTGATTTTTGTCTCTTCTCTGGTAAGGGCGGAGATGACTGCCTTTTTAGCAATGACACAGCATCGCTTGGGAAAGGTGCCTTGTATGGAGCATCCGGGCGAGGGAAAGTTAGAAGAGTGGGGACAGGTGTATAATCCTGAAACCGCTTCGCAGTTAATCCCTGTGTACCGAGCTTGGCAACTAAATGAAAGAATGTATGGCAAGCTGCAAGGAATGAATAAGCAGCAGACGATGGATAGATATGGCCCAGCTCAGGTTAAACTCTGGCGACGTAGTTATGACGCGGCACCTCCTGAAGGAGAGAGCCTAGCGGAGACGGCTCAAAGAGCGATCCCGTTCTTTGTTGAAGAGATCCAGCCTTTCATTGAAAAAGGGAACCATGTCTTTATTTGTGCTCATGGCAACTCTCTTCGCGCGATCGTTATGTATTTAGAAGGACTTACTAAAGATCAAGTGTTAGAACTGGAAATTGCGACCGGAGATCCTCTTGTATATGGCTGGGAACAGGGAGTATGGATTCGCGAGTAATGGACACTGCATATCTTGATAATCATAGCGCAACCAGACCTTTTGCTTCCGTAGTAGATCAGGTGGCGATTTTTCATAGAGAGTATTGGGGATCGGTAAATGCTCCTCATTTTGTAGGTCAGCAGGCTGCGCATTCTTTGCAGAAAGGAATCGAGCAGCTTTTTCATGCTGTCGGAGCCTCGTCTCAGGATGAAATGCAGCTCTATGGGAGCGGAGCTGAAGCTGTCAGTCAGGTGTTTTGGAGGCAGTATGTGGAAGAGTCTAGGCATACGGGAAAGACTCAGTTTTTGACTACTTTAGTAGAGGAAGCTCCCTTTTTACTGTCGGTCAAAAAATTGGAGTCTTTAGGGTGTTCTG
This sequence comes from uncultured Chlamydiae bacterium, assembly GCA_945952445.1. GTDB lineage: Bacteria > Chlamydiota > Chlamydiia > Chlamydiales > Rhabdochlamydiaceae > CAMFIG01. Next base: position 41,023 of record CAMFIG010000007.1, read on the forward strand.
GCAAGGTTCTTCCTGTAGATTCTTGGGGTAGATTGACTCCAGATGTTCTTTCGAAGGCAATAGGACCTAGAACTTCTTTGGTGTCGCTTTCTTGGGCAAATGGACTTACCGGAGTCATGCACCCGATAGAAGATTTATCGGAGGTGTGCCGGGAGAAGGGATGTGCCTTTCATGTCGATGCAAGCTATGTCTTTGCGAGAAATTTCTTTCGATTCCAAGATCTGCCAATCGATTTTTTAACGCTGAATGGATCTGTATTGCATGCGCCTGTGGGGTCTGCAGTGGCTTTTGTAAAGGGAGGTCGTTCTTTATATCAAGCTGGGCAGTCTGATCAGAATGTAGCGATGACGGTCGCTCTTTCTCAAGCATTGGAGATACTCCAGTCGCGTTTTGAACATTATTGCACGGAAACAGCGCGTCTTCGAGACAAGTTGGAGAAGGGGGTATGTGCTCGCTATCCGGAAGCTTATGTGATGTTTCAAGAAGCGGAACGAGTGCCGCATTGTACCGCAATTGCTTTTCCGGGCGTGGCAGGCGAAGCTCTTCTTTATCTTCTTAATATGAAGGGAGTGTATGCGAGCATTGGGGGAGGTAGATTTCAGGCTCTGTCTAAAATGCTGCTTGGATGCGGTATAGAAGAATCTGTTGCGCATTCTGCTGTGAGTTTTTGTCTATCTCAAGAAACAACGGAGCTTGAAATTGATTATGCAGTGGATGCGATTGTAGAAGCTGTGCATCGACTCCGTTCCTATTCGATCCATCTTGAGAGGTCTTCATGAAGCTTTTTGATAAACAAAGATTCTATCCATGGGTGTTTTATAGCAGAAAGCTCTCTAAACGAATTGAATCTCCCTCGTATGCGGGCTATTTTTCTTTAGAAGAAGCTGCTTTAAGAGGTATGAGATTGGTTTCTGGGACAGTAGGTGGTTTCAAAGAGGGTAATATGCTCGCATTCTACTGGCTTGTGGATGAAATGGATGGAGTGATTGCCGATGCGAAGTTCCAGGTGTTTGGTCATTCTGCTTTGATCGGTTTTGCTGATGTTGGATGCGAGCTTGTGATTCGGAAAAACTACGACCAAGCAAGACGGATGCATGCGGAGCTCATCGATAAGCACTTAAGAGACAAAAAAGAAAAAGAATCTTTTTCTGAGGAATCCTACGGACATCTTAACCTCGTGCTCAGCGCAATCGATGCAGCAGCAGACCGGTGCATGGACATTCCTTTAAGTGATATATATGTTGCGCCGCCGATGGCGGCTTATGAAGGAGAGCATAGAATTTATCCCGGGTGGGATGCTCTTTCAGAAGCGCAGCAGCTCTCAGTATTGGAGGAGGTAATTAGTGCAGATATTCGTCCCTACATAGAATTAGATGCGGGAGGAGTTGAAGTGCTTAAAATCCAGAATGGAAGGGAGGTTGTCATCGCTTATAAAGGCAATTGCACTTCCTGCTACTCCGCAACAGGAGCGACTTTAAATGCCATCCAACAGATTCTTCGCGCAAAAATTCATCCGGAGATTCTTGTTATTCCTGATATGAGTTTTCTGCAGTCTTAAAGCAAGAACTTGGATGGAAAATCGGTTTTTTCTAACATAGCTGTCTTTTGCATTTGTAATCTATAGAGACAGGAGATCTATGCTGGCATCGATGTTAGTGAAAAAAGGCTTCTTATGTTTTGCGGTTCTTTTGAATCTATTCTGTTTTTCTTTAGAGAGAGAATTTGCCGAGTCGGTCGACGTAGTATATTTGTGGGTGGATGGAAATGATCCTGTTTGGAGAGAGGTAAAAGAACAGTACCTGGTGGCAGAAGAGGAGTCTAGCAGGACTGAAACTACGCAAGATGCTGCAACGGACAATCGATTCGCAGACCATGAAGAACTGAAGTATTCTCTTCGATCGATTTGGAAGTATGCTCCTTTTGTGCATCATATTTATATTGTGACGATGCAGCAAAAACCATCTTGGCTGCAAGATCATCCGATGATTACTTTTGTAGATCACCGAGAGATCTTTTTAGATCTTTCGATGTTGCCTACTTTTAACTCTCAGGCTATTGAAAGTAATCTTCACAGAATTCCCGGATTGCAGGAGCACTTTCTCTATTTTAATGATGATGTATTTCTCGGAAGGCCTGTAGTTTCCGGTGATTTTTTTACTGTAGATGAGTGTGTCAAAGTGTTGTTCGAAGCTTCTTTAAGCCCTTCAGGTCCTCCAAACCAGCTCGAAACGACCTATCGCAGGGCTTGGCGCAACACCAATGCTTTGCTCGACGCTCGCTACGGATGCCACCCTAGATATCGTTTATGCCATGCACCTTTTGCTCTTAAAAAATCCTATCTTGAATTATCAGAAGGTGAATTTCCTTTTGTCTTTGCCTTAAATTCTTCGCATCGTTTTCGCTCAACGGAAGACTACAATGTGATTAACGGTTTTGTACAGTATCACTGGTTCCACGAGGGAAAGGTTCTCGCTGCAGAGATTTCCAATCGGATGGTTACTCTGAGGAACGACGACACCTATCGCAAAACGCAACGAGTGCTTGCGGAATTGCAAGAAAAGCCTCCTCATACATTTTGTTTGGAGGATAACATGGTAGGAAGACAAAAAAAAACAGAGAAAGTTGTGAAAGATTTCTTAGAGGCGCTATATCCTGAACCTGCTCCTTGGGAGGTTATTGTAAAACCGACACCTCGCCAGCGGAAAGCTTAGCGATCGAGCCATCAGATAGTGCTAGCACAAGTTTGCCTTCTGCCGAAATGCCTTGACAGATCCCTTGCAGATGTTCTGTTCCATTGTATAGAGAGATCATGGTCCCTTTATAGGCAAGTCGAGATTCATATCTGGATTGGAAAGAGGCAAATCCTGTTTCTAAAAGAATGTCGCAGTCGATGAGAAACTGCATAAGTAGATTTTGCGTTAAAAGAGAAAGATCCCAAGTTTTTCCGCTGCAGGCTTGCAGAGAAGTGGCTGGTTGATCAATCTGCTTTAAGATTTCTTCTGGCATGTGGACGTTTAGGCCAATGCCGAGGATGATGTCTATGAAGTCATTGTGTATTTGGGTTTCACAAAGGATGCCTCCTGTTTTTTTTCCTTCTAAGAGAAGATCATTTGGCCATTTGATTTGCAGGCATAGACCGGTTTTTTGTAAGACTTCAATACAGGAAAGAGAAAGTATTTGGCCGATATTTGCAAGGACGAGGCAGGGTGCAGGGAGGCGAAAATAGAAGGTTGCGTAGATGTTATTGTTTTTAGGCGAAATCCACCGCCTTCCTAGACGGCCTCTGCCGGCTGTTTGCTCGTCTGCTGTCACGCAAGTGATATGAGAGGGGTCAAGCGAGCTTATATGCTCTTTAACCCAGTCATTGGTAGAATGGATGATGGGGAAATGGATACTGTTGATTTGTCTTTCTTGCAGCATCGATTAAAATCCTATCAAAACTCAGGTGCAATCCAGTATAATGCAATCAGAGTAATAATCCACTTTTTTACTGCCTATGTGGAGTCACATACATCTTCGGAGAATTGATTTTCGCACCCTGCCAATTTTGCTGGGACTTATGTGCATGAGTCTATGTATTATCTCAGCGACAACAATGGACGGCATGGAGATGGGAGAAGATTCTTTTTTTACTCCCTATGTGAAAAGCCAATTAAAATGGTATGGGATCGGAGCGCTCGTTTATCTGTTTTTTGCCGGATTCGATTACCAAAAGCTGAAAAAATGGAGCTGGTTTCTCTATTGCATTACTATTATCATGCTATTTGGGCTTTTTTTTACTTCGCCTATCCAAAATGTGCAAAGATGGTATCGAATCCCCGGACTTGGGCTAGCTTTTCAACCATCAGAATACGCTAAGCTTTTTGTTGTGATTGCGTTGAGCTGGTTTTTAGAAAACCGCACGCATGAGATCCGCAGAAATCGTGTTACGTGGCAGGCGATCGCCATCGTTGCTTTGCCTTTTCTTTTGATTTTAAAACAGCCCGATTTAGGCACTGCTCTTGTCCTTTTTCCAATAGCTCTTGTAATGTTTTATTTTGGAGGGATCAAAAAAAGAGTGATTGCCATCATGTCATGTCTTGCGATCAGCGCCTTATTTTTCGTCTGCTTGATGTTTTTAGGGATTTTACCTCATGAAGAAATGCGTCCTTATGTCACCAAGGTGATTAAAGAATATCAATACGAGAGATTGAATCCTCACACGTACCATCAAACGGCTGCTCAGATAGCGATTGCTCTTGGAGGAGTGCAAGGAAGTGGTTGGCGAAAAAGCGAGTTTACAGGAAGACAGTGGCTCCCTGCGGCGCATACCGATTCTGTATTTGCTGCTTTTGGAGAAGAGTTTGGGTTAGTCGGCGTTTTTTTTATGCTGCTCTTTTTCTTTGGGTTAATTTATTTTAGCTTTCAGGTTACTGCGGTGGCAAAAGATCGTTTTGGGCGTCTTTTATCTGCAGGAATTACAGTGTATTTGGCAATGCATATGATTGTAAATATGGGGATGATGTGTGGTTTTTTGCCGATTACCGGAGTTCCTTTGGTGTTGATTACATATGGAGGCTCCTCTATTCTTTCTACCATGACAGCTCTTGGCATTTTGCAGAGTATTTATAGCAGAAGGTTTATGTTTTGATGGGCCCTCATTTGTTTATTATGCAGCCAGCTATTTGGCTGGGAGAAGGCAAGATAGTCCTCAGCATGGTTGAAGAAGAATTGCTATTCTTTACTCGCTGGAAGATCGGGTCCAAGGATTTGGAAGGCCGGATTGAGTGTACACAAGAGATTCAGGTGAGAGGGCTTTCTGAGACGATGACCAATCAGTTTGTGTTGTATGAAATCCATCCGACGACATTTGCGATTACTTTGGAAAATCACGCAATAGGGAAGCTTGTAGGAACGGGTATTATTAATGACCGGGTGTTAGGGTGGGAATTTCGGGCAACCGATGTGGGGTTTGAAGGATTAGAGTATTATGAGATCCAAGAAGATCTTACGTATCGGATGCATGCAGAATATGCGACAAGCGATGAGTTTAGAACGACAATTGAAGGAAAAATATGGCAGCAAATAAAACCAAATACAGAATCCTCTTCGGGTTGACATCAGGACTGCTCTTATTGTCCGGGTGTTTTTCTCGATCTTCGGTGATGACGCGCGAGTCTTTTGATGGAATACAAGTAGGCACGCCTATCTCCGAAATAGAGCGTTCAGCAGGAGAGCCGTATGCAGTCCACCATAAAAATGGAATGGATGAATATGAGTACATAGAACGAGTAACGACCGGTAACCGGTTGATTTATGAAAACCATTATACAATTTATGTGCAAAATGGTCAGGTAGTTGGAAAGAGTGTCTCGCAGGAGAAGGTTCCTGCTTTTGATCTCATTTACCAGGATGATCCGAACCATAATGCGTATCCATAAAATTGTGGTTGCGAAAAAAAACGGATAGCCTTATCTTATTGTTTCGATTTTTATTTAAGGCCAGATAGCTCAGTCGGTAGAGCAGAGGACTGAAAATCCTTGTGTCGCTGGTTCGATTCCAGTTCTGGCCACCATTTTCTAAAGCATTCTATGCATAGACTCTGAACGTTTTTAACGTAAGGAGTCACTATGCTAAAATCTCATCAAAAGTCCCATTTTCCGCATTTTTTACGCAAATGGTCTGAATCAGTCAGAACAACTTTGCCTTCCAACCTTGAAGATCTAAAATCAGGTCTTTCCCTATCAACTTTTATCTTCGTTGCGGAAAAATTGCGTAAAATAAGTAAAGTTTGTTTATCGCTTTCGCAATTTACCTGGGGAAATCCAAATCGGAACAACGGATTATCAATCCTATTCCCTTTAATTCCAGAATCATCTAAATATTTTATTTTGGTTAGGTAATCATATGGCAAGCTCCGATAACATCCGATGCATTCGCAAGTATCAAAAAAAAGATGGTTCCTATTCATATCACGCAGAAGTAAGAAGGAAGCGAGCAAAGCCTCTTCGCAAGACATGCAAGACCCTTACAGAAGCTAAAAATTGGATCAAAACGACTGAGAGTGCCATTCTTGAGGGACGACTTCCCCAGGAAACTAAAGCACGCAAATATACAGTCAATGATCTCATAGAGCAGTATGAGACGATCTACTTAAGTCGATTTCCCAAACGGGTGAGAAGCCAAGTCCATCATTTGGCTTGGTGGCGTGAACACTATGGGCATAAGCTGTTAAGTGATGTGACACCTTCTTTGCTTGCCCAAGCCAAACATGCTCTTCTCAGTGAAAATACAATTAGAAAAACTCTGAGGTCTGGCCCAACGGTTAATCGGTACTTTGCTACGTTAAGTAAAGCTTTTTCATTAGCCTCTTCTGAGTGGGAGTGGATTGCCGAAAATCCTTTTAGAAAGGTTTCTAAGCTTCCTGAGCATAAGGGAAGGACACGGTTTCTTAGTAAAGAAGAGCTTCAACTGCTTCTTCAAACGTGTAAAGAGCATAAGAATCGCAACCTCTATGGCATGGTTCTCATGGCAGCATCTCTCGGTCTTCGTTACGGCGAAGTAGCTGCTTTAAAGCACAAAAATTTGGATTTCGAGCATCGACTTATCACTCTTGAAGTCACGAAAAACCATGATGTGAGGGTGCTGCCTATGCCAGAACAAATATACAATTTTCTGAAAGGTTGGAATGCGTCCAATCAAGATGAAGATTATGTTTTTCCATCTAAAAATCCTACCAGACAACCTACTTACACGATGATCCGAAAAGCCTTTCAGTCAGTTCTTAAGCAGTTGGATCTTAAAGATATAGTATTTCATTCGCTACGCCATACTGCGGCGTCCCACCTAGCTATGTCTGGAGCCACTCAAGGAGAATTGATGGAGGTGTTAGGCCATCGCTCTCCTATCATGACGAAAAGGTACAGTCACTTCAACAAAGCCCACTTGGCGAAATTGCTTCAAAAAACTAACAACAATCTTAATATCCCAGGGAATAATGAAAATTCAACTTCCTAATCAACCTGATTTATTTGAAAAATCTCTTACAGCAGCGATAGAAACTACTCGATCCTGTGAAGTCGGAATCAGTTTTTTGGCCCATTTTGTCGGGCTAATACAAGCTCTTCGCCATCATCCAATCACCGAAAACTGGGTTAAGGGATTAGAGCAAGAGAATCAAAAGCGAAAAGAAGCTTTCAATGTGCAGGCTATAGAAGTTCTGGAAACTGAGTGGCTTTTTCTTTGGAAGCACTACCCGCAGCAGGCATGTCGTAAAGAATTGGTCCGCATCAAACAGCTGCTTACAAAAAACAAAGACCTGACCTCTCAAATGCCTTTCAGTCGCACCTGTAATGCATTTTTAGAGTTTAAGATAACATTTAACTGCGACGAGTGTTCAGAAAAGCTGCTGCAATTCTTGAAACACAACCAACAGCATCGTATATCGGCTGATAAGGTGTTGTATGCTCAGTATATTCAAACCTCGGTAGAACTAGACCCTGTCTATTTTTGGGATCGTCTATGCCTTTTAGAAAGAATCCATCAATCTTCTTTTCATTCTCACACTCAGGACCCTCTCATTCAAGGCAAATGGGAAGAAACAAAATACCTGCATTGGGAACGAGTAAGCAACTCTTCTTTGCAAATGGCGTCGTGGCTAGCTCGACAGGATTTATGGGCTAGATTCGCTGGAGATGGTTTTTCAAATGATAAACGGGATTTTATTTTGCCCCTTGATCTAGCCTGTAAATTTTCTCGAAAAGCTTGTGACAAATACTTAGATCGCCTTCTTGCCAATGTTCGGTCCATTCTTCTAAAAGAACAGAAAGAAGATACTAGCAAGGTATCAAATCCAGTCATTGAGAAAAAAACACTACCTCAACAAAAAACAGATGAACTTATAAAGCACACACAAGCTCATTGGGACAAACACCCTACAGCAAACTACGATGAAGTATATGGCTATTATTGCAACCGCTGTAGATTCCCTAAACCCTATTCTTTCGATGAATGGGAGAAAAAAGTACGCAAACTCAAATTAGACCCACGACCTCCTAGCGAAAAAGTACGGGGATTCAGTAAAAAAGGGCGTTAAAAAAATCACTCCTCTTTTTTTATTACTTCCATTCCTAAAATTACCCCTCTCTCCACCCTGCCTTTTCTGAAATAAAAATACCCCGCTAATTTTCTACCTTTCTTACTTAAAATCAGCCTCTTAATACAATGTGAAGAAATGCAATCACATGAAAATAAAGGAGAGCTTTTATGAGTGAGAAATATCAAGTGCCACTAACTTCATTATCCCTTCTGTCTAATCGACCAGGAAGCGATATCGAGTTGGTTAATGCAGGAGAAGAGATTCCTGTAACGTTCAAAGATTTTACCAACACCTATACATGGCCCAACATGGGGAGCCTTCGTAAAATGGCATACGAAAGCGAAGTAAACGGGCTGGCAGGAGCTTTTATAAAATTCAAAAAGCGACGCCTGGTACTCCCCTTGACTCTGTTCAAATTACTGAAAGGAGGGAAAAGCAAATGAGTCAAGCACATTGTAGAGGACTAAACGCAAAAATAGAAAAAATTGAGCCGCGTGAGGATCAGTCAAGCGGCTCTCAAAATAACAGGACTACTATGAACCCAATTATAAATGATCCCAAATCGGGAAAGCAAGACTTTCAAATCGATCTCAAAATGGCAGAGCGATTTTTAACACTTCTTTCAGAAGATGTTGAAACTATATTTTCGTTTCAAACCTTTGATGATAAAAAAGAGCACCAGACACCCCCCAAAGTACTACATGGATCTTTTGAGAAACACAAAGACGAGCTTCTACGACTTAATCGACTAGGAGCTGGGGTATTCGTAACAGTTAATCAAACAGATGGTAAAGGTCGACTCAAAGAAAACGTCATTGAAATACGATCTGTTTTTGTGGATTTAGATGGAAGTCCATTGCAGCCAGTATTGGACGGACCCCTGTCTCCACATATCATTATCGAATCCAGTCCTGATCGCTACCACGCCTACTGGATTACAGAGGGAGTCAATTTAGAATATTTCACCCTCATACAAAAGAAGCTTTGCGAGAGATTCGATGGGGATCCTGTAGTATGCGATCTTTCCAGAGTAATGCGTTTACCTGGGTTTTCTCATCAAAAAAGTAATCCATTTCTTACAAAAATCATTCAAGAAAGTGGTGAGCAGCCATTTTCTCTTGAGCGAATTCTTGATGCTTTTAAAATCGAGCTCTCTTCTTCTAAAGAGACTGAAAGGCAGTCTAATCCAGTGTTAGAGGCTCTTAAACAACAGCACATGATTATCAACAAACAATCTCATCCAATGGGTTGCTGGACAATTCGCTGTCCCTGGGAACATGATCACACGACCCAAGATCTAGGAACTAAATACTATGAGCCACATACAAACGGATATGAGCATCATGGATTCCAATGTTTTCATTCGCATTGTGCAGGTAAAACGATTAAAGATTTACTGCTCTTTCTAAAGCTTAAAGAAGAAACCATAGAACCTTTGCCCCTACACAGACCAATAGCTCCACCAAACCCATATCCAATGGAAGCACTTGGAGAAATCCTCGGCTCAGCTGCAAAAGCCTTGCAATCTATAATAAAAGCTCCTGATGCAATTTGTGCACAAAGCGTGCTAGGTGCTGCCGCATTGGCTTGTCAAGCCTTTGCAAACATTGAGATTGACGGGAGGACGATTCCCTTATCCCTATTTTTAATCACTGTTGCTGAATCAGGAGAACGTAAAAGTGCTACCGACCAAGTGGCATTACAACCAGTTTATGCATGGCAACAAATGCAGGCATCAGAATATCGATCTGCTTCCCAGAACTATCAAAGGCTTTATGAAGTATGGGACGCCCAAAAGAAAGATTTCTTAAAAACCATCAAAAAAGATGAGCCTGCTTCTCTATTTTCAATACCTGAGCCTGTCAAACCGCTAGAGCCTTTAATACTTGTTGATGAACCCACTTATGAAGGCGTCGTTAAGCTTCTTGCTGTAGGGCAGCCTAGCATGGGAATTTTCAGCGATGAGGGCGGTAGATTTGTTGGCGGCCATGCCATGAATAGAGACAACCAAATTAAAACAATTAGTGGTCTCTCTTCTTTATGGGATGGAAAGCCTGTAAATCGATCACGTGCTGGCGAAGGCACAATGATTCTTTATGGAAGAAGAGTTTCATTACACTTGATGGTTCAAGAAAGCATCCTATCTTTATTGATGGGCAATAGCGGCATTGAACAGCAGGGATTTTTACCTCGTTGTCTTCTCTCATTTCCAGCTTCAACTGCAGGAAATAGACCTTATTCCCATCAAGATGCTAATAAAAATAAAGAACTTATGCGGTACAAAGATCGAATTAACTCTCTATTGGATGTAGAATTTCCAGTTGATCCTCCGCCTGCACCTCAGAATGAACTTAAACCCAAAAGCTTAAGCCTTTCAAATGATGCCAAGACTGTATGGGTTAAATTCCATGATGAGATTGATAAAGATTTAGCACCTGGTGGCCAATTCGCATCGATTCATCGCTTTGGTAGCAAATCCGCAGAACATGTTTTACGTCTAGCTGGAATCCTAGCCATGATCAGTGATCCCGATGTGAATCTTATTGAAGAACAATACATTCACATGGGGATTGCTCTGGTTAACTATTACTTATCCGAAACTATGCGGATTCAGGGATACATCTCTATTCCTCACAATCTTATTCTAGCTCAAAAAGTGCTCGATTGGTGTGGGTTAAAGAATAGAGAAGAACTTACGTTACGAGATCTATATCAATACGGCCCAAATGAGGTTAGAGAAGCGAAGAAAGCACAAGAAATCATGAAAACTCTTGAAGACCACAAATGGGCTCAAAAAATGGATAATAGAAAAAACAGTTGGGTGATCAGAAAACAAGAAAGGAAGCCTTGCTAATTCTGCTACATTGCTACATTTTGTAGCAGATTAGCAAAATTAGCAGCTCTAAAAGGACATAAGTTTAAGTCAGAAAAGTAATAAAATGTAAGGAAACCACATGGCGGATAAAGAAAGATTAACTAGGAGACAGCTGCATGTTCTTCCATTTCTCATAAGCACCCCAACTGTTGAGTTGGCTGCCAAGCAGTCTGGTATCTCTTCAAAGCAAATATTTGATTGGCTAAATCAGCCAGTCTTTCGGCAAGAATTGGAGAATAGGAAGAATGATGCTGTGAATCAAGCTGTAGATCGCCTTAAAGCAACAGCTTCAAAAGCATGTGACACTCTCATCGGCTTACTTGATCATGCGGAATCAGAGTCTGTGCGACATAGAGTTGCTATCGACCTGTTGAATATGACGCTCAAATACATGGAATTCAAAGACGTCGAGCAGCGAATCAGAAAGCTAGAAGACACCATTACGGAATAGGAGGAGTGCATGTCTCACAAGATTCGATTAAATAAGCTAGAGAAGATGGGCTCTGGCGATAGATTATGGGCTTTGATTGGCATCGGTAAGCCAAGAGACGCTCAACACCAGAGAACACTGGAGGCACAAGCTCGTCAGCGTTTCTACGCTTCTGGAGGCAATAGAGAAGCCTATCTAGCCTTTCTGCCTTTTAATTCGTTTCCCAATGGCTTTTTCGGCTATGTCAAGAAAAGCGAGTTTATCAAAGCGGTTACGAACAAAACAAAAAGCCTTGCAGAAAGTTAATGGGACTCCCAGTAGATGGAACGAGCAGCTTGGAAAAACAGAGGGGGTATGCTCCTTAAATAGAAGCGGTACCTGTCCATATATATGAAAATCGCTCTAAGGAGAGAGTTCTAAAAAAATTTCCAAAATTTTCTGGGGGTTGTGATATTTTAACCCATAATTCAATGAAGAGACATGTCAAATAAACCAATTGTTTACCATCTTGAAGTGTTAATGCAAAAAGAATCATACATTGCAGCTTCATTGAGCTTTAATAAAAGAAAGGGAGAATTATCATATCATTTCCATCACTCATCCGACTCACCTCAGAAACATTTTTTTTGTGATTCAGAAGAATACGCTAATCGCAAAGATCACATAACCTTCCACGAAAGCGTGGTGCATACTACGGATAGTGAAAAACCAAGCGATAGTATCACGTACGAGAATGGCCCTCTTTTAATTGACCCTCCCATTCTTACCCCTCTATTTATTGAATCAATTTTTTTACAAAAAGACGCATCCATCCTACGTAAAAAAAGCCAGCTTCAGAACAAAGAAGGGCTGTTCGTAAAAATTTTAGAATCCAATGAAGTGCAGAATTTCAGCGTCGTGGCTTTGCTTGTGCCGTCGATTATGGGTTCAGCCAGGGCTTTATTTGGACTTCAATTCCTAGATATTCCTGAAGAGTTTATTCGACCTCCATTATTGGCTGATTTATGGGACGTAAGAAATCCTCTGGTTCCCATTAGAGGAATTTGGGATCAATGGGAAATACTGATCTTTGCTACCTCTTATACCCGAACGATTCTTTCACAAATTCCTGCTGCAATTGGATCGAACTTCCGTTTACCTGATTATCAGAATTTCCCCGCTGCACTGACAGATCTACTCCTTCAAACCAAGCCCTTACAATACAAAGAAGCTTTGCTCGAGCTTTTCAATGATCGGCTTAGACCACGGCACTGAGCAGTGCAACTACACCGTCTAAACCCTTGTATTTTAGCGAAAAAAGATGTATGATTTTCCCAACTTTACTCAGTGAAAATATATGGTTCTTCTTAAAACTGATCGACTAATTCTTCGCCTGCCTAATGAGTCCGATAGCGTTCCCTTTCAAGACTTTGATGAACGAAATATAGGTCATATGTCCCCATGGAGATCAGCAACTGGAGAGCCAAAAAAAGACCATAAAGCTCAGATAATACAATGGGAACAAGAGTTTAAAGAAGGCAAATCCATTCGATTCCTCTTATTTCTAAGAGATCACCCTGAAGGTGAGATAGTTGGTTTCTGTAATTTTTCTCAAATCTTTCGAGGTCCTTTTCAAGCTTGTTATCTGGGCTATCACATTGATGCAGCCTTTCAAGGAAAAGGGCTTATGTCAGAAGCTGTGGCAAAGGCTACTGAATATATGTTTGAAACGCAAAATCTCCATCGGATAATGGCCAATTATATGCCATCAAATGAAAGAAGTGCTCGACTACTCCATAGACTTGGATTTGTGATTGAAGGACATGCTAAAAAGTACCTGCTTATTAACGGGCAATGGGAAGATCATATTCTAACTTCTTTGACAAACGAACATTGGCGTGCAGTATGACAAAAGAACCTGTGCAGATCATATACTTAAATGGGCCATCGAGTAGCGGAAAGACAACTCTTGCAAAAGCATTACAACATGCATTTGAAGAACCTTTTCTGCACGTTGGGATTGATAAGATCATTGGATGGATGCCAGAGAAGGTCAATGATTGGACAGGAGAAGAAACTCCCATCGGATACAGTTGGAAGAAAAGTAAAGATGCATCTGGAAACCCAATTCAGGAGCTACAAGTAGGTCCCTACGCTCAAAAGATAGGCAAAACATTTCAAGAGGTAGTCCTTGCCCTTGCCAAAATGGGGCATCACATTGTTATTGATGATGTCTCTTTCGGTAAACAACAGCTTGACGAATGGAAGAAAACTTTAAAAGACTTCCGAGTTTTATGGGTTGGAGTAAATGCTCCCCTCCCTGTTTTGGAACAAAGGGAAAAGGAGAGAGGTAATCGTATCCAAGGATCAGCAAGAGGGCAGTTCCATAAAGTACATGTTGATGTAACTTACGACTTAGAGATAGATACACATCGAGCAAGCATTAGCGAAAATACTGAAAAAATTAAGTCCCTTGCCTTATACCCTTCTCATCCCATAGAACCAGAGGCAAAAACTCTGATACGGCCTATGAATGCGCATGATATTGCAAAAATCGTAAGTCGATATTGTTTTCCTTGGTCTACTCCTGAGAAAACTCAAACCCTTTGGAAAACATACTATCAAGAGCAGCAAGATGGAATTCGCACTGTCGCTGTACTAGAGAAAATTCATGAAATTTTAGGCTATGGAAGCCTGCTAAGAAAACCAGAATGTGCCCTCTTTGCACAGAAAAATATTCCCGAAATTAACGCTATCTGGATCGATGATAATCATCGCAGACAAGGACTTGGAAAAGCCTTAATTAAATGGCTTGAAGATCTTGCAAGTCAAGAAGGCTACGATCAAATAGGGATTGGGGTTGGGCTATATCGAGACTATGGACCAGCGCAAAAGCTTTACTTCCAATTAGGATACGCTCCTTATGGCAATGGTATTACTTACAAGGGCCAGCCCACTGTTCCAGGGCAAACTTATCCACTAGACGATGATCTTATTCTTTGGTTGGTAAAATCTCTATGACTCGACTCAACATGACAGAAAAAAGTCCTTTCTTAAACTTACTTGAAGAATCATTTCCAGGGATTAAAGCTAATATTCTACGTTGTGAAAAGCTCGGCTTTCCATGGAACTCCAAACCCTTCCTAAAGGAAAAAAAAGGGGAAGTTCTTTCTCACGTAGGTTTTTTAGAATATCCTATAAGCATTGACGGGAAACAACATAGAGCCGCTGCACTACATGCCGTTTGCACGAAAGCCACTCATCGAAGGCAAGGATTAGCCTCGCAGTTGATTCAAGAAGCTCTACAGTGGGCTGAAAAACAGTATGAATTTGTTATACTCTATACGGGGATCCCCCCATTTTATGAAAAATTCGCCTTTCGATGCATCCAAGAATATCGCTTTTATCTCCCATGTAAACGGCTGAAAGGGTCCAAATCTTTACGGCCTGTTATCTCTCCAGAAGATAATGCTCTCTTCAAACGCTGTTTCCATTCCCGAGCTCCTTTATCGAATTGTGTATGGATACGAGATGATGGGGATATTGCCTCTTTCAATACCCTTTTTGCGACCTACCCAACATTTTGGTCGCTTCATTATAGTGAGTCTATCGACGGGCTCATCTCTTATGATATCAAAGAAAAAACACTCCATTTATATGATATTATCGCTAAAGAAATCCCCTCCTTAGACTGGATTTTAGCGCATTTGCCAACAGCTATTGACGACATCTATTTTTATTTCTCTCCTGATCGATTGACAAATGCAGCTGTTCCAGAGCCCTATCTCTATGACCATGGCCATTTCTTAGTGCATGGCAATTGGCCGATTGTCAACCCATTTATGATCCCACCTTTGAGTCGATGCTGAAGAAAACAAATGCACCATGAATCTTAAGAGATATGGAAAAGAATCTAAGATATTTATGTTGAGAAAGAGCCTATGAGATTAAATGATTAAAGTTGCAGCATACCAATACACTCCTGCTAATGACATCCAGGCTCGAAAAGCTCAGATACATAACATCTTGGAGAAAGCTGCATCCAAGCATGTTGATTTTTTATGTCTCCCAGAAGGGGCTTTAACTGGCTACTACGATCAAGAAGAACTAGCTCGTAAAAATTCCCTCGCAGTAGAAGAAGATTTTCAAGAATGGCTTGATGTCTTTAGGAATTCCACTGTATCTGTGATTGTCGGTTTTAACGAACGAGATGGCGATCAGATTTTTGATTCAGCTGCAATTATTGAAAATGGCAGTCTTCTTGGCGTACAGAGAAAGCATTACCTCTATCACAACTATTTCGCCTCAGGGACTTCTTTTTCTCCTTTTAGCTGTAAAGGCATTACATTTGGAGTTGT
Source organism: uncultured Chlamydiae bacterium (assembly GCA_945952445.1). Lineage (GTDB taxonomy): Bacteria > Chlamydiota > Chlamydiia > Chlamydiales > Rhabdochlamydiaceae > CAMFIG01. The sequence goes on from CAMFIG010000007.1 coordinate 56,742, forward strand.
GATCTGTCTCGACACCAACTATTTTGAACCCGCACGCATTCTTGCATTGCAGGGAGCAACCATTCTTTTTTCCCCTATGTGCAATAAAGTCCCTTTGGATCATGCCTACGCAAAACGCCCTCCATACTATAGTCAGTTTGTTGCTCGATCTCATGAAAATCGTTGCTGGCTTGTTTCCGCTGATTGGATTTGGACCAACGATGGAATATCCGTATGTCCAGGTCATAGTGTAATTTATGATCCAGATGGTCGTGAAATTGCACGTAGTCAAGAAGGAAAAGAACAGTTTTTAATCACTGAAATCCCTCTCAATCATCTATTCCATGAGAAAGGGCGAAGAGTGCATGGGAGTCAAAAACTTGCTCAAACTATTGAGCAATTGACTCAAGGGGCTATATAGTGGAAATAGAAAGAAGTATTCAGAACATTCAGCTTGATGGTAATCAACTACTTGCTTTAGTCCGTAAGGCATTTCCTAATTGCCAAAGGTTGGATGATTGGAAAATCCTTTCTGGCGGTGCGCTTAATACAACCTATAAAATTCAAATAGGTCATGATGCCTTTGCTTTAAGGATTTATGCTCGAGATCGGGCTCATTGTAAAACAGAAAAAGCAATTCATCAGCTTATTGATGAAGGTGTTTCCACCCCTAAGCTCGTTTATGCTGATGAAGCGAACGAACCATGGGCTTACTCCATTTTTGAATTTGTTTCTGGGGTTCATATCTCTGAGGTATCTCATCAAGAGAAAGCTTCCCTATCCCATGAACTCGGTCATGTGCTTGCTTCAATTCATAAATTTAAGCTGCCTAAAGCTGGGGTGTTCGGAGATGGTATTGCGATTGGACATCCTTTTGAGCTAGGTTCAAGTCCTTACTTTGAAGAGACCTATTCGGTTTTGTCGAAGAGTGAAAATGTAAAATTTCGACTGGGTGAAAAACTGACTGATGAAGCTCTTGCCTTCGTTCAAGAAAACAAAGTTTTTTTTCCAACGGTCAAAAAAGACAACATATGTCTTACACACTCTGACTTTAAGCCTGTAAATTTACTCTACAAACCACACGGAAAAATCTCTGTCCTAGACTGGGAGTTTGCTCATGCAGGTATTGGCATACTTGATTTTTCTATTCTTTTGCGCCATCGCCACCAATTTCCACTTGACCTAAGTGTTTTAGAAAGTAGCTACACACATTTCGGAGGTCATCTCCCCACTGAATGGTTACGCTCAGCTTTCATTACTGACTTTGTGAACATTGTAACACTCATGGATACCCCTCCAGAAAGACCAAAACTCTTTCACCAACTAAAAAATGCCGTTAAATCCACAATTCATCACTGGGAATCAACCACTGATCTATATCGACTTGGAAGCACTGATCGGACCGATGCATGAATCCTTTTGAAAAACATCCATTTAGATGATGATCTAATTCTCTGGTTTACAAAGCATTTCTCATGTTAGACTCTCCTCCTACATGAGGTTGTTATGAGTTGTTTATCTTTTTCAAAGCTGATTGTTTTTTGCCTAGTCGTTGTTCCCTGTATGTATGCCTTTGCTACAGAGGAAAATTTTCTTCTTATCAACGGTACGACAGATGAAATAATCACTGAATTGGGTCCTAATATTCATAAACAAATGAGCCCCTGTTCAACTTTCAAGATTCCTTTAAGCTTGATGGGATACGATGCATCGGTCTTGAAAGATGAGACAAATCCAATCTGGGATTTTCAAGAAGGATATGATGATTGGCTTGTATCTTGGAGAGCCCCTCAATCTCCTCTATCCTGGATGAAATACTCCTGTGTTTGGTATTCCAAGGTGTTAAGCCTAGAATTAGGATTAGGAAAGATCCAAAACTATTTAACCTCTATGGAATATGGTAATCAGGATGTATCTGGAGGATTAGCTGACCCAGGACCGTTAAATCCTTTCTGGATAAACTCTTCCATTGAGATCTCTCCAAGAGAGCAAGTAGGCTTCCTCCAAAAGATGATTCGGGCTCAGATTCCTATTTCATCTAGGGCAATTCAAATGACCAGAGCTATCCTGTTTAAAGAGGAATTGCCAGAAGGCTGGAAACTGTTTGGAAAAACAGGCTGGAGTGGCACCGATATTACCAAGGATGGTAAAACTTTGGAACATAGTTGGTTTGTAGGGTGGATAGAAAAAGATGACAGCTTTTACCCATTTGCTTATCTCATCCGTGACAAGAAAATAAATCTCGATCAACGAATCCCAAGAGTCAAACAGTTGCTAATACAGTCTAACGTAATGCTCGAGCTTACTCACGAATGAATAAAAAACCTTTACCTTCCTTTTCTGCTCTAGCCCAATCAATTATCGTTGGCAGTCTTTATGAGCACTACAAAGGTCTTCGTTACAAGATCATTGGAGTAGCCCGTCATAGCGAAACCTTGGAAGAACTGATTGTCTATCAAGCTCTATACGGGGAAGGCGGCATATGGGTGCGCCCACTGGCCATGTTTCTAGAAAATGTTGTGATCAATGGACAATCGCAGCCAAGATTCAAATTAGTTCAATAGCCTTTTTCTTCTTATCTGGCACTTTGGGCACATTCTCTTGCTAATTGTGCAAGCAGTGCCTGCACAATTTGAAGGACAGGATAAATCTTTACGATTTTTCCGCAATTTTTACGCAACTGACCAGAAAGCAAGTGAATATTTCAGAACCGACTCGAATAAAATCTTAAACTCATTGAGAGGAAAAGAGAGTTCTGGTTTAATCTCTGTTGTTTAGAGTTTTACGCCGAATGGGTCTGAAAATCCTTGTGTCGCTGGTTCGATTCCAGTTCTGGCCAAACCTTTCTCTTGCTGGAGAAAAACGGAATTCCAACGGAGTTGGTAATTTCTCTTAATCACCCAAAACAGACCACCAAAATTTTTTTGATGGTCGCTTTGGAGTGTCGGTTCCGTTGAATCTACGGTAATCAGTATTTACACTCCTTTTAAGTAACTGTAAATCAAGCGATAAGATCGATTGGTCAGAGGACTATCTGTCTTCTACTCGCTTGTAGGGAGTTAAAATGGGTTATATTCGAGAAACAAAACTTAAGAAAGGTGGAAGTCGTTATCAAGCAGAAGTTCGTCTTAAAGGCATGCCTAAAGCACTCACGGCAGTGTTTGATAGGAAAACAGATGCTAAAGCTTGGATCTCCAAAACCGAAGCAGATATCCGCTGCGGTCGGCATCAACTCTACTCAGAGGGTAAGCGTCATACTTTTTCAGAAGCAGTAGAAAGATACTTCAAAGAGCAAACTGTTTCAGTTGTTAAGAAAGGCCATCTCTTATGGTGGAAAAAAGAACTTGGCTCTCTCTTTCTTCACGATGTCAGACCAGCTATCCTATCCGAAAAGAAACAAAAACTTTTGACAGAACCAACCCCAAAGGGAGGTGTTCGTAGCAAGAGCACGTGCAACCGCTATCTTGCGACTTTAAGCCATTTAATGGGCATCTGTGTAAAACAGTGGGAGTGGGCTTCTGAAAATCCAGTTCGCAGAATCACAAGAGAAAAAGAACCCCGAGAAAGAACTCGTTTTTTGAACTCTGAAGAACGCAGCCGTTTTCTTGAAGCGTGTCGGATAAGTGATAATCCCTACCTTTTTACTTTTGTAGTTCTACTTTTAAGTACTGGCGGTCGCTATAACGAGATTCGATGCCTTAGGTGGACTGACGTGGACCTCCATCAGGGAAAAATCACTATTACCAAGTCAAAAAACACTGATATGCGCTCTATCCCAATTCGAGGGTTAGCATTAGAATTACTTCGAGATCTTGCCCAGCAATCTTCTTCAGTAGGCTATATCTTCCCCAGCGAGGAAAAATCGAAGCCGCTTGAGCTTAGAAGGGCATTTAGAACAGCCATGAAACGTGCGGAGTTGAAAGGATTTCGGGGGCATGATTGCCGTCATAGCTATGCAACAGAAATGCTTGCTCAAGGATTGTCTTTAGGGGAAATAGGCCACTTATTAGGGCATCGTAGCGTCTCTCAAACACGCAGGTACGCACACTTAGTCGAATCACGTTCCATTGCTGCCGTATCTAGAATGACAGAGCAAGTTTTTCAGGGAGTTGAAAATGGTTGATAAAGCAAATGATCTTGTGGACGTGTTATTGGACATCTTTGCCAATAATCACATAGACCCTTCAAATGATTGGTTAAATCTTCCTCTTAAAGAATTAATCAAGCAACTGGAAAATCTTAAGCAAAAATTTGTGAGCATTCCAGATAAAGAGCGACAAAGAAAAGCTACTATTGCTGATGGATTATTTATTAATGCTTTATTGACATTAGTGCATAGTAAATATGCTCTCGAAAAAAATGAATGCCTAGAATCTACAGCTTCTACTGCAACAACTGTGGTTGAACAAGCCCCAGAAATTACTAGCCAACCTTCTCATTTACTGAGCCTAGATTCGTTATCTCGACGGGAAAAACAATATTTAATCCATCTTGCTGATTTTCTCCCATCAGCTCTTGAGTTAAAAAAGAGCATGAAAGATGAAGTGTTTAAACAAAAAGAACCTCCCAATATGGGTCGTGAGCATATTGGAAAATGGCAGTGGCTTCATGTTAAATGGCATGCCGCTGGTCATGTTTTATTTTGGCTTGATAAAGACGCTACTACAGAAAAAATCAAGAACGCTGTTTTACACAATCCCAAACTCTTTGCACTATTAGATTTGGGAGCACTTTCAAGTACAGGAAAATGCCATAATACTGCTGAAGGTGAGGAAATTAGATTTAGAACTTTGGAAGATCAGATCAGAAAGGTTAATCCTCAGGGAGCGAAGAAAGGCCGTCGTAGGAAAAATGATGTTCAATCTGAACGTTTTATTTTCAGTCCGCTGGTTTTTAATGCAACCTCTAAGAAAATTAATATGAAAGCTCTACAGATCGCAATTTATGTAATGGTGAAGATTTTGAAGATGCAAAAAATGACATGCGAAGAAATTTGCAATCATCCAATTATTAACCAATACAAATCTCTAAACTCTGATCTGGTATGTATTATTGATTCGTGGATAGTTCCCGCATTCAAGAATGAGGAGGATGAAGTTGCTCCAATGAGGATTAGGCAGGCTGATTCTATCTATACAACTGTGGCATTACATTGCGAGCATCTTTTAACCCCGCCGATTCAACATCCAAGTGCAACGATAGAGCAAGTAAAAAAGGGTAAGAATC
>CAMFIG010000008.1 GCA_945952445.1 uncultured Chlamydiae bacterium
ATGTTCTAGATCTTGGGCTAATTTGTGAATTTATTTTTTTGGAATGGTATTACATGGAGAGCTGACGCCTAAACACAATCCAGGGCCTAAAACGGAGAAAGGCAAATTTCGACAAAAAATGGGCAGTTGGAGACATGGAAGACGATCAAAGGAGGCCGCAGACGAACAACGAGCTATCAGCCTAGTGTTGAAGGAATGCAAATTGTTGTTTCTATTTCCCCCATTACAGGAAAAACGCACTAGACTAAAGCAGAGATTTAATGAAATTTGTCTATGAAAAATGGAAGCGATAGCGGCAGTCGGACTTGAACCAACGACCTACGGATTATGATTCCGTTGCTCTAACCAACTGAGCTATACCGCCAAAAAAAATAGCGGGGGAAGGATTCGAACCTCCGGCCTTTGGGTTATGAGCCCAACGAGCTAACCACTGCTCCACCCCGCGATAAGCGAAAGCAAGATCTTAGCAAAGAGCCGATTTATCCTCAACGACTTCTTAAAAAAAAAGAAAAAAACCATGTTAAGCTTTAAGAAGAGCTTTTTTCAGAAGATAAGGACGGATCTCTTCCCATGTTTTTTGAGTGGAACTAGAGAGTTGTGATACGAGCTGTTTGCCATGAGTTTTTAACTTTCCTCTTTGGACTTGGTTTTCTAGTACCATTTGCACAGAAGAACAAAGACTCTTTACGTCTACTTGGTATCCAGCTTCAGCTTTTAGAACCAACTCGACCAAATCCGTCTGCATTTCCATATAAGGACCGAATAGCACTGGAGTTCCTGCTAAAATAGGTTCAAAGATATTATGGCCTCCTATCCCCTGTCGAAAACTTCCGGCAACAATGGCAAGATCTGCAATTTCATAGCAAGACATCAAGATCCCCATGGCATCAATGAGCACTACTTGTTCCTTGCCTGTTTTTTCTTCTATTTGAGAATAGCGGATAAAAGAGAGGTTCATATTTTTTAAAAGCTCTGCTACCTCTGTAAAACGCTCGGGATGGCGAGGGACTAAAAGGATTTTAAAATTTGGATATATTCTCCAAAGAGGAAGGAGCTGTGTTAAAAGCAGCTCTTCTTCTGATCCATGCGTAGAACCTATGGTAATCACCGGATGAAGGGTTCCGAGTTTTGCTTGCCACTCCTTTTTTTCTAAAGTCGGCATTGCTTCAAAGGGAATATCTAGCTTTGTATTTCCCGTCACGTGGATATGAGAAGGGTCTGCGCCTAGATATTGAAAACGTTTTGCGTAACTTTCGTTTTGCACACAAAGACAGTCTATTAACGAAAAAAGCCTGCGAGCAAAGAAGGGAGCTTTGGATAGCCTTTTACAAGATCTCTCCGAAATTTTGCCGTTGGCAAAACAAATGCTGCAGCCCTTTTTCTTAGCTGTATGGAGGAAATTATACCAAAAATCGCTCTCTACAAATACAATAAGATCAGGTTGTAGAGATTGGATGACTCTTTTGGCATTCCAAAGAAAATCAATCGGAAGAAAGAAAAAGCCATCTGCAGAAGACATGCTCTTTTTGGCTTCTGCATAGCCTGTTTCTGTAGTATTAGAAATAAAAACTTCAGCCTCGGGGTATTCTTTGCGGATTTTCTCATAGAGAGCCACTGCAGCTTTGGTTTCTCCAAGAGAAACAGCGTGGATCCAAATATGGATTTTTCCAGGAGTTCCGCAAGGAACATGCGCCCAAAACTTCTCTTTCCAGCTTTGCTTGTATTTTCCGTGAACCCATCTTTGCCATAGAAGTTTTGGCAAAAAAATGAGGGACAGAAAGACAATGCAAAGCTGATACAGTAAAAAAAACATCTACGTCACAACTATGTTTATCAACTTTCCTGGGACAAAAACCACTTTTTGGATTTGTCCTGTTAGGTATTTGGCAACAGGAGGCTGTGCTTTCATGAAGGCAACAACCTCTTCTTGCCCCATTTCTTTCGGAAGCAGCCATTTTCCTCTTAGCTTTCCATTTACCTGAGCCACATACAGTATGCTATCGTCTTCTAAGTACTTAGGATCTATTTTCGGATAAGGAAGATAGGTCAATGATTCTTTCTCCCCCAAAGCCTGCCAGGCTTCTTCTGCAATGTGCGGAGCAAAAGGGTAAAGAATTTGAGTGAACATTTGCAAGCCTTTGCGAGGATATCGAGGCAATGCAGAAAAGCCATTCATAAACTCCATCATTTTAGCAATCGCTGTATTGAATTGAAGAGAAGCTATATCTTGCTCAACAGCATACACAACGCGGTGCACGAGACGCATTGCTTCATCCTCTTCTTCTTCCGATATTTTGTCAGAATGGACCAGATCAAAAAACCGATTTAAAAACCGCTTGCAACCATTTACAGCATCGGTATTCCACTGTTTTTCTTTATCAAATGGCCCCATGAACATCTCATACAAACGAAGAGAATCAGCCCCATATTCCTCGAGCATCTCATCGGGAGTCACACCATTGAGTTTTGATTTGGACATTTTTTCAATTTGGGCAGATAACTCTTCTTCTGTACCCATATGATAGTACTTGCCATTTTCTTCTATAACTTCTTCCGGAGGAACATATCCCCCATTTTTTCTTTGGTATGCCTTGGCTATGACAAGTCCTTGGTTACGCAAAGTCTGAAAAGGCTCTCTTGTGCTGACAAGTCCGCAATCATACAATACCTTATGCCAAAAACGGGCATAGAGCAAATGAAGAACCGCATGCTCAACCCCTCCTACATATAGATCTACTGGCATCCAATATTTTTCCGCTTCTCGATCCCAAGCTTCTTTATCATTCAAAGGGTCGCAAAATCGCAAGTAGTACCAGCAAGAACCTGCCCACTGAGGCATAGTGTTTGTCTCTCTCGTAGCTTTTTTGCCTGTCTTTGTATCAATGATTTCTACCCAATCTCTTGCTGCGGCAAGGGGGCTTTCTCCTGTTGCTGCAGGCTTGTAATGGGTAAGTTGCGGAGGACACAAAGGGAGCTCTTGCACATCTAAAACCCTCTTGCTTCCATCTTCAAAGTGGAGGATAGGAAAAGGCTCTCCCCAATATCTTTGCCGAGAAAAGAGCCAGTCTCTGAGCTTATAGCTAACGGTAGCTTCTCCATGACCTGTTTTTTCAAGCCAGCTAGAGATCACTTTCTTAGCTTCGGAAACATTAAGACCTTCTAAAGAGACATCTTCCCGAGAGCTATGGATCATAGTTCCCTCTTGAGTCCAACAGCTTTCTCCAGAAAGGACAGCAACTCTCACATCGGCAGAAGATAACCCTTCTGGTATTTGTTCTTCCCCTTTTGAAAAGTCAGGATCGATAACAGCTTTTATCGGAAGGTGGAATTGCTTTGCAAAAGCAAAGTCTCTTTCATCATGTGCCGGCACAGCCATGATGGCCCCGGTTCCATAATGCATGAGAACATAGTCGGAAATCCAAATAGGGATCGGAGCTTCTGTTGCAGGGTTGAAAGCATAAGCTCCTGTCCACACTCCTGTTTTTTCTTTGCTAAGATCCGTTCTTTCTAAATCGCTTTTAGAGGAGATTTTCTTCTTATATTCCTCTACTGCAGATTTCTGGACATCACTAACGATAGAAAAAAGTAGAGGATGCTCAGGTGCCAATACCATATATGTTGCACCAAAAAGAGTGTGAGGGCATGTTGTAAAAACAGGGATTGCTGTTTTTGTGTTCATCTCTCGAAAAACGATCCTTGCTCCTTCACTTCTGCCAATCCAGTTGGTCTGCAATCGCTTTAAATGATCCGGCCAATCCAGTAAATCCAGATCTTGGAGCAATTGATCCGCATACTCGGTGATCTTTAATATCCATTGTCTAAGAGGCCGCCTTTCGATTGCATATCCTCCTTCTTTCGATTTCCCCCCTTCCACCTCTTCATTGGCAAGAACGGTCCCTAAAGCAGGACAAAAATTCACCATTACCTCTGCCTCATAAGCAAGGCCCCTTTCGTAGAGCTTTGTAAAAATCCACTGAGTCCACTTATAGTACTTTGGATCGCTCGTCGCAAATTCTCGGCTCCAATCATAGCTCAATCCCAGAGATTTAAGTTGCCTGCGGTATGTGTTGATGTTTTTTTCTGTAGTCTCAGCAGGATGGGTCCCTGTCCGGATGGCATATTGCTCTGCAGGAAGGCCAAAACTATCCCATCCCATAGGGTGAAGAACATTGAAGCCCTTTTGTCTTTTATAGCGAGCAATGATATCTGTGGCTGTATATCCTGTTACATGCCCTACGTGAAGGCCCGCCCCTGAAGGATAAGGGAACATGTCGAGTATATAGTATTTAGGTTTTGATGGATCCACTTCAGCTCGGAATATCTCTCGATCTTCCCAGAATTTCTGCCACTTCTGTTCGATTCTTTGGTGATCATATCGGGGCTTTTCCATAAGAATTTCTCTTTGCTTTTTATTCTTTAAAAGCCCAAATCATAACAAGAAAACCCAATTAAAGCGAAGAAGACTTTCTTTTCTCTAACAGGCTTTTTGCCAATGGCGAATTGTCTCAGAAGAAATATAGGAACCCCCTTCTTTTCGAGCGATATCCAGCAGAGTCTTTTGAAGGGCTTGGGCATATTCCTTGCATCCCAATGCGTTTAAAGAACTCATGATACGAGTCATGCGCAAGAAATTATGATGACCTGGAGTAGAATACAGCCACACCTGCGCTCTTATAGAAAATGCAGCAGAGCGCGTAATCTGCTTTGTTTGTGGATCTTGAACTAATCCATAAAAACGAAGCATTCTAGCAAAAGCTTCGAGAAGGTTTTTGCGAAGAGTGGGATCTTTGGTAAAAGAGGCTTTCACTTCAGACGTAAGAACGGGCGCACAAGGATCCACAGAACTATTAACCTCTAAAGGAAACAACCATTGAATGTAGTTGTGCACATCTTCTAGTTGCTGATCGTTCCATTGCAGAATTTGCGCTCTTGTATAGCCATGCCGATTCGGGATCTCATCTTGATAAAAACGGATGATCTCCGAGTAAAATCCAGGATTTCGAATTGGCTGTATATTTTGCATTCCAATCCATTTTTGGATATGGGACAGTATCTGCTGAAAAATCCTCTCCACCTTCTGAATTAAAGAAGAAATCCTGTGCTGGATGCAGTCTACAGAAATCGCAGAATGGGTCTTTGCAGAAACGCGCAACGCCATAAACACCTCTAAATAACCGGCCTATATTATCAAAATAACTATATTAAAATCCATCTGAAACAAAACCTTTAAATTCTCCCCCTGTTTTTGATTGTCATAAAAAAATCAATGCATTATCCTAGCCATTACAGGAAAAATCTTTTTACTCTCAGATAGAAAATTATGGTCAGCAGTTTATTAGAACCGTCAGTGCATCGAAAAAATAAAATTAGTCTTACAGACTATAACTATCAAAAAGACATTGAAAATCGTCTACTGATGGCGCAATTTACTTCAGAAGACCTAAAGGTGTTAGAAGAAATTTTATATAGCTCTATTCAGATCCCCTTGAAAAAGCTCTCAAAAAATACAGAAATTGAGGAAAAAGATCTTCTTCTCATCCTGCAAAGACTCAGTAAAACCGGCCTTTTTTCCTTTGATGCAGACTCTATCATTGTCGACAAAGAAATGCGGAAGTATTTTGAATCTCAGATTCTTAAATTCGAAGAGGATTTTGAGCCCGGCATGGAATTCCTCCAAAGCCTGCTTCGGAAAGTGCCAATCCATATTCTTCCTGTCTGGTATTCTATCCCCCGCTCTTCTAATAACATCTTCGATTCTTTAGTGGAAAAGTATTTGACAACTCCCCTCCTTTTCCAACGATACATCATGGAACTCAATTTGGGTGAACCCATATTGAAAAGCATTATTGAAGAAACATACCAAGCTGAAAACTTTGAGCTTTCTGCAGAATACATCATGTCCAAGTATCAGATATCTCGAGAACTCTTCGAAGAATACATGCTGCATTTAGAGTTTAGTTTTGTCTGCTGTTTGGGCTATCGCAAAAAAGGCAATCGCTGGGAAGAGGTCATCACCCCATTCCAAGAATGGAAAGACTACCTTTCATTCATTCGAGGATCTGAAACAACTTCTATCCAGAATATAGACCAAATTCAGCCAAGGCGTCCGGAAGATTTTTCTTTTGTTCTTGATCTTTCTACCCTTTTGGAAAAAGCGAAGAAAAAACCAATCCCTTTAGAGACGACTCCCAGTGGGTGGATAATCCCTGAAAAAGGAATCCTCTCTTCTTTTGCAGGGATGAATACGGATCCCGGTTTTTACGAACCATATTTCCATCATATGATCGCTAAAGCTAAACTCTTAAGGCTTATCGATGTCTCATCTGATAAACTGCGTCTGTTAGAAGCGGCTCACGAGTGGCTTAATCTGCGGCCAGACAATCAGGCGCTCTATTTTTATCGCCATCCAATGAACAAGATTTTGAACGATAAAATCCCTCTTCATCTATGTTCAGAAAAAACGATCCGCGAAGCAGAGAAAAGCATAGTCCGCGTCTTACATAAAGGATGGGTCTATTTCGAAGAGTTTTTCAAAGGAGTCCATGTAGCTTTAAATGATGAGTCTGCGATCGTCTTAAAAAAAACAGGGAAAACCTGGAAATATACCATTCCGCAATACTCTTCAGAAGAGACTCAATTCATCCGATCTACAATACTAGAATGGCTTTTTGAAGCAGGTATTGTGCAACCAGGTATGCTAAACGGTAAAGAATGTTTTCGTGTTACAGCATTAGGCCAAGCTCTTTTTGCTAGATAATCCTCTTCAACCCAAAGGTCTGACATGTCTAAGCAACGCGAAGGAGAGCTCGTTTCAAATCGCCGAGCATTTCATGATTATGAGATTCTAGAATCTTTGGAAGCAGGAATCATTCTGCAAGGCACAGAAATCAAGTCTTTGCGAGAGCATGGAGGAAACTTGCAGGATGCTTATGTTATTATATCCAATTATAAAGTCTTTCTCAAAAATGCATCGATCGCTCCATATCGATTTGGAAATATCCACAATCATGAAGAAAAAAGAGACAGAGAACTCCTTTTGCATAAACGAGAAATTCTCAAACTCAAAGAAGTTTCAGAACAAAAGGGTTTAACGCTGATTCCTCTTGCTTTGTACCTCAAAAAAGGGAAAGTCAAAGTCAAAGTAGGCATTGCTAAAGGGAAAAAAGCACATGACAAAAGAGCTGCTCTTAAAGAAAAGGAACATAAAAAAGCTATAGACCGAGCTCTCAAAGGTCGCGAGGAATAGTATTTGACGTTGCAAAACAATTCGATTATTCTTAGCTGAAAAAGCATGTAAGGCGACGCAGAGGAGCGTTTTAATCTATGAAAATCGTAATCTCTAGACTAGAGTTAGTCTCTCTTATCAATAAAATCCAAAATGTAGTGCCCTCCAAACCTTCCACCCCAATTATCGGCAATGTTTTACTGGAAGCTTTCCAAGATCAGATCGTCTTAAGCGCTACAGATTTGGCGTTGAGCATCCGAGCTTATACCTCAGCTCAAGTACTCGAGGAAGGCGGCATGGTAATCCCCACACGCCATTTTTTTCCTCTTGTCAAGGAGCTGACTGCTCCATATATTGAATTGCATACAATCACTCCAGAAATTGCCCTCATCCATGCAGGATCTTCTCAATTTAAAATATATGGAATGCGACGGGAAGAATTCCCTGAATTCCCACAAATGCCTGATGCTATTTCTTTCTCCATGCCGTCTGCAAGACTCAAAGAGATGCTCACAAAGACTTCTTTTGCTGCAGCCAATGGAGACACGCGTTATTTTTTAAATGGCATCCTCTTGCGCAATGAAGGCCTCTCAACGACCTTGATAGGAACAAATGGAAAGAGACTTGCTAAAATTGTGACACAATTTCAGGAACCCTTAGCTTCTCAAGGAGAATATATTCTTCCCATGAAGGCTGTAGATGAGATCATACGTCTCTTAGATCCCAAAGAAGAAATGGTCAAAATTTCCATGACCCAAGATAAAATCTGCCTAGAAACCGGAGCTGTTACGCTGATCGCAAAATTAATGCCCGGCGAATATCCCGATGTCAGCTGGATTATTCCTAAACAAAAACACAATCCCGTTCAAGTACACAGGGAAGAATTAATCTCTTTGCTTCGACAAGTAGCTCTGTTCATCACAGAAGAAAGGTCTTCTGTCCGATTCTCTTTTGCCCCTGGAGAGCTGCAATTGTCCGTTGCAAATGGAGGCCTTGGCGAAGGAAAGGTCCACATGCCTTTAAACTATCAAGGGAAAGAGGTATCTGTCGCATTTAATCCGCACTTTGTATTAGATGCTTTAAAACATACCAAAGATGAAACCATTACCTTCGATTTTTCCGATTCTTATAACCCTGGAGTCATCACAGATTCCTCCGATGCGCTTTTTGTCGTGATGCCTATGCGTCTGGAAGGATAAGTTCATGCAGCTCCAAAAATTGGTTCTATCCCATTTTCGGAGCTATACGCACCAGGAAATCGAATTTTCTCCAAACGTAAATTGCTTCCAAGGTCTCAATGCAGAAGGTAAGACCAATCTTTTAGAAGCGATTTACGTCTTATCAACTGGGAAATCGTTTCGAACTCATTCTTTGCAAGATCTCATCCAGAATGGGGCTTCTCGGTTTGACTTGGAAGCTACTTTTGTAAAAGAAGGGATCTCTCAAACTCTCACCCTCTCTTTTGATGGCAAGCTGCGCAAAATTACCCACTATCAAACCACCTATCACAGCTTTCTTCCGCTTTTAGGCTTGCTGCCTTGTATATTGTTAGCTCCGGAAGATATTGCAATTCTTTCTTCCTCTCCTTCTGAGAGAAGACGTTTTCTCGACATCCATCTTGCTCAAACAGATCCTCTTTATGTCCGTTACCTAGCTCGATACCATAAAGCAATGAAACAAAGAAATATCCTCCTAAAAAACAAAGAAGAAAAAACTTTGTCTCCTTGGGAGCAAATCATGGCGGAGTCCGCATTGTATCTTATGCAAAAAAGAGCTGATCTTATAGAAAAATTGCAAAAACCGGCTCAAAGCTTTGTATCGACTTTATCTGATCTTTCAGAACATCTTTCTATCGAATATAAACCCTCTCTACTCCCCTCTCTTACACAGTCTGGTTATATGGATCAATGGGAAAAATCGAGGAAAAAAGAATGGATTCTTGGCAGTACAAACATAGGTCCTCATCGAGATGATCTTTTCTTCCATCTTAACCAAAAAGAAGCTCGTGTTTTCTGTAGCGAGGGGCAGAAACGGTGCTGTATTGCAGCGCTCCGCCTTGCAGAGTGGGAGCTCTTTTGCGAACACTTTGACTCCCCTCCACTTTTAGGGATTGACGATTTCGGCATCCATTTAGACCCTAAGCGCTCTGAAAAATTCGCTTCTTTTCTGTCGCGTGGAGGTCAGGTATTTTTAACAGCCCCCACATTTTCTGAAAATATTTTCCCCTCAGCGCAGATATTCCAAGTCCATCAAGGCTCTGTACTATAGGAGGAAAGATGGCGAAAGTAAGCTTGTCCTATAGCAAATCCCTTCCCTTCTTTTTTCGTTCTTTTTTGTGCAAACAAGTCGATGAATTGGGAAGCTAATACTTTCCCGAGCTGAACTCCTTCTTGGTCAAAGGAGTTAATATTCCAAATAAACCCCTGGAAAGCTACGCTGTTTTCATAATATGAAAGCAGCAATCCTAAAGTATAAGGATCTAATTTTGCACCAAGGAGAATCCGATTTGGGCGATTTCCGGGAAAATATTTATTAGGATTTTCATTTCTCTGTCCCGTTGCAAGAGCAATCGATTGAGCAAAAAGATTAGCTAATAATTTTTCCTGGCACGAAGTGCCTTGGAACAAGATATCTTGTTTGTATTGGTTTTCAAAAAAACCAAGAAATTCGACTGGGACTACAGAAGTCCCTTGATGGATAAGCTGAAAAAAAGAATGCTGTCCATTGGTTCCCGGCTCTCCCCAAATCACAGGACCTGTATCGAATTCTACGGGATTTCCTCTTTTATCGATCCTTTTTCCATTCGATTCCATATTGAGTTGCTGCAAATGAGCTGGAAAACGAAACAAAGCTTGAGAATAAGGAATCACTGCCATCGTTGGATATCCAAGAAAATTCCGGTTCCATATTCCTAGTAAAGCTGAAAGTAAGGGTAGGTTAAACCTGCAGTCCTCTTTCAAAGAGAGCTTATCCATGGCATTGGCTCCGCGCAAGAAATCCAAAAAACGATCCATACCTAAAGAAAAAGCCAAAATCACCCCTCCCACCATGGAAGTCACAGAATATCGTCCACCAATGTAATCCCAAATATAAAAGGAGGCTAGATAGCGAGAAGGATCATCCATGGGACTTCCCTTTCCCGTCACAGCAATCATGTGATTTTTAGGATCAAGCCCTGCCTTAATGAGGTGATCGCGAACAAATTCCTCGTTGGTCTTAGTCTCTAAAGTCGATCCCGATTTGGAGACAACAACAAATAGAGTTTTTTTAAGATCCAACCCACTTAAAACAAGAGCTCCATCATCCGGATCTACATTGGAAAAAAAATGAGCTCTGCGGTTTGGTTTCTCATAGACTTTGAGCGCATGATAAATAGCTCTTGGACCTAAGTCAGATCCACCAATACCTATTTGCACCATATCCGTATAGGTGTCTTTCCCTTCTAGGTCTTTGAGAAACTGCGTTAACTTTTCCAGTTCGTGATAGGCTAGCTTGCTAGCATCTCTTGCTTTCGCTGCCGGATTGGTATTTTCAAAAAAATCTCTCATAGCAGTATGCAAAACAGATCTTTGCTCGCTTTCGAAACCTTCGATGCTATTGATCACATCGCCAGCTTGCATCCGGTGCATTTTTTGGATAGCTTGGGCTTCTTCACCAAGATCGTAAAGAGCTTGGAGTTCTACTTCCGACACTCTCTCAGTGGCATAAAACATCTTCAAGCCGAGAGCTTCGCTCATGTAGTTATCCACTCTTTTAGAATTGAGGACACTCTCCTCTCTTAGATCGATCGGGTTTTCTGCAAGTTCATTGAGACGAATCACAGATTTGTAGTGGTTAAAGGAAGTCATTGAAATTACCTTCAAGATTGATTTATCTTTAAGATGTCAGATTTTAGATTTGTTGGCAAAGATCCGTTTTTTTACGATCGAAAGATTTTCGTTGCCTAAAAAGTCGCTTATTCTGTATAAACTAGGTCTTTAAATCGGAGCATAGCGCAGTTTGGCTAGCGCAACTGCTTTGGGAGCAGTGGGTCGGGGGTTCGAATCCCTCTGCTCCGATTTACTTTCTACGCTAGCAAATTCATATAGTCTTCCCAAGAAATTTCGTTCTCCAGATTTAAGAGAGGGCCTACGGAAATAACCCTTCCTCCCGCAGCTTGAAATCCGTGGATTTTTCTCTTTCCTTGATCGCTTAATAGATCAGTCCATACGATCAAATCATCAATTCCATCCCAGCATTCATTCAACTTAGACTCTGGAATCACTCGATACAATAATTTGGAGCGACAAAGAGCATGAAATACATCATCGCATCCATTTAAGCGAGATAGGATTCTCTCTTCCCTAGGAAGGCAAATTCCAATCCGAACTTCTTCCTGCCCGGAATCTGGGTTCGCAATCCACCCTCCTTCCTTCCAAGTCAGATGACCCAGGAAAACTTTGGACTGTTTTATGCCCAATAACAGATGCTGAAATCGCTCTTTAGATAGAAGAAGAGAAAGAAAAGAGGGCCTATCCTCTAACTGCAAAGCATCGATGAGGGCAAAAGGAAGCACAGATTCTGGGAGAAACGAGCAGAGTCTTTGCAGATAATCTGAAAATATATCTGCTGCAAATAAACGGCGACAATCTTCTTCATCGATATTTGCGGGGTATTCTAACTTTTTTTCTTCGAAATATTCTTGATGCTGCTGTGTCCAGACAAAATACCTACCAAAATCCACATCCCCTTCAAAGATGCAAACTCCTAAAGTTCGATCTTGAAAAGAGCTCAACACTCTTTTAGAAAACTCCTCGATGGCAATGCCTAAAGAGTAAAACAGGCTGGTATCATGAATGAATACAGGAGTTTTTTCGAATCCGAAATCGAGCGCCCAAAAGATCCATTTTCCTTCTAGGTAAGCAGAAGCAGCAATCTCTACCTCTTGATCCCATAAGAGATCTGCTTGCGAATGAACGGGAAGAGAAATCCACACAACGTTAGAATTACCTTGGTCTGGCTTGCGGATTTCAGAAAAAAATTTCTTTCCATTCACATACAAATAGTGGTTATCAAATGAAAGTTCTGCTGTCTGCATATAATAATGGCTCTTGTTTTAGGTTTTCAAATTGCATATAGAGGATCTGCCGGCCTTGCTCCTTCCACAAAACTTCGAAATAAGAACTGCCGTAATTGTCATAATCCGTGATATAGAAAGGGTCTGCATAAAGAGAACCCCACGCCTTGTCTTTTGTCATCTCTTGGATAACCTGACTGCTATAAGAAGCGTCATCGGTTACGATCATAGCCCTTCCTTGCTTTTTCACAACCCTAGATAGCTCATGGATAAAAGACCCTTGAATAAGTCGGTTTTTAGCATGTCTTTCTTTAGGCCAAGGATCGGGGAAATTTACATAGACTTCTTCTACGCTATCTTCTTGTAGATAATAACGGGTAAAGACATTCGCCTCCCCACATACAATACAAACGTTGGGAAGATGCTCATTTTGTGTTTTTGACCAAATTCTACGAACTCTATCAAACCGTTTTTCTACGGCAATCCACAGCCTCTCTGGAGATCTTTTTGCTCTCTCTACAATCCAAGCTCCATTGCCGGAACAGTATTCAATTGTTTTTTGAGAAAATGAAGACAAAAAAGAGTTCCATTCTTCCTGCTGCCATTGATTGTGAGCATCATAATGGGCTGGTACAAAGAGAACTCCATTTTGCATTAGAGGCTCTCTCTTTTCCCATGAAAAAGGATAGGGTAAGTTTTTAGGTCTCATGAGAGGAAATTTTAGCTGTTTATCCGTTTCTCTGCCAGCCTATTTCAAGGCGCATCGGATAATAAGTCTTGATCCATTCCTAGCTCCTTGCTAATCTAAAAATTAAATTTTTTGGAGAGCTTTACCCTAGGATTACCTAAACTGGCTCTGGCTTAATGTGTAAAAAATTATTCAGGAGTTGCTTTCGATGAAAAAAATATTTATTTCTGCAGCCATTCTCTCTTTATCTTCTATGGTGTATTCCGAAGAATCAACCCTTCCTTCCTCCGAAGAGATCACTCCGGCGCAAGAAGAGCTATCCGTTTTGGAAGCAGATCCTCTAGAATTGGAAAAAGAGCTACTGACAATCGAGCAAGAGCTTTTAACAGAAGAAGAGATAGTGCCGATAGAAATGAACGCACAGCCTCTTGTAGAATCTCCTTCTATAGAGACTATCTCTCAAGATTCTCTTGTCACACCCATAATAGAAGCCGCTTCTTTAGAAGAATCGACCCCGCTACCAGAAACGACCGTTTCTGCGGAAGAAAACTGGCTCCCTTTAGAAAATGACACTTCTCAGCAAGAACCTGTAGCGACCCTCTTATATGAGCAAACAGAAGCTCCTGTTATAGAAGAGTCACCTGCTACAATCCAAATCAGCATGAAGCAGGTGTTTGCAGGATCTCCTTGGATTTACTCCGCTCTTTTTTCTCTTTCGTTTGCGTCTTTAGCTATTTGGATGTATTCGATGCTTCGATTGCAATCAAAAGGTTCTGTAAACGACCCTCTCTACCGCAATTTACGCAACAAGCTCATTAGCAGCCAATATGAAGAAGCACAAATGCTTTGTTCGCAAGACAGCTCTTTTTTTGGTCGGATTGTTTCCGCAGGTCTTTCTTTTAGACAACATGGCCTTCCTACCATGCTCGAAAGCATGAAAGCAGAGGGAAAAAGAGCCACAATCTCTTCTTGGCAAAGGCTAGGACTGCTACAAGACATAGCCATCATCGCTCCTATGCTAGGGCTTTTGGGAACTGTATTGGGGATGTTTTATGCTTTCTATGACCTCAACCGATCTGCAGAGAGCATGACCCATTTATTTGATGGTCTTGGCATATCCGTAGGCACGACAGTTGCAGGAATCCTCGTTGCAATTCTTGCCTTAAGTTTGCACTCTTTAGCGAAATTTAGGCTAGTAAAGTCTTTAGCTAAAATTGAAAATGAAGCGGTATCTTTAGCGCATCTTATGGACGAACGAAAATAACCTGGGGTAGATTATGGATCTGATTCCTGACGAAGAAATTCGCAAAAGCAATATGATGAACCTAACCCCAATGGTCGACTTTTTGTTTCTTGTGGTTGCCGTCTTTGCAATCTTAGCAGTCACTCGGTCGACTTTATTCGATTCGGAGGTTCACCTAGCCAAAGTCCAAACGGAGCCAAATGTCTCTTCTACATCCCAAGCTATCCATGTAGTCAACCTCAGTGTCACAGAGCAAGGACAATACCGTTGGATCACAGAATTTAACGAATACGCGATGCACGATGTGCAGGCGATTTTGCAGGAGCTCAGCAAACAACAAAAGCTAGGTCTTTTGCCTACCGAAAAGGAAAAAACAAAAATCCTTCTCCATGTAGATAAAAAAGCAGAATGGGACCCTGTTATACAACTGATTTATGCTCTTAAGAAAACCGGATTTGCCATCCATCCGGTCTATGAAAGCGCTTAAGGCATTAAAAAAGGCTTAGGCACTGCATATTTGAGATCTTGAGCAACGCTGTCTAGCATCTGCATCTGCTCTGGTTTAGGTAAAAACGGGTAGACCTTCCCCTTTTTTACCTTTTCCTGTTCCTCTTCGATCATCTTCTTTCGAGCTTCCATCAGCTTGTCCTGCCATTCGCTCATCACTTTCGGATGATCAAAAGATCCTTGTGCAGGATTGAAAACATGCAAAACAGTAGGAACGGCTCGGTCATTTGGGTTGTTTTTATCTCGAAACACTCCATTTTCGCGGTTATATCCGCCTCCTAGTAAATATATAAACAGGTTCCGCACAACACTGGTGACGGTGTAAATCATCGTCCATACCCATTTTACTTTGGATACCCTTTTTCTTAACAAAGCAATAGGTCCGGAAAGTCCTAAATAAGCTTCAGAAAAAGAAGCTTGCGACTCTGCACGGATTCCTATTTCTGCTAGAAGATTTCTAACCCAAGATGTGCAGTTGCTATTGATTAAGTTAAACATTTTTCTCGAAGGATCGGCTTGGAATTTTTCGATGGATTGCTTAAGGTGGATAAATTGCTCTTTAGTAATCTTAAAAGCCACCTTTTTAGTGTCTTTTTCTTCTCCCAGGTACTCATGTTTATCCGCAACATGGAGCATCCCCTTTACTGTTTGGCAAAGATTCCAATATTCAGTCTCCTCTCCTTCTTGCCAAAAAAATCCAACGTTGTATTTGTATTGAGGGTCCTTGAGTTCGATCCAAGCATGCTTTCCCGATTTACTTACTACCGTTTTTACAACCAGTTTATAATCATCAGATCCATGAAAATGATTTCTTTTGGCAAAAACGGGAAGTTCACTCCAGCGAGTCGGATCAAACTTGGATATTCCTTGACCTTGCCTATAAAACCCCCGGCATTCTCCTTCTTTTGCATAGAGCTTCCCCTCTTTTCCAATCCATCTCTCTCGGATTTTATCTACCGTCTGGAAAGAACCTTCAGAGCGAAGCATGGGCTGCTTGGTTACCGCATGCACATAAATGTGCTCATTATGTCTTGCTACCTGCTTATGCAAGTAGTTTTCCATAATAAAATCCACCTCTTCAGGATGTTGAAAAAATGCCTCTTGGGCTAAGCCCTCGACGACAAACTCTTCTTTTTTGCCTTTTCTGGCTCGGTGTGTCGGCTCTGCAAGCCATTTTTGCAACAGATCTTGAGAAACACGGGTTTTATATAGCTTTGAGACTTCTCGACTCTGTAAACAACCTTCTTTTATTTTTGCAGCAGCTAAATAGCGATCAAACTTTGCTATTTTTAGTAGAAGAGATCTCCCTTTGCACCCCGCTAGCCCTTTATCCAATTCTTTTTGATGTTGGCGCACCAGATTATCCAGGTACAAGTCTCCTAAATGCAGTATTTCCCAACGCCTTGATTGCGTAGCAGAATCTGGATGCTTTTTCATCTCTTCCAAACTAGAAAGAAAAAGATCTAACGTCTTATGAGACTGTTTTTTGTAATCTTTCCGAGCTATCGTAAAAGTCCCTTCTTTGGTGATCTCTAGAGCAGAACTTCCTCTTTGTAATCCATCGAGTACAGAAGGTGAAATGGTTTTTGGGAAATGCATCATATATTTTTCCTCTTACAATAGTAATTTCTGAGCATCTAAAACTTCACACGTCCTCACCTGCAAAGGGCCATCTGAAAGCACCTGGTGTTTCATTGTTTCTATCACTCTAGGAAGTTCCTCTGTGAACTTAGGTGATGGATGCATCCTAACTGGCTCGCAATACCCTAAAACCTTTTCGAATGCAGAGTAGAATTCTTTTTGATTTCGGACTTTTTCCGCTAAGCCAAGTCGAGAAGCATAGTCTTGATTAAACTCTTCCCAAGACAACTTATTAGGGATACGAAAAAAATATAAGATTTTGTTAAGCAGTGTCAAGAAGAAGTGCGCAGGCCCACCCTTACTAGCTTTATGCGGAATCTCATCGACAAGTATCCTTGTACCATGTTTTAGGAGCTCAAAAAGGGTCATCCCCCCGGCTTTACCTATCACACAACCCCCCAAACTCGCCATCGAGATCAATTCTTCCATTTGCTCTGGAGGAACAAATGTATAAGGATCCATTTTAAATGTAGCTTTAGGCGCCACTTTTGTCATTAAATACTCTTGCTGGGCCGTCTTATTCTTGCCGCAAAGAACAATCAAATGGAAAGGAACCTCTTCCGGCTTCATCTTAGCATACTTCTTGACGAGCATTTCAGGATAAGAGGAAAGACTTCCATTCCCTCCGTTTGTCACGATCACTACTTTCTTATGCTCAGGGATCCCCCACTTTCGCTTCAGGACAAGGATCTCCTCTTTTGTCCGATCTTGGTCATCCGCAGCTTTCACAGGAGGCCCTGTCAAAACCAACTGGCTTTCCCTAACAGTTTTTCCTGCAACTTTATTTTTTATCTCCTCATCTCCGAAAGGAAGAGTCATTTTAAAATGGGGATAACTAGGAGGTTCTTTTCGCGTCTCTACCGTCACATCAATGTCTGTGCTTACGTGAAGCAAAGGTAAGCCTAAAATCTCAGCTGCCTTGATAAATTCTTCATTATGGCGGGAGTAACTACTAATCAAAAAGGATGGACGGATACGTAAAAAATGCTGCACCACCTTTTTCACAGTTGATTCTTCTGGAGGTTTTGGAGACGCTATTTTTTTAAGAAAGTTCAAAATCCGAAAAGCGCCGTGATATGCAAGTCCATTCGTCAGCCATCCCACATTTTTCTTAGATCCCAACAACTTGCTAACAGGGTCTTCATCTGCAAGAATCTCAGTTGGGACATTTACAGAAATAGGATGATACCCTGCCTTTTCGCAGATCTTTGTAATATTCTGAGAAGCAGAACGATGTCCATTCCCCCAGTCGCATCCTAAAACAGCGACCGATTCACCTTGATTCACCATACTTTCACTAGACTCTACCTGGCAGAAGATCTTATTCGCATCGTACAATGGCCATACAGCTTTAGGATGTCCTGATGCATGGCAGTCACAGAAAAGATGCTTATGAGAAGCAAAAAGACGGTTGATTTTCATCCACTCTGAACGCAGCTCCCCATACGTATATGAAAAAGCTGTTTTTGAAATACACGGCATATTTTTAAAATCAGCCGTAATGTAGAGCATATTTTGATAGGCTACCTTACATTTTTCGAGAATCGCTTCCAGCTCTCTCGACGGCAAGCTACTTAAGGAAGCTTGCTGCAAAGCCCCTGTCAAGCAACGAACCTGAGCCAGATAACCCCCATAGAACTCTTGGGCTTGAAAGGCTTGAAACAAAGATAAAAAAAAGTCTTTAGAAGACATCTGCAAGCAGGTCTCCTTAAGATCTTCAAAGCAATACTTTCTGATAGGATGTGTTTGTTTATTCTTTAGGTAATCTAAAAAATCAGGAAAATGGGCTTTAAATTTTTTTGGGTCATTGGATTCAAGAGCCTCTATTAAAGAAGAAACATATTGCTCTTTTTCTTGTTGTTTTAGCCCGTGAGACAAAGTGAGTATTTTTGATTTCAGTAGCTCTCGGCAACGTACCTGTTCCCTATGAGAAATGACATTTGCAAGCTCAGCTCGCGTATAGACAATCAACTCTTCCTGATCGATTTCACTCTTTGGATTCGGTAAAATCATGCATCCATATAAAATCTGGATGACATAGCCAAAATCATCTTTCTGAATCTTGTCGAAAAGGTGGTTTTTCATCCTAAGGGAAATCATCCCCCTCTCCCCTAGATGCTCAATCGTTTTAGTTAGAAGCGATGCTGCAAATGACCTGTCCTGCAAATTGTTCTTTAAGAATGCTGCAACTTTGGGAGGAACATATCCTTCACATTCCAGTGCATTTAAAAGCCGCAGAAGAGGGGTTTGTCGGGAATCCATTACAGGAATCTCCGAAAGCACAGCTTCGGCTCTTCTTTGCAGATCTGCCGGATCTCTTCTCGACAAATACGCGGGATCCAAGTTCATCCCATCTAGAACTTGATGCACTCTAGAAGAGATTGAAGAAGTTGTCATGATTGCTCTCCGGTTTTTTCTATATACGCCTCTTGCCATTGCCTTAAAGCAAATGGATGGTCCATTTCTATTTTCCAAGGCCTAAAAAATATATCGCCCCAAGAAATGTCTGGATTCTTTTGTTGGAAATTTTTGCAACTAAGTAGACGAGCTCCTATGCCAATCCCTACCCCTAACAGATAGTGGAAAGGGTTGAAGTAGACACCTTTTTGAATCCACGTTGGCAAAACTGAGAAAATCTTCTCTTTCCACGTCTCCACCGCACGCACTAAAAAAAGAGGCGCTAATCTCAAAAACAACAAATTGACTAGATGGACTTTCGTTTTAAGAGCAATTCCACCCACCTCCATTATCTCACGCACATAACTTGTGCAGTTACTCTTTAAAAGAAAAACGGGGATATTCTGTTCTTTTTTATCTTGCTGCAACCTTGCTTTCATCCGATCGAATTGATCTTTTGAAATAGATATCACAGTCTTTTTCATGTTATAGCTAGACCGAGGCAGCATGAGATAACGATCGGGAGCTTCAATAGAGCCCCTTTTGTAACCACAACCGGTTACAACTCCTGATATTCCCAAATCATCAGCCACTCCATATTGCCCGACGCCAAAACGCTTTCCCTCATCATCGACCAATACCATGTAAGAATGCTCTCCTAATCGCAAAGCGGGTCTTTGGCCTTGAGCATCCCGTAAAGCAGTCCATACCTCTACTTTAAAAGTCCCGTCTTTTGGCTGAGTATCATAGTGGCGAAGCTCTGGAGAGAAGATAGAATGATACTTGGCAATCTTCCCATCAATGTAGCTATATCCTGATAGGAGGCGAAGGGAAAGATCTGTTTCGAATACAACTTGTTCCTTTAAAAAAAACTGATACCCTACCTGCTTCCCATCTGCATCGCATTTCGGTGTTTTCTGCAAAGAAGACCAAAAGACATAGTCTCCATGGCCTTCGATTCCAATGGTAGGAATCACCCAAGACTCTCTCCCTAAAGCCTGAATCTTATGCTGCAAGTGATTTACAGTAAGAAACCGGATAAAATCGGGATTTTTTTTCAAAGTTTCTGGATCGATTTTCCCTCCAATCTTAGCAGAGAGGAGCATCAATTCGAGATTTTCGATTTCCTGAGGATGCGTTTTCCCAAAATTCCGTTTCAATTTTTTAATGTAGCTTGCTGCAAAATCCACACGGCTTGCTATTTCGTCTCTTTCTTCGTGCGCCAGTTTTCTAATGTTTTTTTTCCGAAGATAGTCCAGCGTTCCTTTTAGAAGAACGGTCCCTGATTCTAAAATTTTTGCTTTGGTAGCAGAGGAAATATTTCTCTCTATAGGCATCTTTTCTATAGAAAGAAGCCCCGATTCATAGGAAACAGAAAAAAAACTATCTTGTTTTGCACAAACAGAAAACATAACAACACTCATTTTTATCGCAAAAATATTTTCTCATTTAAATTGATAAAAATCAATGAATACGTAAAACAAAAACGAAACTATTATTTAATAAAATATTTATAACGCAAAAAGTAAAATAAAAAATTGAGTCTTGACGGAAACCTTTTTTTCTTAGAAGATGTTTGCTTTCTTGAAGATTCATGCCCAGGTGGTGAAATTGGTAGACACGCCAGATTTAGGTTCTGGTGCTGCGAGGTGTGTAGGTTCGAGTCCTATCCTGGGCACATTACCGAACGTTTTGTCAGAAATGGTTAAACGTTCGGGTTTTTTATTTCCTAAGTCCTTCTGAAATAATTCGATAAGAGCAACTGTCTCGTTCAATCCAGGGGTTCGATAATTTCCATCTTCAAAAACCAGTTTTCCAATGAATATCGAACCAATAAGTTTTTTCCTAACATGTGTGGATGACTGCTGGTAGTGAAAGTCGAGGTTGCCCAATGGAGACATGCCATAGTGGTAATCTCAGTCGGCAGTATAAAAATACCCGATCATCTTTGCTTGTGGTTTTTCTTGATTAACACTAAATTTGATAGTGCTTTTCTAGAAAAACCACAAGAGTATCGCATAACTCTCGACTTTAAGTTGAAAGTCGTTTTTACTCTTTCAAGATTGGCAAGATTTCTGTATTTCTGTAGCTTTCGCGTTGTCTTTATCGACGCCACCTTTTAACCCGTCGGAGAATCAAAATATGGAGTTTATCGCTCATAAACGAATTGGATCTGGAAAAGAGAAAGTCCTTGTTATGCATAACTGGATGGGAGACTCATCAAGTTATGATTTCACGCTCCCATATCTTAACACCGATGAATACACCTACGTCTTTGTTGACTTGCGCGGTTATGGAGGATCCAAAGAAATGCAAGGGGTATATTCGGTAGAAGAAGCAAGCTCTGATGCTATCAAACTCATTGATTCCTTAGCCTGGAAGAAATTTCATCTGATAGGACACTCTATGTCCGGTATGATTGCTCAAAAAATTGCCGTAGATAACCTATCCAGAATTAAAAGCATTGTAGCGATAACGCCTGTTCCGGCCTGTGGATCCCCAGCTCCCAAAGAGATGATGGACTTCCTTGAAAGCGCCGCTTTAAACAACGATGAAGCCGCTATGCAATGTATCAATGCATTGACTGGGAATCGTTATACCAAGACATTTGCTAAAAATATGGTTACAGACTTGCGCCAAAGGTCTACAAGTGAAGCGCGCCTTGGTTATTTAAAGATGTTTTCTTATACCGACTTTTCTGAATCTGTAAAAGGTATGAATACTCCCATATTAGTCTTATTTGGCGAATATGACTTCAAGGAAAGCGAAGCATTTATGCGCGATACTTTTTTGAATTGGTATCCAAATGTTCAGCTAGAATGTTGCAAAACATCAGGTCATTATCCAATGATAGAAACTCCTATTGCTCTTGTTGCCGCAATAGAGAAGTTTCTATCCACCTATTCTGACAAAATCGAGTGAAAAAGCTTTTCTTGTTGGATGAGAATAAAAAAATATTATTCTTTCTGCTCTATGTGGAGGAGCTTTGCGCACAATCGCTACGACTCGCGATTTTTTCTTGAGTCGTTTCCTGAGATCCGCTATACATAGGTCCCCTACGACTGCCATCCACAAATTATGGCAGTCGAAAAAAACCAAAGAAATCCTCTTTGGAAGATTAAAAGACTCTCAAGAGTTGACAACCGGGAAAGACCGGCAATTTTTACATTTAATTTAAGGAGCTGCGCTGTCAATTTTATGAAAAACACCAAAGAAAAAGTCAGCTACTGTATCGGTCTTGAATCTGGCAAAAGCATCCGGCAGCAGTTTACCGATATCGATGTAAACCTGCTCAATGAAGGCTTTTTAGATGGGCTTAATAGCACAGCCCCCAAACTATCCCAAGAAGAAATCCGTTCCATTTTGGTGGCTCTAAGAGAACAGATTGCCATGCAACAAAAGGAATATATATCTCAGCTTGCAGAAGAAAATAAGAAGGCGGGAGAAGCTTTTCTTTCTACAAACAAACAGAAAGAAGGTGTAGTAACGCTTCCAAGCGGTCTGCAATATAAGTCTTTAAAAGAAGGATCTGGAGAAAAACCCTCTTTATTTGATGTTGTCAATGTCCACTATAAGGGTGCATTCATCGACGGTAGAGTCTTCGATAGCTCTTATGAAAGAGGGCAACCTCAAGCTTTTCCTGTCAACCGAACAATCCATGGATGGTCTGAAGCTCTTCAAAAAATGAAAGTCGGCGACAAGTGGCAAATTTTTGTGCCTCATTACTTAGCCTATGGAGAACAAGGATATGGACCTGAGATTGGACCGAATTCCACTTTAGTATTTGAAATGGAATTACTAGGAATTCAGGCACAAGCTTAAAGCCTACCAGATTTCTTCAGGTAAAAAGGCTCCGATAACGCCGACAATCCTTCCCGATGCGTCGCGTAGAGGGGCCTTATTTACATAGGTGTTTAAGAGTGTAATACCTGATTTTCTCACCCCTCCTTCACATAACCCAAAAAGGGCTTTACCAGACTCCATCACTTTGACATCATGGGCGTGGTATGTCTCAGCATAGGGACCCATTTCTCCCTGCCATAGCTCCGCATCGGTTTTTCCGATGAGCTCTTCTTGAGTCAGTCCCCAAAATGCCAAAGTAGACGCATTGGCATAGATATACCTACCTTCTCTGTCTTTGGCAAAAATCATTGCAGGAACTTGTTCTATTGGAATATCCATAAGCCTATCTCTTTAAAAATGTAAATACTCCGATGACTCCTATGATGTTTCCTTGCGCATCCCTAAGTGGCGATTTATTGCCAACACTGGGCAGCACACTAGAACCTCGGTTTTTGACAGCGGGTTCGTGGATTTTTAGCAACGGCTTGCCTGTTTTAATCACAGTTTGATCATCTTCCATGTATTTGGGCGCATTATCCGCACCAAAATCCACCCATAATTCTTTATCTGTTTTCCCCAAGATCTCTTGTAAAGAAACGCCCCAAATTTCTAAAGCTAACGTGTTAGCATAAAGAAATCGCCCTTGCAGATCCTTAGCATAAATCGCAAGAGGTACCTGATCTAACGAAATCATGCTGCACCTTCCTATTTTTAGACCTATGCTGCTTTCTGCCATTTCCGGTCAACTTGAAAAAATTGAGGCTTTCCCAATCCTTTCTCTCAAGTCAACATGACAAAACTCATTGATTATATATATTTTTTTTATTACTAAAACAATTGAAAGAGAACCCTATGTAAATCGATGTCTAAATATAACTATTTTCTGCCTGTTTTTTGTCTTGTCCTTACTGGATGCATCTCTATGACAGAAAAAGAAAAACAAGAGAAAATCATGCAAACACCCGGCGTAGAAACCAGCGTTGCAAAGTCTTTGCATGCCTCTTTTTTTGCAGCAGGAAATTGGCCTCAAGAACGCTGGTGGGAAATCTTTCAAAATCCCACGTTAAATGCATGGATGGAAAAAGCTTTAGCAAACAACCCGTCTTTACAAGGGGCCGAACAGAGATTGGAACAAGCGAAACAGATGGCTCGCATTTCACGCTCGCGACTATTTCCCTATCTTTTCTTCGATGCCGATGATAATTGGAGATACCTTAGCAAACACAGTTTTTACCATTTATTAAACCCCTCTCTTGCTCAGAATGGATATGAAGTCGATCTCTCTCTTGGCTTTACCTATGAATTTGACTTCTGGGGTAAATACCGCAACCTTTTTCGGGCTTCGATTGGAGAAGTGCTTGCTTACGAAGCAGAAGTAAGCCAAGCGAAACTTATCCTTTCCTCAGCTCTAGCTCAAGGTTTTTTTGCGCTTATAATCCATCAACAGAAAAAAGCTCTCATAGATCGGCTGACAGAGGTACGGCAAGCTAGATATGCCTTGCAATATGAACTCTACGAAAAAGCGCTCTCTTCTGCAATCCCTCCTCTTCAGCTAGAGGAACAAGTCCAAATCGTGCAGCAATGGCAACTTGCCATTCTCGATGAAGTGGAAATAGATACCCATTTAATCCATGCTTTAATGGGAGAAGGCCCAGACGCCCCGCTTTCTTACGATGCAGATTTTTCCTATATCCCTCCAAAAATTGAAATCCCACAAAATGTCTCTTTGGACTTGCTATCGAGACGTCCTGATCTGATGGCGCAAATTTGGAGAGTAGAAGCTTTATCTTGCGAAGTTGGCGCTGCAAAAGCGGAGTTTTTTCCTAACATCAACATAGCAGCATTTGCCGGACTAGCAAGCGTTTCTTGGAAAGACTTACTAAACATGCAAAGTAAAAGCGCCGGGATCGAACCCGCTTTGCATCTGCCGATCTTCACAGCCGGTGCTATCCGTGCGGGTGTAAGAGCCAAACGTGCCAGCTTTGAACAAGCAGTTTTTGCATATAATGACTTACTATTACAAAGCGCAAAACAAGTTGCTGACCTTCTCTCCAACTTAAGAGCTATCTATGAACAAAAACAGCTGCAAGAAGCGATTGTAAAAGAGGCCTACGATCTTTACTCCCTTTCCGCTCTTAGAGCCATCAAAGGCCTCGATAATGCTCTTGTTGTTTATGAAAGAGAAGAACATCTTTTACAAAAACAGATGGACGATCTCGACCTTCGCTATCAACAGTATGCCTTGCATATACAGTTTATCCGCGCTTTAGGCGGAGGCTATCAGAGCCCTTACATACCGATTCGAGCCGGGAGCGCGCCATGACAGATCCAACCCTATTACAAAAAAGAAAGAGGATATCCTATAAGTTTTTATTAATTCTCTTCTTGATCGCGATAGCATCTTCTCTTTACTGGTGGATTTTCTGGCGGTTTAAAGAATATACAGACGACGCCTATGTAGAAGGCAATCAAGTTCTTCTCACTCCTTTGCAACCGGGGATTATCCAGTCTATTTTAACAGATGAAACCTATCTTGTGAAAGAAGGGCAGCTCCTCATCAAAATGGACCCAACAGATGCAGAAATAGCTCTCCAGGCAGCTAAAGAAAATCTAGCGAAAACCATCAGAAAGATATGCCAGGATATCTTACAGGTCTTTGCCCTCCAATCAGAGATCCAGTCCCGTAAAGCGGAATTCATCAAAGCTGCACAAGACTTTGAACACCGCTATCACGTATTGGATGCAGGAGGCGTTTCTTTAGAAGATTTTGAACATTCAGAAGCCGCTTTGCGGAGTTCTTTTTTCCTTCTGCAGATGACGGAGATTCTCTTTGAAAAAGCTTATGCCTTTGTAAGAAATACAACCATCCAAAATCACCCGGAAGTCCTCTTTGCTGCCGAGACGGTGCGGCAAGCTTGGGTAAACCTCTATCGAACGAGGATCTACGCACCGGTCGAAGGTCTTGTTGCCCAAAGAAAAGTCCAAGTAGGAATGCAGGTGCATTCTGGAGATCCCCTTTTGGCCATCATTCCCCTTAGCCAAATCTGGGTGAATGCCAACTATAAAGAGACGCAAATGAAACGGATGCGTATTGGACAACATGTAGATCTCACCTCCGATTTGTATGGAAGAGAAGTTGTCTTTCACGGCACTATCGCCGGCCTTCCTGGAGGCGCCGGGAATGCTTTTTCTTTGCTCCCTCCACAAAACCTCTCCGGCAACTGGATTAAAATCGTACAAAGACTTCCCGTGCGCGTAGAGCTCAATCCCGAAGAGATCAGAAGCCACCCTCTACGCATTGGTCTTTCTATGGAAGCTACAACCTATGTAGAAGAAGATGATGGCCTTCTTGTCCCTCAATCCAACCAAGGAGCGCCACAATATCTTACCCCTATTTTTAAAAGAGAAGAATCGGGGGATTTGGCAGAAATCCAACAAATCATTCTAAACAATATCGATCCTACCCTCTCTTCTTACCTAGACCAAGCGATCCTTTTAGAAGAGAACCTATGACTCATTCGAAAAGTATTTTGCTGAGTTTATACCTTTGTGTATTTCTCTCAGTCTTTAGCTACACCTCTTCGATCATGGCAGGGATTTATATTGTAGGCAGCTTAGGCGGATCCAATGACATCTCTTCTTATACCGTCGTCTTCTATGGCCTTGGCAATGCTCTTGTCTTTCCTTTAAGCTCAAAGCTAGCAGAGTGGTATGGAAAAGAACGGGTTCTTTGTGCATCTCTTCTTCTCTTTTGCATCCCCACTTTTTTATGCATTTTCGCAGACCATTTTTTCACTCTAGTGATATATCGGTTCTTCCAAGGAGCTTTTGCTGGCACCTTCTTTCCTTTGAGCGTTGGTCTTATTTTGCAATCAACACCCCCAGAAAAAAAAAACACAGCCTTCTCTTCGATTGCATTTCTAGCTACGATCACTCCAGTTCTTGGAGCTACATATGGAGGATGGATAGCCTATGAATACGATTGGCGCTGGAGTTTTTTATGGATTCTCCCTTTTGCTTTAGGGATCTATTTTGTTTTAAGAAAATTGCCCTCCTCTTCTAAAACGGAAAAAACACCGTTAGATTGGATAGGATATGGAACTTACTGTCTTGCTTGTTCTTCTCTTGTCACAGCCATTACCCTCGGCCAGCAACTCGATTGGCAGAGAAGTTTTCTGATCTGTTTTCTATTTGCTTTAGGATCCGCTTCTCTCCTTTTTTTTATCCTTTGGGAATGGCATCATGAGACGCCTTTCATGGATCTCACCTTATTTCGCAGCGGAGCTTTTACCCTATCTATCATCTATGTAGCCCTACTATTTTCAGCCTACTTTGGAATGATCATTCTTCTTTCCTTGTGGCTCCATCTATTTGTCAACTATACTCCTATATGGATCAATCTTCTCTTGATTCATATGGTGATTGCTGGAGCTATTCTCTATATATTGATGTTAAAATGGATAGGAAAAACCTCCCCTCTCCTTCCCGTTCTTGGCGCCGTCCTGTTTTTTGGCATCTCCTGCTATTATTCGACCCATTTCAATGTAGAAGTCAACTTTGGAAGGATTGCTATATCGCGTATCTTAGCAGGCTTTGCCCTTGCTTTTTTTCTATTCCCCTTGCTCTTGATTGCTTTAGAATCCGCCCCTCCTGACAAAGACCAGCAAGCTCTTGGGATCTTCCAATCCGTCCGTTTGCTTGCCGGAGGTCTTGGATGTTCGATATATACGACCCTTTGGTACCGTCGAGGAGTCTTCTATCATGATAGACTAGGATCTAGCTTAACGTATGCCTCCGACCCCTTGAACGAAAGTTTACAAGAACTTCACACTATGCACATCCCAAACGGCTCTTCTCTAGCTCTTTTAGAATCGGCCCTCAATAAACAAGCAACAGCTCTTGCTTTAGAAGACTGTTTCTATTTAATGGCTTGGGTTATGGGGATTCTATTTTTTATTTTACTAATTTATAGTTTTAGAAAAAAAGCTTTTTCCATCTGAATAAATCTATGCTATAATACACCTTCCATTTAAGGTGTTCTATGGTATTAAGTTTTTTGACATCTTTTTTTTCACCAACTCCAGCTCCACCGCCCCCCTCTGCAAATGTGGAAACGCCTAGGAGAGTCAGAATCGCATCGAGAGCACCTTCGGATCCTATATCTCAAGAACTGAGACGCATAGAAGATCTCATACACCATCTACTCAAAAAAAGCCCTTTGGAAGCACAGCAAAATGCTTTTCTAGCGCTCTCTACCGACACCCAAAAAAATCTTTCTTATTGGGTTTGGGTAGCTCATGGGTGCCCTGAAATCGAAGACTACGGCAAAACGACAATTTTAGCATCGCCATCAAAACTTCTTTCTGTCTCTCTTCCTCTCATTTATTCCAGAGGAAGAGATCTGTTAGAACAGCGCTACTATTATCTTGGTATCATGCAGCAAATCGATTCGCGTCCCGAAAAAAAACAATCCCTTCTTCGTCATTTGCGCGAAGAGCAAAGAAGACGATTTCTTTCTTTGACGGAAGATCCAACTTTAAAAAAACAGCAACTCTACCAGTGTTACCAATCACTAAGCCCTGATATACAAGGGAATGTACCCTCTCCTCCTCATTACGGATATGGGATCCACAACAGGCTCTACGAGCATTTAGGCGCTCATCCAACATATACAGGGACTCGGTTTGCCTTAGAAGCCCCTCATGCAGAGAGAGTCTTCGTTATCACAACATACGAAGGAAGAGAACAAAAACGCATAGAGATGCAGAGAAAAAGCGATAGGCTTTGGGAGATAGAAGCGGAGCATGTTGGGCCCGGGACCACATACCAATATGAGGTCCACAAAGAAGGTAGAGTACTTCGCAAGATAGACCCCTTTGCCACGGAAAACTGGTGCTACCATTCTCCTCATTTCCACTACGAGTCTGTTGTTTCAGACCCTTCTCATTTTGCCTGGGAAGACGGAGACTGGATGGAAACCAGAAAACGACTAACCGGATCATGCTTACCTATGAGCATCTATAAAATCCACATAGGCACCTGGAAAAAAAGAGGCGATAGAGCTCTTAACTACCGAGAACTTGCGGAAGAAATCACCCATTATTGCTTAAATATGGGTTTTAGCCATGTGGAGCTCATGGGGCTCTTAGAGCATCCTAATGAAGGCTCTCAAGGGTATCATCCACTGAGTCTTTTCAGCCCAAACTCCCGCCATGGCACCCCCTCAGACTTCCAACATCTTGTCAATACGCTCCACAAACATGGGATCGGAGTGATCATCGACTTTGTCTCCGACCACTTCTGTGATGATGACTTTAGCTTGAAAACCTTTGATGGAACCCCTCTGTTTGAACATCCCGATACGCGAAGGTCTTTTCACCCAGACTGGAGAGCCTGGAAATTTAACTATGAAGATCCTTTCATACGCAATTATGTCCATTCAGCCGCTAACTCTTGGGCTCAGCGTTTCCACGTCGATGGATTTAGAATCGATGCCTTCGATGCCACTCTAGACACCTATAATGATAGAAGAGAAGTAAATCCATCTTCTGTCCTATTCTTTCGGGATATGAACGCCTCTCTTCACAGGGTAAATCCAGGGGTTTTTACCATTGCAGAATCTTCTGCTCACCGCAACCTGTCAGCGCCGGTTTGCTCAGACGGTTATGGATTTGATGCCAAGTGGGCCATGGGAGGGATGTTCGATCTATTAGAATACTTTCAAAAAGACCCTATCTATAGAAAATACCATCATAATAACCTGATCCAAGCTCTGACAGTCGATCGAGGAGACCGCGTTGTATATCCTTTTTCTCATGACCAAGTAAGCCACGGGTCTAAAGGACTTTTACATAAGATGCCAGGAGACCCATGGCAAAAATTTGCCAATCTCCGTCTTTTTTTTAGCTTAGTGTTTTGCCTGCCTGGAAGGAAGCTCCTCTTTATGGGCAGCGAGGTAGGACAATGGGAAGGATGGGATGAAAAGCTAAGAAAAAGCCTCTACGAAAACCGGCATCTGGAAGGGGTTGATTGGGGGCGTTTATCCGATGAACAGCATAGGGGCCTACAAAATACGGTACGCGCTTTAAATAAACTCTACAAAGACAATCCCAGCCTTTGGGAAACAGACATCTGCTCAGAAGTAAAATGGATCGACAATCGAGATCAAACAAACTCAGTGATTAGCTTCCACCGACAAAATCTCGCTTGTATTATGAACTGCACTCCAAACTACTTTTCTGAGTACAATATTTATTTTCCTGACCCCAAAGAAGAGTACCGCAACATCTCTTCTATGGATGAGATCTTCAATAGCGACCGAAAAGAATTTGGAGGATCTGGAAAAATAAGCTCCCACGCCACTCTTTTAAAAGATGACGCCGGAAACACGGTGGGCTTTAAAATCCAGCTTCCGCCTCTAGCCTGCGTTATTTTTAAAGAAAAATTTCGATAATTAATCCATTTTCCCTATCTTGCTGTAAATAAATTAATTAACGGTTTAATGACATTAAATATATAATTACAATTGAATTTAATTATTAATTAATAATATAATTGTTTTTAATTAATTAATCATTCGGTATTTATATTATGGCTTTAAATCCAGTTTCACATAGTAGAGTTTTAACACCTTCCTTTGAAGGCGCAAAAACAACGGCTCATAGATTGCAACAGCTATTTGCTACATCTTGTTTTGTAGAAACTACAAGCCAATCTCTACAAGGCAGAACCCATCCTTTACACACCCAACTCGAAGCTGATTTTAAAGCGATTAAAACTCTAGAAGAAGCCCTGGCAGCAAATGCTGCACCTGACACTCTCTGCACCCTCTATCGAGGCCTTCCGAGCTTTGCCAAAGAAGTTCTCTGCTATCTTATATGGGTAGACCATGGCCACGTCCAAACACACAATTATGGAGAAGAAGCGATCTTAAGCGATCCTTCCCTCCTTAAAAAAGAGACTTTCCCCTATCTTCATGGAACAGTAAGCTCAAGCCTCATCTCCCAGATGAGCGCTTCAATGCAAGAGAGGATCGCCCTTGTAAAACAAAAACGATGCGTCGATCAACTTGAGTACTTGAAAAGCATGATCCAAGAAGGAAAACCCAATCATGAACTAAAAAGCGCTCTACAATCTCTACCAGAAGAAATACAATGGTTTTTCCACGGAAAGATCTACGAACTCAGCCCTGATAAGCAAAAGACTCCTTTTTGGGGAAGAAATGCGCTAGAAGCCGATGTATCCAGATTGATGAGAATCGGCACTCCTAACCTGCTAGAAGAGGCTATTTCCGCGCATAAGCGCACCTACACACAAGCCCTAGACATGCAAAAACAGACAGAAAAAGACCGCTTTACGTTCTTAGTAGACAGCGATAAACTCACCCACAGAGAACTCCATAAGCTCTATAAAGGACTAGACCCGGCGATTCGAACAGCTCTTCCAGAACAATATCAACCTCCCTATTATGGAAGGGGGATTCGATCCGACCTATATAAGGAGTTTGGCTCTCGCATCGATGGAGACCATGTTGTCTTCTCTACCTATGCCCCTAATGCAGAAAGCGTTTCTGTAGCCATCCGCCAAGATGGAGCCGATATCCATGTAGTTCCTATGGAATCTAAAGGCGCTGGGAAATGGGAAGTTCGTACCCCTCTTGCCGAGGCAGGGAGCACATACCAATACCTCATGCGCCAAAAGGACACTGGATCAGTCTATAGAAAAACAGATCCTTTTGCCAGGTATAACTTAGAAAAAAGAGAAACGGACTACGGATCTAGATTTACTCATGAATCGGTTGTTGTCGATGAAAGCTTCACATGGTCTGATGAGGACTGGATTAAGCAAAGAGTAGACTCCACCGAACATGTAGACCATCTCCCAAGAAACATCTATGAACTCCACGTGAGCGGATGGATCCATCGCTATGGGCACTTTCCCTCCTGGGAGACACTTGCAAAAGAGCTTGCAGAGCATTGCAAAGCAATGGGTTTTACCCACGTAGAGCTGATGGGAGTATTAAACCACACCTCGCCAGAACCCTTTGCTTGCTATCAACCTTCCGCATTTTTTGCGACCAATTATCTACTGGGTAATCCTCAAGAATTTAAAGCCTTTATCAACTATATGCATGAAAAAGGCATTGGAGTCATTATAGACTGGGTCCCTGGACACTTTGGAAATGACGAGTTTGGATTGCACCAATACGACGGGTCTTTTCTTTACGAACACCCAGACTACCGAAGATCGATCAATCCCAACTGGGGCGTATTTTGTTTTAACTACGAAGAAAAAAGAGTGCGAGACTTTCTTCTTTCCAGCGCACGGTATTTTGTAGAAGAATGCCACGTAGATGGGCTCAGGGTCGATGGAGTCACTTCCATGCTTTTCACCGATTTTGATCGCAGAGAGTCTTTACCTCATCATAAAGGAGGCGGGTGGCATATAGACGCCATGCATTTCTTAAGAGACCTTACAACACACCTTCATGAAAAAAATCCAGGAGTTATTCTCTCTGCTGAAGAATCAACCGGAGCGGTTGGTTCTACCTTTCCTATTAAAGAAAAGCCCATCACAGTATCTTATCCCAGCGGGCAGAAAGCGATCCGAGGGCTTGGCTTTGATGAAAAATGGACGATTGGATGGACAAACCACATCCTTGAGTTCTTGAAAAAAAGCCCAGAAGGTAGACTAGATCGCAGAGAGTTGTTCACAGCCTTGAAAGTCGACACCTCGGCTTTGAATCCCGGATATACTGTCCAAGAAAAAGTAACAAGAGGCCCATCTCATGATGAGTGCGCAGGCGGTAAAGGCAGTCTCCTTTATCACATGAGAGCCAAAGATCCAGCTATGCAAACCTTACCTGATGGAGACAGACAAGTGAGGCAATTTCAAGATTTGCGTTTACTCTATGCAAACCAGATGTGCCTTCCTGGATCGAAGCTCACCTTCTCAGGCAATGAGTTCGGACAGACAGAGGAATGGAGCCATCGTATGATAAGAGAGCTTCCAGGCGTCGATTGGGATGTCATGGCATGCCTACCCCACGAACAATACAAGTCTTTTGTACGAGCGTGGAATGCGTTTTACCAAAACCATCCGGCGCTTTGGGGAAAAGACGAAAGCTCGATGCAATGGTTTCATACAGCGGACACAAGAGGAGATGAAGGAAGACCTCTTATTGCATTTCTTCGCAAAGCTCCTAGCGAAACTTTGGTCTGCATCCAGAACTTCGGGGATACGGAAGAAAACGACTATCTAATCGATCTACCAGAAGATCTCGCAAATGTTACATCTTTAACAGAAATCATGAACACGCAGCAAGCAGATGGCACACAAACTCCTGTAAATGGCTCTATCGAGATCATACGGGAT
Source organism: uncultured Chlamydiae bacterium (assembly GCA_945952445.1). Classification (GTDB taxonomy): domain Bacteria; phylum Chlamydiota; class Chlamydiia; order Chlamydiales; family Rhabdochlamydiaceae; genus CAMFIG01. The sequence continues at coordinate 32,975 of CAMFIG010000008.1, forward strand.
GCTACTGGATCTGCAAAACAGTGCAAGCTGAAGATCCCGGCAGGCACGGCTCTTGTTCTAGAAGTAAAAAAAGAGAGCGTATAACGCTCTCTTTTTTATCTCTGCCTTTTATATAGAAAAAAGTTGACTTTTCTATAAAAACCTGCAAAAGATGCAGAAAAAGGCTGTTTATAAATGAAATATATCCTGGCTCTTGACCTAGGCACAACAAGTTCTCGCGCTGTTCTTGTCAATCATAACGGCAATATCAAAGGGATTGCACATAAAGAGCTCCGCTCGTTTTTTCCAAGTCCTGGGTGGGTAGAACAAGACCCCAAAGAGATCTGGAATACAGGGATGCAGGCTATCTTAGATGTACTAGCTGAGACGAATGTAAAGCCAGAACAGATAGCAGCTATAGGCATCTCAAACCAACGAGAAACGACGATCGTCTGGGAGAAAAAAAGCGGCAAACCGATCTACCCGGCCATCGTATGGCAGGACAGAAGAACAGCAAGCTACTGCCAAGAGCTGAAGAACCAGGGTCTTGAAGGGGTTTTTCACAAGAAAACAGGACTGCTGCTAGACCCTTATTTTTCAGGAACCAAGCTGCGCTGGATTCTTCAACATGTGCCAGGCTCTTTCGAAAGAGCTAGAAGAGGGGAACTTGCATTCGGCACGGTTAATACCTGGCTTACATGGAAGCTGACAGAAGGCGCCTGCTATCTTACCGACATGACCAATGCATCTAGGACCCTACTTTTTAACCTACATACAAAAAACTGGGATCAAGAGCTCTTGGACCTTCTACAAATCCCCAAAGAGATTCTGCCTGAAATCCGATCTTCCAGCGAGATCTACGGCCAGGCGAAAATCTTAGAAAGCTCCCTTCCCATCGCTGGGATGGCAGGGGATCAACAAGCGGCACTTATAGGACAATCCTGTTTACAACCCGGCATGACAAAAAACACCTACGGCACCGGGTGTTTTTTATTAATGAATACAGGCAAAAAAGCGATCTTCTCCTCCAAGAACCTCTTAACAACGGTTGCTGTAAGCCTCCCAGGCCATATAGAATATGGCTTAGAGGGAAGTGTATTCATCGGCGGAGCTGCCATACAATGGCTACAGACACAGTTAAAACTTGCAAATAGCCTAGAAGAAATAGAGAAGCTCGCAGGTTCTGTTGCCGATAGCGGCGGCGTATATTTTGTCCCGGCTTTTGCAGGTCTTGGAGCTCCTTACTGGAATCCCTATGCAAGAGGGATGATCTTAGGGATTAGCAGGGGCACTTCGGCGGCTCATATTGCAAGGGCTGCACTAGAAGGCATCGCCTACCAAGTCATCGATCTCATCAAATCCATGGAAGCCGATACACAGGTGCCTTTGCAAGAACTGAGAGTCGATGGAGGTGCTGCTGTAAACCATCTGCTTATGCAATGCCAAGCAGACCTTTTGGGGGTGCCTGTCATCCGCCCCAAAAACCTCGAGCTCTCCGCAATGGGTGCGGCCTACCTAGCTGGCCTCCCTGTGGGATTTTGGGAAAGCCCTTCTCATCTAAAAACACACTGGTCTGCTGATAAAAAATTTGAGCCTGCCACTAATCCGGAAAAAGCAATCAAGTCATACCAAAAATGGCAAAAAGCCGTGGAAATTGCACAATCCTGGGAAGAAAAAGGCCTATGAAACGGAGCGATATGATCCGCCGCATCGAAGAGAACAGCTCTTGGGATGTCATTGTCATAGGAGGAGGAGCGAGCGGTCTTGGGGCTGCTGTAGACAGCGCCTCTCGGGGATGGAAAACCCTCTTGTTAGAGCAATACGACTTTGCCAAAGGAACTTCTAGCCGCAGTACGAAGCTAATCCATGGGGGCTTACGCTACTTACAGCAAGCAAACCTAGCTCTTGTAAAAGAAGCGCTGCAAGAAAGAGGAATTCTATGCCGCAATGCGCCTCATCTTGTGCATCCGCTCCCCTTCATAGTACCCCATTATCACTGGTGGGAAAGCCCTTTCTATAGGCTCGGTCTTAAAGTCTATGACTGGCTTGCAGGCAGACAAAATTTAGCACCTTCCCACCATATCAGCAAAGGGGAGACTTTAGAAGCGATTCCCTCATTAAAAAGCTCACAGTTGCAAGGCGGCATTTTATACTATGATGCTCAGTTTGATGATGCACGCCTTGCTATCACCCTTGCAAAGACCCTAGCATCTCTAGAAGGTGTACCGATCAACTACATGAAAGTGACAGGCCTTATCAAAAAGCACAACCTATGCCAAGGAGTCATCGCAGCCGACCAAGAAACAGGCCAAGAATATTCCCTCTACGGCCAGGTGATTATCAATGCAACAGGTGCTTTTGCAGACACCATCCTGCGTATGGATGACCCTGGATCTAGCGATTTGATCTTACCAAGCCAAGGGATCCATCTCACCCTTCCTAAACGTTTTTTGCCTAATCACTCAGCGCTTTTGATCCCCCGAACAAGCGATAATAGAGTCCTTTTCCTAATCCCCTGGCATGACAAGGTACTCTTAGGGACAACGGACACCCCCATTTCCCGCATAGAAATAGAACCGCGTCCTAAAGTAGAAGAGATCGATTTTCTTCTCACCCATGCACAGAAATACCTACAAACAGCGCCTTTACAAAGTGACATTTTAAGTGTATTTGCTGGCATCCGCCCCTTGATTCGCAACCAGAAACACTGCAGTACTGCTTCTTTGTCTAGAGAGCACCTCATCTCTACTTCTCCTTCTGGGCTCATCACCGCCGCCGGCGGAAAGTGGACAACATACAGAAAAATGGGAGAAGATCTTATCAACCAAGCTATTGCTATAGGAAAACTCCCCTTAAGGCCTTGCAAAACACAGACTCTTCCTCTTTATGGACACGCGCTAGTCCATGATGTCTATGGATCAGAGAGAATACACCTAGAAAACATAACTCAACACAACCCTTCTTACGCCCAATCTATCCATCCAAGGCTGCCCTATTCCCTCTGTGAAGTGGTCTGGGCTGCGCGCCAAGAAATGGCTTGTAAAGTAGAAGACGTCTTAGCAAGAAGAACACGCAGCCTATTTCTCGATGCACGTGCAAGTATAGAGGCAGCTCCTCTTGTCGCAGCTTTACTTGCACAAGAGTTACAAAAGAGCCCCTCTTGGGAAAAAAAAGAAATAGAATCTTACCGTGAGCTTGCCCAACATTATCTACCTTGAAGGAGTCACATGGGACCTAAACGCCTATTCTTAGTTCGACATGGAGAAACAGAGTGGACCATCACTGGACAGCATACAGGAAAAACAGATCTTCCCCTAACAGAACAAGGAAAAAATCAGGCTCTAGCAATCGCTAAGGCGCTCAAAGGGCTCGGACTGCAAAAAGCCTTTGTCAGCCCCCTTCAAAGAGCTAGAGAAACATTTCTGCTCTCTCAGCTGTCGATCCCCGCAGAGTTCGATGAAGACCTCGTCGAATGGGATTATGGGCGCTATGAAGGCCTCACCTCCAAACAGATCCATCAGCAAAACCCTCAATGGTCTCTTTTTATCCAGGGAGCTCCTGAAGGAGAGTCGGTAGCAGATGTAGGGGCTAGAGCCAACCGCCTACTGCAAAAAGTAAAAAGCCAAACAGGCGATGTCGTCCTTTTTTCCAGTGGTCATATACTCCGAGTCATTGCTTCGCGATGGCTTGATATGCCAGCATCTTTTGGAGCGCATCTAGCCCTCTCTCCAGCATCCATATCGATCCTAGGCTTTGAGCATCAGGCTCCTGCAATCCTACGCTGGAATTCCCTCCCCTATGCCCCTAGTTAAAAGCACCTGCACTATCTAAACGCTCGAAATCAAGGAGTTTTTTGCAAAAAACCGGATAGATTACCACGACATTTATCATAACGATAAAAAAGTCATATGCATCTTAGAATCAGTATGATCCAGATATAAACTTACCGAGATATCAGGCGTTCATTCATTCTAGAAATTCATTCCATTGGCATCACTTCTTGTTGATATCCAACAAGTTCTGTTACAAAAAGCAGAACAATAAATTAAATAATAAAAACGTTCATTTTATATTGATTTAATGTAAATTGTTTAATATAATTATTCGTAATTATTTACCAACTTGTGGTGTTAAAATGTTTCCACTTACTAATCGACAAAGAAAAGACAGCCCATTTCATCGCACATCTCAGAGACCGATCCTACCCACCACTCAAAGAATAGTACAAGCCGCTCGAACTGCTATTACAGCCCCCATTCCAGCAGTAGCACCGGCTCCTGCTGCTCAAGGAGCAGTACAAACCACTCAAACCGCTATTGCGACACCAGCAGCCCCTATTCCAGCACCTGCTCCTGCTGCTATGCTTACTCACAGCGATCTGGCAATCCAGCATGGAAAAGCATCTGAAGCCTTAAAAGAACTTCTCAATACACTAGAAAACCCACAATCCACTCCTGATGCGACCACAAATGCCATTCAACGCCTAAAGACCGATGCACCTAGAACCTTCGCTTCACTCAAATCCCAATTGGAGACCCAAGGAAATATCGAACTCAATCCACATCTTTTATTAAATCTTGTCAACCAATACGGCCAGCCTGCGTTGGAATCCCTTTATAATTTCCATCACCAGCAACAAAACATTCACGCAGACCTTAGCAAGATAGAACATCTCAAAACCCAGATCCAAGGACTATCTACAAACCCTACCCCCTCTACGGTAGAAAATACACAAAGAGAGTTTTGTAGCTTAAGCTGCGAGGCTTGTGAATTTCTCTGCAGACGGGTATGGGAGTTAGACCAAAGAAGCCCGGATCCTCGTTTTGTAGGACCTGACTATGGAAAACTGAAGATCCTCAGTGATCCAAAAATTCTGATGACCTATCAAGGGGCGCCTCTTCTTGACACCTATACCAGAGCGCTAGAACTCTCTATTTCCCGACAACTTCCCAGCAATTTTATCAATCAGCCATGCACGATTACTCGATCAGACACCCTTCAGGTAGCTGATGAGAAAAAATTCTTAAGACAAGTCCAAACCGTCCAAAGAATGCTTGCGGATCCCGCCTGTCCGAAAAGCGAAATCAACCGCTGTATAGCACATACTTCACTTCCCTTATTCCATTACCTTTGCAAGTCTGCTTGGCTTGCCTGTGGAGAACCTCAAGGCGATGCGAGATTTGGGGAACATTGGATTTTCGAAGACCCTCGCAAGCTGTTCTTGTTAAAAAACATGGAAGGGGTTGATATACTAGAACAACTAAGACACCATTTTACTCGCAGCATCGAAGATCTGCAAGCCTTAGACACTCTCACGAAAGTCCAAGAAGCTCTAAGCCGAGGGGATAATCAATCTGCAAAAGGCCATCTAGAACGCCTTCCTTACCTGCAAGATAAGCTGGCTCATGAAGTCTGGTTCCGAGATGGAGGCCGTAGCAACCCACGCTTTGGAACACTTACTTATGGCATCGATGCAATCCGAGCAAACCCCAGCACTCTGTTGCAAGGAGACCTTTTAAAATCCGTAAAGGACGAGATCGAAGCACGCGTAGAGTCTTTAGACACCAGTATGGGAAAGGTTTATGAAGAGCTGCACTCTGTACCGTTAAAACCCGCTGATATCCGTGTGGAGACGATAGCTTTACCTCAAGAGATCACTAGCCGCCAACTCCGCGTTGCCATGGTGACAGCCGAGCTAAAACCCTTTGTCGACAAAGGAGGGCTTGCAGGAGCTGTCTATGGCCTTGCCAAAGCGCTGGGCAATGAAAACACCACTGTGATTATGCCATATTTTAAACGACAAATCGATCCTGCTTTAAAGAATTTGAGAACTCAAGGACGCATCCTCCAAGATATCCAAGAAGAGCCCACCTACACCGTCTCATCCTGTGCAGGCACAGCACAAAAAGTCTATTCTGTTGTCGTTGCAGCAAAAAGTGGAGATACATCGGGAATCAAATGCTATTTCATAGAAGATGACATGCAATTTCATACGGATAATATTTACGCAGAAGATGAAGAAAAACAGCGTTTTTCTACTTTCCAAGTATATGCAGCCGATCTATCTATGAAGCTATATCGAGAGGGAAAAATCGATGTCCTTCACATGCAAGACTCCCAAGCAGGCCTTGTCCCTGAAATCATCGCGCAAAGATACCATAGCGAGTGGGTTTCTGGAGAATCACCGGCTACTGTGTTTACTTTCCATAATAACTCAGAATCTTCTCAGGTGATCTTATACAATGGGCATGGACCTAGCGAAGAGTCGATGCGGATTTTCAGCCGTTTTGGTCTCGACGAGCGCCAATTAAAACATGCCTTTAGACAAGGGATAGAAAGATCGGAAGTTGCCAACACCGTATCAGAGACCTTTGCAAAAGAAGCGCAAAGCGCCTTACTGGGCCGCGGGGTAGAGTCTATTGTCAAGCAGGCAGCCCTCCGCCATAAGGTATATGGAATTCTCAACGGCAATGACCCCGATGAATGGAACCCTAAAACCAATGCAATGCTCAAAAAATGGAAAGGTCCAAACGGCACCGATACTGAGACAGATCTCACCTATGGACCTGAAGATCCAGATCAAGTTATTGCAGAAAAAAAACAAAAAGCCAAAGAAAAACTAGTCCATTATTTTGCAGAACGAAATCGAGAGCTTATAGCCCAAGGCAAGCCTCCTGTAGGGTCTTTAGATCCTAACAAGCCTTTGCTGACCTATATTGGAAGGTTGGATGCGTTCCAAAAAGGACTAGACAAGCTCCCCTTCTTTATTGAAGCTGCTTTAGAGCAGAACGCTCAAGTTGTCATTATCGGAACCAACCCATGTAAGAAAGCAAAAGAGATCCTCGCAGAGATGCGTCGAGAGATCCAAAGACGAGGTATTACAGAAGGCGTCATTGTATTAGAAGACACAAGAACCAGTGTCGGTAAACTCCGATGGCAGGTGGAATATGAAAAAGCTGATGGGTCCAAAGTTCCTGGCATGGGGCCTCTTTTGCGCGCAGCAACCGACATCGGATGTTTCCCCTCTTCTTATGAGCCTTGCGGTCTTGTCCAAGGAGAAACCGGGCAATTTGGAGGAAGAGTCATCGCCACGCATACGGGAGGCTTTGCAGATACAGTGCCTCAAGAAACAGCTACAAAATATGGAATCACTTTTGCTAAAGCTCCAACAGACTTGCTCGCGAGAACGGAAGCGCACCAAGCAAGAGCAATTAAAGAGGCTGTGAGAGAAGCCTTAAGAGAGTTTGATAATAAAGAATCCCCAGAATTTAAGGCCCGCACGAAAGAGATTATGCAGGCTGCCTTCAGCTCTACCTGGACTCAGACTCCCAATGGCTCTTCAACACCCAAAGAGCAGTACGAGCGCATCTATCATTTAGCTGTGAAGCGCAAAACGCTCCGGGGCGCCATCTACTTCGATGGGCATCTATGACACGGGGTTGTTTTTAATTCGCGGATCCTTATCCTTAAGATAAACACTGCTTAAAGTAAGCAGCAAGGATCCGCATCATGTCCACCGCTTGGCTTTTCCTTCTACTGGCTGGCTTTTTTGAAATCTGCTTTACGATCGCTCTTAAGTTCAGCCAAGGATTCACGAAACTTGGTCCCAGCTTAGTTACCGTACTTTTTATTGTACTCAGTTTTTTCTCTGTCTCTCAGGCGATGAAAACCATTCCTATAGGCACTGCCTATGCCGTCTGGGCGGGAATTGGCGCTGTAGGGACTGTAGCTTGTGGAATCTTCTTTTTTGGCGATTCCTACCATATCATCCGGCTTATCTCGATTGTGCTCATTATTATCGGAATTATCGGATTAAAACTTGTGCATGTAGAGTAAATGCTTTTTACACTCGCTTTCTACTTTAGCTTTTATGGAAGCCTGCGCTCTTCCATTCTTCTTTTTACAACTCTTAGCAAAAGTCGTTTTTGCTATGCTATCTTCTGCCTTCTATATGGCGCTTTAGCACTGCTTTTATTCCCTTCTTCCACCCTATTTTACAACTCCCCAAGTTTTTATCTGCTCCACCTATGCGGAATCCTGTGGCTTTGGGGATCTTGCTCCAAGAAAAACCGATCTTTCCATCCTCTTTTCCACCTTTTTTCTATCACCGCGCTCTTGCTACTCGCATCCCTTTCATGCTTGCAGCTGCAACAAAGGCCAGTTCTCCAGGTGACGATCCCCGGTCATCGCATCTATACAACAACAGAGTGGAAACTCCCCTCTTCTTCCTTGAAAAAAGCAGAACTTGCAACGTATGAGGTCGACATCCATTTTATTCAGTCCAACACTCGCATCCAGTCTTTTCTTTTGGGAGATCTCCTCGCTGTCCGCTTCCGGGTGCTGCATCTTCAGCCATGGCTGCACTGGCTAGGCGTCTATGATCCTTACTGGATCGACAGCATCAGCAGCGACTATTTGAATCCCTCTCAAAGGCTTCATCTTCCGACAGAGAGCATCCCCATCCCAAAGTACACCTCTTTTCCAAGATGGCTCTCTCATGCTGCTTGGAAGCTTTGGGAAAGCATATTTTACGATACTTTTCATCTCTTTTTTATTGAGAATGCCGCGCTGCAAACAGAGCATTTTCCTCTTGTGGATTCAACAGGGAAACCTCTTAAAAAGATCTATCTCCTATGGCAAACCTCTCAAGGAACGCTCATCTCAGAGAGCCTATCTAATTGTAAACAAGAAAACTCCAAAATCTTCAGATTCGACAGATAACGCATTGGTTTTTATCTATAATTAATAATCTTCTCTACCAACTTATAGACCGTTGTGCTCCAAATCAACGGCAAATCATTAGAATAATTAACATCCCGTTGCTTTGCTCTCACAATAGCTTTTGTAATCAGATCCAATGTAATTTTTTTGCTTTCGATATCTTTTTTATAATTTGGCAAATGCTTTTTCAAGCGTGTTAAACATTCTTGAGGATTTGCAATCCCTTTCCCATCTTCAAAATGAAGCAAAAGCCAATATTCGAAGTTGGGATTGCTAAGAGCTAAGCCATGTTGATCGCTTTCTTTAGTCCATTGCAAGAGTTCTCTAAGCTGATCTTCTGTCCAAGCGTCTTTATCAACCACAATCCAAGCTTCATCCGTTTTTCTTAAAGACTCCTTCTTCAAATAGGCTTGAATCTTCTTCAGCACATGAATCGGCGAACTTTCTGTTGATGGCCTTTTCAGACATTTTACTAAGACGATCGATTGCGGATGGTTAAATATTGCAAAATATTGAGGCTCAGTTTTGGAGCCTTCCACTGAAACCACAAATAGCTTCTTGTATCGGCGTTCTCCTAGAGGTCTTTGAAAACGCAATTTTTTCGGCATTAGTCGCTTCCTTCGATGGGAGATTGTAAAAGAATGCGAGGAATACCTCCTAGACGTCCTTGAAGATAGCTTTTTCGAATGTCTTTATCATAACGCACGTCTTTGTACTCACTGAAAGACAGCAAACTGGACACTCCCTCAGTATTTCGTTCCGTAATCCACATTTCATCTCGGCGTAATAGATCTTGATTCATCAATAAAACATTGTGAGTGGTAAACAACAACTGAGAACGGCTATCCTGAGAGCATTTTGCCAGATAGCATTCTAGAAGGCATCTGATCAATAATGTATGTAAACTTCTGTCCACTTCATCGATGACATAGACTTTTTTAGATTGAACTGCAGAAAGTTCTAAGAAAGCAGGAAGAAGGTCAATAACCCGTTGAGAACCGTCTGACTCTTGCTTCATGTCAAACTTTATCTCTGAACCATCAGCACTTAAATGATAGGTAACAAGTTTTTTTGAGATGAGTTCGCCATTCTTTCTAGTAACGATAAAACGCTCATTCCCAGGTTCGGCTAGTAGTCTTACAGTCGCATCCTCTGCTAATTCTTCTCTTAACTTCATCTTGATCGGTTCTGGCAAAGGTAGATTTTCAAAAGGAATCTCTTCTCCGCCTAGATAGGCTATTCCAGTATCTAATTGAGATAACATCTTATTCATCGTTGCATACAAAGGATGCCCTTCATCCAAAAATTGCTCGAAAAATTCAAATCTTGAATCTGGCGCAATAAGTTCCAATGTATCTTTAAACCAATCATATACAGGCTTGAAAGCTTCTATTTTTTGAGAAACTGAATTCGTGAGAAAAAGCTGGTTATCGCGAGTTCCTTTGAAAGCAAACTGCAGCGCTTGATCCGCTCTTAAAGATGAATCAAAGTTTGGCTCTCCTGATACTCGGTGATAGAGAGTCTTTTCGCTGCTGCCTGAAATATGAACTAACTTTTCCTCTATTATAGCTTTGCGGTTAACAGAAAAACTAAAAGCATAAACTGTCTCTTCGATTAGCAATTCAAATTCAAATTGGACTGATTTTTCGGTTTTTTGTGCATTTCCAAGCCTAAAGCTATCCACCGGAATTAGGCTATAGGGTTGGGTTCCTTTAACAATCAGTCCTTTAGCGAAATGCAAGGCCTTAAAAAGATTAGTTTTTCCGGATGCATTCCCTCCATATACCGCCGCAATAGGTAAAATCCCGAGTTTGAGTTTACCTGTTTTAGGGATGCGCTCTCCATGTTGACGCTCACGACTTGCTATCAGAGAGAACGTAGCTTTGGTTTGGAAGGACATCCAATTTTCAATCGAAAACCGAATTAGCATAAGACCCCCTTAAGAGATATTTGCTCTTAACATAGCTTCAATATAGCAGATCTTCTAAAAAAATCCATTATTAAAGAGAAAAAATCTCATAAAACAGACTAAGCCTCTTCCTCATCAAAGTAGTTCATATCGACATCTCCTAAAAAGTTCTTTCTCTCTTGATCTACATTGAAACAGGCACAAGTAACTTCTGCTAGGGATTGGTTTAATTGATTGATAGTCTCCTCCCATTTCTTATAAAATCTTAAGTGCGCTTGTGTCACTCTAAGATTCACGTAAAAAAACTCCTCTAAAAGCTTAAGATCTGATGCATAACTTTCACTTTTTTTATCGAGAACAACCCGCGTACCAAGCCCACTTTCTTCACCTACTAGAAAAAAAGAATATTGAGAAGTTTGAGAGTCCTTAAAACTACCAATCCGATCTTCTAAAAGATCCAATCGCGCCACCTCTTCAGCTCTTTTCTCTAAAAGAGCGATCCCATCGAAAATCCCTTGGCCATCTGGAGTCCAACAAAGAGAAACAACTTTCATAGATAGACTTTGCACAGAAGCTAGCAGAGCCTCCGAAGGTTCGCCCGTTTCTAAAAGCTGTTTATACCGATGTGCAACCTCCTGTAAACGAATGACCTCTTGAGAATACGCAGAAAACAGCTTGGATATCCTCTCTAACTCTCTTTGAATGAGGTCATGATACCCATTCATAAAACGCTCAATCGAAGAGATGTTTCTTTCATTTTTAAGAGGAGCTATTTCTCGTATGCAAGACTGGTGTAATTTACTATAATCTGGACAAGAACAAGGGACTGCCATAAAAAAACCTTAGGTTGTATATCCAGCAGCCTTGTACAAACGATTCATCAAGGCCACATCTGAGAGAATTTCTTGTGTGCATAAAACCAGGATTTCTTCGCATTGCCTTTCATCGGAAAGACGCAGGTACTTATAGAGAGTCCTCGACGAAAGAGTGTAAAAAAAAGGATGTTTAAGTGGATGAGAAGATAAAACCATCCGCTTTTTTTTCGGGTCCTTTGCAATATGGAGCCATAGCGCCTCTTCTTGCTCATATAAAAAAATAGAAGCATTGGGAGCATAATGGCGGTATTTCATGCCAGGCGAAGGCGGAGGTTCCAAAGAGTTATGAGCACGAAAAAAAACCACTTCTTCTTGAATTTGCGCTTGGAGCTGCTCTTGTGTAATTGTTCCGGGTCTTAGGATTTCAATGCGATCCTCTGCAAAGCGGATGACTGTTGATTCGATCCCATATAAAGAGCAGTCTCCTGCAATAACCGCTGCAATTTTCCCTTGAAAATCTTCCCACACATGCTGGTAACTCGTAGCACTCGGCTTTCCCGACAGGTTGGCAGAAGGCGCTGCGATGGGCTGCTGCACCTTTCGAATAAGAGCTCTTGCTATGGGATGGTTCGGCATACGAACACCTATAGTCGGAAGCCCTGCTGCAACAATAGAAGAAACAGAAGGATCTTTAGGAAGGATCATCGTCAAAGGTCCTGGCCAAAAAACATCTGCCAGGGCGTAAAAAGAAGAGGGGATATCTCTTGTGATCTTTTCTACACATTGCAAAGAATCTACATGAATAATTAAAGGGTTGTCCTGAGGGCGTCCTTTTGCCTGAAAAATCTTTTGCAAGGCTCGATCTGAGGAGATCACTCCTCCTAGCCCGTAGACAGTTTCTGTAGGGAAAGCAACAATTTCATTCTGCAGTAGCAATTCAGCAGCTTCATCGATTTGCTCTTCTGATAGAAGCAATGTCTTTTTATCCATGCCCCAAAATCCAGAAAAAAGCAAACGTTAAGACAATTTTAATACCGATCGCTACACATACTTTGGGTAAGGAATTGCGCAAAAAACGACGGATAGGATCTGCCCAGCGGCCCATGGCTTTGGAAAGAGCGAAAAACCGGATCGACCGGCCCATAAACACCGCCAGCAAAAACAATATAAAAGGAACTTCGCAAGCCCCTGCAGAGACGGTCACCGCTTTAAAAGGCACCGGAAGAAAAGCGCCTATGAACACGGCCCAGCTTTCATATTGCAAATAATGGCTCTGCATGTGAGCAAAAAAGGAAGGAGAAATCACATATTTTAAGAGAAAAGGGCTAAAAGCAGTCCAAAGATAGGCTCCAATGTAATACCCAAGAACAGCCGTGCAGGTCGATGCGATTGCAGCCAAAACAGCAAATAAATATTTTTTTTGAGGCCTTTCAAGACAATACAAAGCCAAAAGAGCATCCAGAGGCACAAATAAGACGACCTCTAGAAGAAAAAAAATAACAAGCCAAAGAGTCGCTCGCGGAGACTGCACTTTTTCAGCCGCCCATTGATATAGTCTCCCTTTTGACTCCATATTTCCCCTATCGTAAGGCCATCATTATAAATGAATTTTCAACAGATGTCAATTCTTCACTGCCTCCTTTCTTGTTATAAAAAATTTTAAAAATAGCCAACTAAAGCAAAACTTTTTATACTAACGTTTTATTTTGATTAATTAGGAGAAGTTCTCAATGAAAAAAACAGGATGGATTGTCCTGCTATATGGATTGCTCGTGTGCATAGGAGGCGTAATAGGCTATGTCCATTCAGGAAGCTTTCCTTCTCTCCTTTCGGGCTCGCTGTTCGGCCTCGCTCTCATAGGCTCTTCTATACTTGTTTTTAGAAAAAAGTCTCCCGGTTATTGGGCGGCTCTTGCGCTTGCAATCGGATTAGAAGGTTTTTTTACTTGGCGTTTTGCTAAAACTCTCCATTTTTTTCCATCAGGACTTTTTAGCTTGCTCAGCCTTGTAGTCATTATCATTGTGGCTCTGAAGATTCGAAAAGCAAGGCTTGCTAGATAACTAGTGGTCTCCTTCGTAGTAAGGCTCTACATGGACGATAACATCTCTTACCGAAGGCCACTGTTTCTGAATCTCAGCTCTCACAAGCTGGGTAATTCTGTGGGCACTTTCTACCGAAACGTCGGGCTCGACCTCGATGTCAATACTGACATGCGCATCAGGCCCGTAGGATTGGATCCTAATCTTTTCAGTAGCCAATACGCCGGGAATTGATAAAGCAGCTGTTTGCACTTTTTGGAAGTACAGATCTTCCGGCACCCTGTCTAAAATTTGGTCTAAGTTACCTTTAGCAGCCCGCATGCCAATGATCACCATGATCGCAGCAATCACTAAGGCTCCTAAATGGTCCAGCAAATGGCTATATCCTGGGAAATAAACTCCCAGCAATAAAGCGATCGTTGCAAAAACACTATTGATGCTGTCAATGCGATAATGGATAGCATCTGCAGCAAGAGCCGGGCTATTTTGTTTTTTAGCTGTATAGCGCAAGTGCCGATAACCGATCTCTAAAAGCACTACTGCACTCATAGGAATCAACCACGCATAAGAGCTCATAACAAATGAAGGATCTGACTCAAAAGATGCTGTCAGCTCCCTAAAAAACATCCACCCGCCAATCCCTGTTAAAAATACACCGAGCTGGAATCCTGCTAAAGGCTCAAACCTTCCATGTCCAAAAGGATGATGGCGGTCTGGAGGTCTATCCGCTAAACGAATGCAGAGAATAAGAAACAAGCTCGCTGCTACATCGATCAAGCTAGACAAAGCATCGAGTAATAATGCAGCACTCCCTAAATATAAAAAACCAATCCATTCAGCGATAATGATGCCAGAGCGGAACAGAACACCTCTTCTAGCTGCAGATACCATACAGCGTCTGCGTTCCTCTCGCAAAAGGAGCACATCTTGAGGCACTGTGATTTTGTCAGGAAATTTCGACATATAAGACTACTCTACTTGAGGTAAAACACCTTACCGCATTTTGTAGATTGAAACAATTAGAAAGAAAGAAAAGAACCGAGCAAGCTCCCCTGTAAAATAGGGGTTTTTAGCACCTCTTTTTTTTGTTCTAAAAGAAGAGATGCGCTCGGATAAATGGCCCCTAGCAAACAGGGGTCGTCATCATAAAACTGCCACCCTCCCTCCTTATGCACGAGGGTGAGATCGCAAACCTTATTTTTACGATCTAGAAAACTCAAAGTAATGCACTTAATTTCTTTGCTATGAGACTCAGAAAGAGCCTTTTCCAATATCTCTGCATAAAAATCCTTTCGAAAGACAAAGGATCCTTCAGGAAAATTTTGGAGAAACAACTCCACATCGAATCGATCCAGCTGATGCCACGCTTCATGGATTAAGTCGCCAGAAATAATCGTCTCTAAAGAAGCATCAAAGTCCATTTGCGTAAATGCCTTAAGAGTCGTAAAAAAGTCTTTGTGCTTTGGCAAAAACAGAGCGATTGCCTGCATTGTTTTCAGAGTCTGCTTTAAAACGGAAAAAGCTTGCGGCTCTAGCCGAGCTAGTAAAGCGTTTTCTTTTTCAAGCCCCTCAGCTTCACAAAAGACATCATAGGACCCCTCAGAAGAAGGAACAAAGCGGAATAATATAGGCTGCCAGTCTAAAGATTCTAAAATTGCAGTGTCTACAAAGCGAATCTCCCCCTGTTTGCAGTGAATGTATCCCTTATAGACAACACTCTTGTCCCCTCTTGCATTTTGTAAGGCACGGCGAAGGATGAATTTAAAAATTTCGATATTCCTTCGCACTGTGGCATCTTCGATTTTTAACTTCATGGCATCTCCTGAAGGCCTTCAATGTAAAAACCCCTAGAATCCAGATCATATAAATATATTTATTATTTGAAAGATAAAAATCAGAAAAGATCAATTTTCTAGTAAGCCTTACCGAGCCATCTCCTTTCCTTTATGATAGGCTGCTAGCAAAGCACCCCACACGCCAGATCGGACGGCAGATTGCTCTAGAGCTTTGATCCCTGCAATCGTCGTTCCACCAGGAGAAGAGATCTGCCATTTAAGCTCAGCAGGATGTTTACCCGACTGTTTCAGCAAAGCTAAAGCCCCCTCGCATGTTTGGATTGTAATCTCCCTTGCTTCTTGCGCAGAAAACCCCATATCGATGCCAGCCTCGATCATCGCTTCTAGAATTACGTAGAAAAATGCCGGGGATGAAGCGGAGAAAGCCGTCAGAGCTTCCATCTGGGCATCAGGGAGAGAAAACACCAATCCCAATCCACTAAAAAGAGAAAAAATCTCTTGCGATTTGTCTTTAGAAAGGGTCCCATCTTCTGCAATCCCGATGACACCTTCACCTACGGTAAGAGCCAAATTTGGCATTAAACGCACGATGGATGCAAAAGGAAATAACTTGCGAAGAGCTGGAAGCGGAGTTCCCGCAAGTACGCTCAAAAGAATTTTCCCTTTTGGTAAAGAAGAACTGATTTCCTCGGATAAAGAAAAAAGGTCTTTGGGCTTGATAGCGAGTAAGATCGCTTCCGCTGCCTGTGCGGCTTCCGCTGGATCTTCGATGAACACCCCCTGAATTTCTTCTGCAAGCTTCTTGCTTTTAGCAACCTCGCGGTCCGATAAAAGAACCTGATGTCGTTTTGCAAAATGCCTAGCCAAAGCACTACCCATTACCCCACAACCAATCACTGCAATTTTCATATCCTTGCCCTCTTTGATTTAAGAAATCGCAATTTCTCCCGCCATTTCCTGATGCATTACATGCCTCATCTGCTCATAAGGCACTTTCTTATGAAGAGCCCACATCAATTTTGTGATCGAGCTTTCTAAACTCATGTCATACGCTTCGATGATATTATATTCCAGAGCTTGTCTTCCGGATTTATATATATGCATTTTCGTCGCTCCTTCCAAGCATTGAGAACGGATTAAAACAGGGACTTTTGCTTCCTTAGCTTTTGCTAAAAACGGCAAGTGATAATCCGGGATATTGCCGGTTCCAAAAGCGATCAATACAACCCCCGCCAAGCTCCGATGCAACAAAGGCGTAAATAGATCTAAAGAAACACCCGGAACAAGTGAGATCACACAAATTTGAGGATCAAACCCTGTGAACAATTTAAGGGTTTCCTTTGTTCTTTTTTTTGCAAAAGAAGCAAACTGCACATGAAGGCCGATTTCAGCGAGCACAGGCTTGTTCACGCTTGCAAAAGCACTTAACTTCGAATGAGAGACTTTAGAAACCCTAGACCCCAGAAAAACAGCATCGCCAAATAACAACAAAACCCCCGACACATCCATCTTAGCAAGTCTAACTGCATTAATGAAGTTGCGCCTTCCATCGCTCTCCAGCTGATATCCAGGAACTTGAGCTCCTGTAAATACAACAGGCTTTCCAAGCCCTTGCAGTGCAAAACTAAGAGCGCTTGTCGTATAGGCCATCGTATCAGTACCATGAGTTACGACAAAGCCATCATAATGCTCATATTCAGAAAAGATTGTTTCTGCGAGCAGATCCCAAAGACGAGGATCCATATCACAGCTGTCAATATGGGTCACAAACCGAACATCCAAATCGACTTCCTCTTGGAGCCGCGGCTCCAAAGCCATAATCAAAGATAAAGCGCTCTCTTTGTTGGGTGGGATGAGCTGCCTGAGCTCATTTTCTACCATCACAATGGTTCCTCCGCAGATGAGAACCAAGATTTTTTCTTTCTTATTTTTTACCACTGTCTTACACTTAAACCCATATGATTATTCCTCTAAAACGCCATAAGCCGGCAAAGGCTCCTACTTACTTACTGAGCCAAATCAAAATTCTATCATGGATCTTTTTTATTTCCATGGCAGTTAGCTATTTATTTTTCGATAAACCTCTAGCTGCGATCCTACATCAAAATCAGATCCCGCTAAAATCCCTCTCTAAGATTTTCTCCATCAAGGTTTTACTTGTAGCATTTCCCTCTCTATTTTTCTATTTTCGATGTATTGTAAAAAAAGAAAAACCCGCCAATCGAATGCTATTTTTTGGCACAGCTCTTGCCGTCGGCAATACAGTCACTTATTTACTGAAATACCTCATTGGCAGAGCTCGTCCAGAATGGCTATTTCAAAAAATAAGCGAAGAATTCCATCCTCTTTCTTCTGCAAGCTCCTTGCAGTCTTTTCCCTCAGGGACTGCTTGCACTGTCTCTATTTGCCTTTGCGGACTTGCCTGCTTTTTCCCTCGATTTTCTTATTATTTACTCTGCCTTGCTGTTGTTATTTCCCTTTCTAGAGTGTTTGCTGAAGCGCATTATCTGAGCGATGTGCTCGGAGGAGTCTATCTAGGGATGGTCATCTCGCAGTTTGTCTTTCGCAAGATGAAAGAACAGAAGTTTTCTCTTTAAACACTCATAGCATGCACAGCTACCCAGGCGGAGCTCCAAGCATTTTGGAAATTAAATCCTCCTGTTACCCCATCCACATCCATTACTTCTCCAGCAAAATATAGATGCGGCACTTTTTTACTCTCCATTGTACGAGGATCAATCTCATCTAGCGGAACACCTCCGCAAGTCACAAATTCTTCTTTGTTTAAGCTCTTACCTGTGATTGTGAGCTCTGTCTGAGTGAGGGCGGAAAACAACCTTTCCATCTCTTTTTTACTCATCTGCGCCCAAGCTCTCTCTTCGGAAATATTTGCCACCTCTAAAAGGCATGCTCTCCATAGTTGTTTAGGAAGATTAAAAAGAGGTGTCGTTACAACTTTTTTCGATCCCTGTCTTTCCTTTTCTCGAAAAAGCTCTTCCTTAATCACTTCTGAACGCATCTCTCCTACCCAATGAATCGATACTTTAGCGCGATACTGGCAATTTGCAAGATCACGCGCAGCCCAGGCCGACAGCTTTAAGATGGCAGGCCCACTCAACCCCCAATGCGTCATTAAAATAGGCCCCGTCTGTTCAAAACCAAAAACTCTCGCCTTTGCACAAGGGGCAACAACCCCACTCAAAAGATGTACCCACGTTTCTTGGGTCTCAAAAGTAAAAAGAGAGGGAACAGGAGGAATCATTGCATGGCCTAAATTCTGCAAAAGGGCATACGCTTTATGGTTCCCTCCGGTGGCATACAATATATTTTTCGCATGCCATATCCTATCTCCTCGCGCCTGAACCACAAATCCACCTTCGAAAGGTTCTATCTTTTCCACCTCGCATTCGAGATGCAGCGCTACCCCTTGTTTTTTGATAAGTTCCATAAGACATGCGCAGATCGTCTCAGATTGGTCTGTCACGGGAAACATTCTTCCGTCTTTTTCAGTTTTTAAGACCACTCCTTGAGTTGCAAACCAATCAATTACCTGCTGCGGATGAAACCGAGAAAATGCATTGCGCAAAAATCGATTTCCCCGAGGATAATGCGTCAATAATTTCTGCACATCAAAACAATGGTGCGTCACATTACAACGCCCCCCTCCTGAAATACGCACCTTTGCTAGAGGCTGTCTTGTTTTCTCCAATAACGCAATTTTCTTATGAGGGATAGTTTGTCCTGCAACTGCTGCTGCAAAACAACCAGCGGCTCCAGCGCCGACAATCAAAACATCCACCTCTTCCATCAAAACCTCAATGTCTACTATTTCTAACAAGAAAGACTGGACATATAGTCAAAAAGTTACTTCGAAAGGAGTATAACATAGGCAAAAAAACAATTCGATGACATTTTTCCTATGTGAAAAGGCTATTTAAGAGGAATTTTGTTTTTTTAAGACTCTGTTACGAGTTGCGCAATTTCTCTGCACAAAAAAAATCGAGCAAGCCCTGAACTTGCTCGACACTGAGATACAAAAAGATTTAAGTTCCTATTCTATAGCAACTTAAACTCTAGCAGGGATTTACTACTTACGAGCTGTTGCTCTTTTAGCAGTTGTTCTGCGAGCTGTTTTCTTTACAACTCTTTTTTTCGCAGTTGTTTTTTTTGCAGTTGCTTTACGAACTGTTTTTTTAGCAGCTCTTTTCTTAACCATGATAATTCTCCTTGTTGCTTAATATAAGGTGGTATAAAACTCTATTTACACCCTATATTTCTCAATATATAAAATAAATATTTAAAATGAAACTATTTTTTAATTTTAAACATAAGAAAGACAAAAAGGAAGATAAAAAAACCGCTTTCAAAAGTACTCTAGAAGGCTGTTTTATAAAAATAAAAAAAATAAAATAAAAAAAATCTGTGAATGGATTTTATTCAAAAAATCAGCATTCACAGATTAAAAAAACTTAAGATGCTATTCTTTCTGATGTAAAAGAATCTTCTTTAGACTTTCTTCTTAACAAAGACTTCTTTTGTTTTTCTCGGATTTTTTCAATCAAAGGATTCTTTTTTATTAATTGGAAACGTATTCTTTTAGAGGATGTAATCATTTCTATTCTCCATTCCCTAAGAAATAGCGATTATTTCTTTTGGTAATTTTGAATATACTCGGATTCGAAATATTTCCAAACACAAAACAAAAAAATTATTTAAAAAAAATCCAACGCGCAGAATCTCATATATTTATATTATCGCACTTGGATTTCGATTGATTCAATCTTATCCCCTGGACGGATATTATTAATAATCTCCATACCTTCTTGAGTCTGCCCAAATACAGTATACTCTCCATCTAAAAATGGAACCTTATCTAGAGCTATATAGAACTGAGAACCACTCGATCGCTTGTGAGGATTCACTTGATCTGGAAGCCTAGCCCACGCAAGAGCGCCTTTTTCGTGTAAAAGCCCAATTTCTGCAGGCAATGTGTACCCTGGACCTCCCCTTCCTGTTCCTTCGGGATCTCCCCCTTGGATTACAAAATTAGGCACCACACGATGAAAGGTCAGACCATCATAAAACTTTCCCTTCGCAAGCTGAATAAAATTTGTGACCGACAAAGGAGCCTTCTCAGGATAAAGTTTGCAAGTAATATCCCCTTTTGTCGTATGGATAATTGCTACATAGGATTTTTCTTTTTCAAATACAAGCGATTGTGCAGGTTCTTTAAATTTCATTTTTTCTTCTTCTCCGTACCCATTTGTAGATAGCAACAGGCTTGCACAGACTGAAACACAAAGATTGATATGCTTGAGATAGCGGCACGCCATAGTTCCTCCTCTTCCGTAGAACCGAGAATGTAACACGATTCTTGAAATAACGCCAACAGGAAAAAAAGACCTAGAAAGGGAAGCCTTATTTTGATAGCCTCTCCCCAAAAAAGGATTTTTTATGACTAAAGTTTTAATGTTTCTTTTTGTAACTCTTTTGTGCTTTTGCGAAATCGGAATCACCGACATCCCTTCTTCTTATATAACAAGCCAAAAAGCCTCTAAAATCATCCTTTATCACAAACCAAACTGCCCTTATTGCAAAAAGGTCATTTCTTACTTAGAGAAAATCCACAAAACCATTCCTATGGTAGACCTTCAAAAACATCCGGAAAAAAAGTCAGACTTAATTCGCATTGGAGGGAAAATGCAGGTCCCCTGCCTAATCATCCAAGGAAAAGCAATGTACGAGTCAGAACAAATCCTGAAGTGGATTAAAGAACACGCAAATGAGCTGGATCCAGCTTAAAGAAGATAAGCAGCCGCTTAAAGCAGCTGCTTAAAAAGATGCTATAAAGTTAGCATCCACATCCGCCTTGGCGTTTTTTTTCAGGGTGTTCGCTAGGACCTTGAGGTTTTTGTTGACCTTGGTCTTTTTGCTGGTGCTGCCATTTATTTTGGTTTGGATTTTCTGGTCGTTGAGGTTTGTTAGCATGCTTCATAATAAATCTCCTTTGTTTGAATAAGAAAGAATCTCTTTCCTATAAATTTAAATTTACACCTTTTTTTAAATTATTTAAACACATTAAAAATAACACGCAATATAGTTATTCATTTAATCCACTACAAAACAACCTCATATAATCATAAAAAAATATTATATTTTCAGTGAGCCTTGATTTTGGATATCTATGTCCAGTATAAGAAAAGCAAAAACTTAAAAGGCGCTATCCCATATGAAAACCCCTCTTGCTGAGATCTTAAGGCCTAAAACTCTCTCTGATTTTTTCGGACAAGACCATATCCTCGGGCCTAAAAGCCTTATCTCTTCCCTCATAGAAGGAGGGACCCCCCTTTCTTTGCTATTTTTCGGGCCTCCTGGATGCGGCAAAACTACTTTAGCAAAAATCTACATGCGCTCTTTTCATGCAACGGAGTTCTATTTTCATCCAGCAACACATGGGATTGCAGAACTAAAAAAAATCGTCAAAGAGATCCAAGACCACCCTCTTTTAACACCGTATCCCATCCTTTTTGTCGATGAGATTCATAGACTGAGCAAAGCGCAACAAGATGCCTTTTTACCCTACATTGAAAATGGCACCTTTGTTTTGATTGGCGCAACCACAGAAAACCCCTCATTTGCAATCACCAATGCGCTTCTTTCCAGGGTTCGAGTGATTCCCCTGTATTCTTTGGAAAAAGGCCCCTTACAAAAAATCCTAGAAAGAGCAAAAAGCACAAAGAGACCTCTTTTGCCTGAAGTAGAAAGCGCGTTGATCTCTTATGCCGATGGCGATGCAAGGCAACTGCTCAACATGTTGGAAAACCTCTACTCGCTTCCTTCTGATCTTGAAATTACAGAAAATAATCTCTTAGACTATTTGCAAAAAAAACCAGCTTTATATGACCGAAATGGAGAAATCCATTACCAACTGATTTCCGCTCTGCATAAGTCTGTGCGAGGATCAGATCCTGATGCTGCTCTCTACTGGCTTGCAAGAATGTTTGAAGGAGGAGAAGACCCTAACTATTTAGCAAGAAGAATCGTTCGAATGGCAACTGAAGATATTGGGCTTGCAGATCCTCAAGCTCTAACTATCGCCTTGCACGCTTGGCAAACCTATGAAAGGCTAGGATCTCCCGAAGGTGAATTAGCGCTAGCCGAAGCCATCGTATATTTAGCACTGGCGCCCAAAAGCAATCGCCTTTATGAAGCTTTCCTCTTAGCTAAGCAAAAGGCCAAGCAAACTTCCTCACAAATGCCACCTGCTGCAATCGTCAATAGCCCGACGCCTTTAATGAAAGAGCTGGGATATGGAGAAGGGTATCTCTACGATCATGATTTACCAGATGGATTCTCGGGACAAAATTATTTCCCCATAGAGATGTCCCCAGAGGAATTTTACCACCCCATCGAACGGGGTTTTGAAAGGGAAATGAAAAAAAGAAAAGACTACTTCCGCAGCCTTCGAGCAAAAAGAAAAAAAAGGTGATTTGTTTTCTCATGCTCTTATAGATCTTAAAGAAGCTCAAGAGACAGTCTTTAAGGTCCCCTCTCTTTGAGAGAGATTGGTACCATGAGAACCTTTCATTAATGGGGCCACCAATGAAAGCAAATCACCTTTTCGGCACACCTATAAGAGAGATCTATTTCTTACAGGAGGGAAGATTTCTCTTCCGCGCCTACCCTTATTATATCATTTTCTTTAATTTCGTAAAGAAAATATAAAAAAACGCAAACAAACTACAATTAATTAGTGAATTTCATTTCTCATTATTAACGTTGTAAGAACCGCTATTGGACGTAAAAACACCTCTTTATGCAAAGGGCATTTCTTTGGCCTTTTCGATAGTAAAGACTCCCTTTTCCTTGATGCCACCTGCAGCATCTTCATACTCAAAAGGAGCTTTGCTTCCCAAAGACTCTATCGATACTGCACTGGAATCTGCTCGGTCTGCCTTCACATATAAATGAAGGCCTAAAGCTTGAGCTCTTTCTTTAGCTAAACCATCTAAGGCTTTCTCATAAGCCGGTGAACAAAGCTCTGGATAAATCCGGTCTCGGAATAGGACAGGCTCCTGTTTCATAGGATCCCATAGCATCCGAAACAGAGCCCTTGCCAAAATTTTCCCTGAATGAGCGTCTTTAACGGCAAGCATCCTGTTTTTACCATCGATAAGATAGGCTAGCAGGCATTTATTAAGATGAAAATCTCCATCGATCCTCTGGCAGGAACCGGTAACTTCTGAGCCTGACAAAAAGAGATCCTGCCAGTCGTCGGTATCGATGATGAGCACTTTTTGTCCCTGCTCGCGGCTTTTAATAAATCCCTCTAGGAGCCCTCGCAGGTCATTTGCAAGCTCATAGCCTCGAAGCGCAAGAATCGCTTCTTCTAGCTTTTCTTTCCTTTCTAAGATCTCTGCTTCCGAAACCTTGCCAAGGTATAAACTAATCAATAAGTCTTGTGCTTGTAAAAGTAGATCCTCGCTTTTTGCTGCCATCTCCTGGCACTCAAGCTGCTTGGCTGCAGCCTCCGGGCTGGACTCTATGACAGCTGTCAAGAACTCTAAAGTAGTGCCATCTGCTTTCTGAAGATGCCCATCTCTGCATTTTGTCTTTAGATACTCTTGAAAAGAAAAAGAAGCCCTTTTTCCTGCAAGATCTAATGACATCATCTGCCCTTCATAAGGAAGCTTCCATTGATCCCATACTTCTTTATGTGTTTGAACAATCCGAGCAATATGAGGGCTGCTCTCTGCATCATATCTAGATTCCCTATGAGTCCCGTTGAGGATGTTTAAGAGAGCATTTCGAAACGCCCTTTGCACCTCTGGATTCCCTGTTTGTTTAAGCCTTGCTGCATAGGTGCTCCAGGCATAGGGAACCCGCATAGCTGCCAGCGTCGACAGGTATTTGTCCGTGAGCCTATCCACCCCTTCCAATCCCAAATAAGAGTCTTTAGAAAGGGATACTGCAATTAAATTAGATACATGTTCTGTCAAATTC
Source organism: uncultured Chlamydiae bacterium (assembly GCA_945952445.1). Classification (GTDB taxonomy): domain Bacteria; phylum Chlamydiota; class Chlamydiia; order Chlamydiales; family Rhabdochlamydiaceae; genus CAMFIG01. The sequence goes on from CAMFIG010000008.1 coordinate 57,237, forward strand.
TCTATAGGTTCTTTTACTATTTCTCTAAGAGCTTCTGGCTGCATTGTTATAAGCGCTTGCAGACAAGACAGCCTTTTCTTTAAGTCTTCAGCTCGATGCTTCGGATCCAAGCTTGATATTGCTTTATGCAATAATTCGATCTTCTCTTCAGCAGACAGATCTGTTTGCTGCTCTAGAGCCAAGCAGAGAAGAAGCCATGCCTGCATCAGCCCACTATAGGCATTTTTAAACGATCTCTTTTCCCGCATGATGCATTCTTTTATACCCTTGCAGGCATTTTCGGCCTCTGTAACATCTCTACAAGCTATCCTCCATTTGGCAACCATGAGCATGGGAAGGCGCAAGTGTACAATCCCGGAAACAGTTTGCTGCGTAGAGGTTAAAGCCACGTATGTTTCTACAGCTGCCGGATTTTGCATAAAGCTAGAAAGCTCTAATAGGTAAGAGAAGAAAATGGAAAGATTTCTACATGTAAGGATTTCTATACAAGCCGATTGGATTACCTCAGGGATCGGCTCATTTGAAAATTCATCTAAGATATACTGGATGGCAGAAATCTTGGCTATCGCTTGAGGACTGAGCTCTGCTATGTTTTCGGGATGATTTTCTAGGATATCACGGTCTTTCCTTTGACGGATCTGCCCTTCCAGCTCTCCTTGAAGCACAGGAAACGTTTCCATAAAAAACCGATATTTCTCTGAGCCAAGAGCTCTTCTCACAGAAGGGAATATCTTTGCCCTAATACCACTCCTAAAAAATAAATTCATAAATTTAATTGATAGGATCTGATAGAC
>CAMFIG010000009.1 GCA_945952445.1 uncultured Chlamydiae bacterium
CAAATTTAGGCCCGTTGGAGCCTAGGTTGCCGATTCTTCAACTTTTTTCGGTATATTCATCTTCACAAAAGGCTTTTAAAGCTTTGCATTGAAGCTCGAAAAAAACCGGAAAAGAACACTGATATGTCATAATGAGCAATTCAGAAAAAATTACAGAAGGGAAAAACCAAAAAAAACCTAAAAAAAAGAATGTTTTCATATTACCTGCTGCGTTTTTATCACTCTGCATTGAGGTTGTATTTCATCATGTTAGCATGAGCCTTGCTTAGATCCCTCTCTTCGTCGTAAACATCTCCAGACAAATGACAAGACCAGTTACTGATTGATAGCAAATCTTGCGCTTTGAGTAAAGGGAACTCGGCTAAATCGCGATTTTGGACAGCAAAATTTTGAGGACTAAGTCCAATAATGACAGCATCCGCTTTTCCACTCTGCAGCAGAGCTGCCGCTGCAATGTGTGCGATTTTGCAGCAATGCTTCGTAGCAAGCTTTTCTAAAATCGAAAGCCGCCTTTGGAACTCCTCCCATCCACAAGCTGAATCGATGAGAAGCTTGTATTTCATGAGGGAGCGATTTTCCAATTGGTGAAGATCAGGTTCTTTTTTCCCCAGCCATTTTTCGCTTACAAAGCCACCTAGTAAAGATCCGTAAGTAAAGATCTGAATGTTTTTTTTGCAACACAACTCCCCTATGCCTTGTTCAATTCTTCTATCGAAAAGGGAAGCTTGAACCTGCACAGATGCTATATCAAAATACTCTAAAAATTCTTTTAGATATCTCGTATTTATATTAGTAAGACCGATCTTAGCGACTTTCCCCTTAACCTTTAGTTCTGAGAGAAATTCCATTGCCAACAGGTAATTTTTAACTCCCCAATCCCACCAATGGAATTGCACAAGGTCGATGCATTCTGTCTGCAGACGTCTAAGGCTGCGATCGATAATGGTTTCCACATATTTCCGATCTATGTGATGCAAACGGTTACGGTCGGGAACAAACTTAGTATGGATACTGAGTTTTTTTTCGGAAGCAACTTTAGAAGCTTTACCTAACAATTCTTCGACACCAAGATAAATATCTGCACAATCAAACGTGGTAAACCCACAATTTATAGCATCTAAGATGGGTTGAATGCCGGTATTCTGCTCAGAATGACCGGCAGCCAGCTGCCAGCAACCTCTAATGATATTTGATGTTCTTATCTTTTTATGCATGTGCATCTCGCTTGTGTTACTTGATGATGATAAAACGTCCTTTTTCCAATTCTCGATATTTTAAAAATGCCTCCGCAGTTCACATCAGGGCAAGCCACCTCATGATCTGTACTGATCCAGTCATGAGGATCTGTAAATCTTTGCTTTACCGTGATGATTGGAATTAAAGCAGCAAGGCAATAGATAGGAAAGCTCTGGCCATCAGGCAAAGAAAAATTCTCTCCAGAAAGCAAAAAGTAATCCCCCACCTTGTGATTACAGATCATAGGATTTATTCCATTGTTTGCGACTTCAACTTTGATATCATACAGCACAAACGCATCATCTTTTTGCATAAACTCTCTCCTTTTTAAGAATAAAGACGGCTCCTAGAGCAACCAACATAAATGGGTAACAGATGGCAAAATTCGCATCAAAAAATGTGCAGCTCATATGGCAAATAAGAGGAGCTAAAGCGGCAGAGAAAGAAGCGCTGAGCGAATATGTAGTCGATATAGCGGTATTGCGAGCTGTATCGTTGAAAATATCTCCAAAAAACCGAGGGGTACAAAGGCAGAAGATCATATGAAAAAGATGCACAAGAGTCTGAGCTGCTAGAATCAGCGGATAAGAAAAAAAGGATAAGGCCAAGCCTAATAAAGGAGCCGTTAAAAACACTCCTTGAGCGCCAATTTTCATTAGCTTGCGATAAGAGATAGCAAACCTATCTGCACAATAGCCGCAACAAGGCGGCAGTACAATCCAAAGGCCTAGCAAGAACGAATTTGCTTTAAATATTTGAGATCGAGGAATTTTTAGTTCTTGATGTACAAGCTCATTGCAGTAAATTAGAGATCCATAAAAAACTAAAACCACCATAGAAGCCACGACTAAAGAGTCCATGATTCCTTGCTTGTTTTCTACAGATTCCATGGCTATTTCCGAGATTTTTTTTGATCTCGCTACATACTGTTCTTTTATGAAAGAACGAAACAACACAATGAAAAATCCCGCTAATCCTCCAATCAGAAATATCACCCGAAAATTTTCCATATACCTGCTAGCAAGGAAGCTTGCAAATATTCCACCGACATGCGTCGATGAAACAACACAAGCTCCATAAAAAGTTCTCCTCTCTGGGCTGAGCTCGAAAGCGTAAGTCATTGCTGTTCCATATTCTCCTCCAACAGCCATCCCTTGAGAGATGCGGCATAGAAAAAAAAGGACTGTTGAAATCAACCCCAGCTTCTCGACTCCTGGGATAAAAGCGAATGCCAGGGTTGCCGTTGACATCAAAATCATAGAGCCGATTAATGAGGCTTTACGACCATATAAATCGCCTATGCAGCCAAAACAAAATGCTCCCAAAGGTCGGAATAAAAAAGCGATTGCATACCCTACATAAGCATAAAGCAGTTTAAGAGATGGGCTAGTGGATCCAACAAATTCCTCTACAATGGAACTTGCAAGAAGACTCGCTAGCATCATATCAAAATGCTCAAATACTACGCCTAAGGCAACGATCGGAAAGCTTTGTTTTGCATTATCGGTTTGCATTCTCTATTCCCTTTTGTCAGAGACGCTCTGGCAAAAGCTTTTGATCCCTGCTGATTTTTGCATCCATCTTCTCGTATAGGCTTCCGAAGATTTATCAAAGTTTTCATGCATCCTATCAGGGTGCTGTTCATAGTCACTTAAAAGCTGTCTAACCGTAGATGGCACTAAGGTAAGCCCCAAAGTTCCTCCGAGACCGGCTAAGGGAGAACTAGAGCCTGCTGTATCTCCAATACAAAAAACATTTCCCACCGAGAAAGGAACAACAGTCTGATTTACAATGTTTACCGGCTTATCCACTGTATCGGATAGGATGCAATTCATTTTTTCAATAGGAAAAGCCCTCTGTTTAAACACTTGAGATACAGTCTGCAATATGTGAGCCCTTATACTGCTTAAGTCCACCTTCTCATCTGCAGTCACAGCGACATTGATAACTCGGCTTTTTGCATTGAAAATCACATTGGCTATCTGCAAGGTTTTTTCAGAAGTATCTATTAGAGATACAACAAAGGTTTCTTGACCTGGATAAGTCATATTCCCAAAGACCCAGCTTTCTCCGCTGCATGCATTGACTACTAACTTCGTTTTCATCCCTAGATGAAAAGCCGTTGTAGACTTCGCGCCCTCTGCTATAAAAAACAAATCGGGCCGCAAAATTCGATCTGCTGTAACCTGTACTTTCGACACCCCTCTGGTCTGCGAACGCGATAACACCCTCACTGAGGCATCACCTAATATATTTACCCCGATTTCCAGCGCATTTTCCGCAAGAAAAGTTTGCAACACCCTAATTGGGACGCTATATATCCCGTCTTGATTGAAAAGTTTATCGAAATTTTCCGATTCAAAGGAAACTGAGTCATCTAACTGTAAGTTGCTTACATCGGAAACCCCAAGAGCCCTTGCTTGTTTTGTTTTTTCAATTACTACATACCGATGCTCTTTAATTTTTGCTGCAGCCACTCTTTCAAATTCCTCTAGCAGTTTGAATTTTTTTAAAAAAACTTGCGCTTCCACATTTAAGTTAATGATATTGAAGCGAGAAAAGCTCTTCCGTTTTTCTGCAATCACTACACTAAATCCCCTTGCTCGCAATTCAAATGAAGCCGCCAATCCGGCGATACCGGCTCCGCTGATGATAGCAAGACGTTTTGACTCTCTAAAATAAAGGCTGTGGAAAATCGCAGCTTCCGTAACGCGAAGATCTACTGCATGGCATAACTTTTTTACTCTTTTGCCAATGGAAGCACCTAGAGAATAATCTTCGACTGACTCCTTAAGCCGTTGGGCTATTTTTAATATAGCTTTATCGATTTGCCCAAATGCTAAAGCAGAAGTTACTAATAAATAGTCCGATTGGTATCCTTTTTCTATAACTGGCAACATAACAATCCTCTTTAAATTCTTGATTTTTTCTTTACACCACCATCCAAAACCGGTGTTTCATAGGTGCGCCCAAATCACTTTTTGGTGAAACAAAGCGCTTAAATAAAAAAATGTGAGATAAAAAAATTAGGCGTGGGAACGCCACCAAGAACAAGAAGATGTAAGGACTAGATAGAAACAAAACCCTGGCGATCGCAAAGTCTTGCGTCGAAGATTATTTGTCATTTTTTTTATATCCCCTTACATAATTTTCCAAAAACTTTAGAAGATCACTATTAATGATTTTTAAAGCATTGGATCCACGTGTAATTTGAGAAATACTGACTTTCATTTCGTCCGATATTTCTCGCTGCGATAATTTTCCATCCAAAAGAGCTTTGATAATTTGCATGCGGGAAGATAAGTGCTCTTTTTCTTCTATTGTGAGAAATAAGTTAAGCACCTCTTCCAAACGAGCGGCTTTTTTCGTTTCCAAACACAAGTCTAGAAACATCCTCCATCCTTCCTCGCCTTGCATGTTGATCTCCTTTTGCCGTAACGTTACACCATTACAACAATTTCAGCCAATTGATATTTTTAGAAAAATGCATTTTTTCTTGATTGCAATCCACTTTCTACGTAGCATCCTGGCTCCAAAATAAATTTTAATGGATTATGACAATCACACCACACCTCAACACCTATGAATGTCAACAACTTATCCAATGGCATGCTAGCCAAAATAATAATTCCATGTTTGGATTAACGGTGAACCATTTTGGTGAAATTGAATGTAAAGAGACAAAAATCTCCCGAAAACGATTTATGTCATCCATTGAAAATAATCAATACGCCCTCTGCAAGACTGTACAAAAACGAGTTTCGGCTTTGGATTGGGACACGCACTCTGAAGATATCCTGTTTCGTACTGCAGTCAAAATAGTAGCGCAATTTGCAGTATTTGCCCTGGAGTCTGGATTTCAGGGAAGATTTTTCCAAAAAGATTGGATAGAAGCAAGGCTCTCTCATGCAGTCCATTCCAACGACTATCCGGAAGCGCGCTTTTGGATAAAAAAATACAAAGACTTTTTTCCTCAGCCGATATCGACAGCCAGCCCCCAGTATAGCATGATTGCAGCCGGCAATAAGGAGATTTCTCCTGAAATCTTTGATCTTTTATTTCCAAATGAAGCTTATATCAAAGCCGCCCGTTTAGAAGACTCCATCGCAGCATTCAATGAAAGGCTCTATTTCTATTTTTTGCAAAAAGGCAAAAATCCAGATGCCAATACTCTGCTTTCCGCTACCCATAGCGGCAATCTGGCTATTGTACAAGATCTCTACAAAGCTAGACTTTTGCATAGCAACCTTACAAATGCAGTCCAATCCCAACTGCTAGCAACTGCTTTTTTGCGTGGGCATTATGAGATCGCCGAATACTTTGTCCTTGAAGGATTTCAACTTGGAGCAGCAGATAAAGAATCTCTAGCTCATTTTTTGGGAGAAGAAGATTCAGACCAACTTCCTTGTTTGAAAAGATATATATTGTTGACTTCTCCTCTTTTGAGCGAATTATCTATCATTCTCACAATCGCTGCTGAACACGGCAAAGAATCGATCTTTGCCTTTTTGGTCTCTCAAGGAGTTCCGATAGCTCCAACACTCTTATTAAAATCTGCACCCAATATCTTTCCGCAAATCACCGCTTTGTTTCAGGGAATAAAAATGCCCCAGAAAGAATGTTTCCAGGTGTTAATGGAAGCTATTTGGATGGGCAGGGAAGATATCGTGCGCTTTTTGATTGACCAAGGAACAAATGTCAACGCTCTCATGCAGCTGGAAAACCATGACTTAGAAGAAGAAATGTCTCCTCTAATGATGGCTGCTTACGCCTCTCCTATGTTGGTTCCTTTACTTCTGCACGCAGGGGCCAATAGGTATATGACAAACAAAAACGGTCATACAGCGCTTCACTTTGCTTGCCAATCTCCTCTTTGTAGACTGGCTGCAGTACCTGCTTTGCTCAAAGGACTTACATCTGAGCAGTCATTCGCTTTTCAAGCCACTCTTTCTGAGGATGGAAAAAAGGCTCTTGATATGGCTTTGGACGAAATTAAAGCAATCCCAGCATTCATAGCTATCAGTTCATTGGGTTTATTTTTAGACTATTTGCTCCCCTCTTATGAGGATTTAGAAAAGATCTTAACCTCAACAATACTCTGGGAAGACCCGTCTACTCAGTACTTTCTCTTTTCACGCTTGCTGAAGAACGCTGCTCCAAGTCTATCTTTGGAAGCAAAGCGTTCTCTATTAAAAACCTCTATCGAGCATCTCCCCGAAGCCGTAATGCCCCTGATTTTCTATTGCACCCCCATTACGCAAGAAGAATTTGGCCAGTTGAACCCTTTTCTGCAGATCTCTATCTCAGGATTCTTACAAGAACAAGAGTCTGCTTCTGAGCGCACTTAAATACTAGAAGGTGTAAAAAATATTGCTGAAATCTTTTCCTTGAATACAATGAAGCTTATCCGAAATATTTTTTACAGGAACCCTATGTCAATCATCCTTCTCATAGGCAGATTTTTATTCTCTGCTATTTTTATCGTAAAAGCTTTCCATCATTTTTCTCCCCAAGCTATGGAGCATGCTACTGGAATGGGTGTTCCCCTTCCTATTTTATTCGTCCCTCTTTCCGGAGTCCTATCCTTGGCTGGAGGGCTGAGCATTCTTCTTGGATACAAAGCAAAGATTGGGGCTTGGCTTCTCATTGTCTTTCTTCTACCCATTACTTTATGGATGCATCAATACTGGCACGCTGAAACTCCTTTTGCGGCTATGATGCATCAGTATTGTTTTCTGAAAAACTTATCGATGATCGGAGCTTGCTGCATGATCGCTTATTTTGGATCAGGGCCTTTTAGCCTCTCTAAATAGGCAAGGGCCTCGAAAGAGGCCCTCCCCAAAATTCCCCTATCCGTTTAACTTCTAAGCCGCTATCCTTCACTGTGATTTACTGAACAATGAGGATTATTTATGAATAACCAAGGCATGTACCTATCATGGATCGTTGTTAAAGACATTCAAGCTGCCATTGCATTTTATACAAAGACTCTAGGGCTTCAGCTGCAAGTATTTGAAGAGAAATTTGGATGGGCAGAACTTGCTGGATCTGAAGGCGGAGCAGTCCTAGGAATCGCACAAGAAAATGATTTTGATAAAATGCCTGCTGGCCAAAATGCAATCGTCACAATGAGCGTCCCTGATCTTGTAAAGGCAAGGGAAGAACTCGTGCAAAAAGGCGCGAAACTCGTAGGTGAAATCATGGAGGTTCCAGGCCACGTGAAACTACAAATGGTTGTCGATCTAGATGGAAACCACATCCAGATTGTACAAAAACTCGACTAACAGAGAATTTTTTCTCGTTTTGCTATGATTACTCGACTATTTACATGGCTTTTTCCTCAACCTAAGAAACCGGTAAGGAAAAAGCCGCATCTAGGAGAGACTTATAACCTCAAAGACCTTTTCGACTCTGTCAATGCCGACTATTTTGAAAACAAACTGCGTCTTCCCATCTTCTGGTCTGGAGATAAACTAGCTAAGCCTAAAACAAAGATTCGATTGGGGAGCTACCATATAAAACAGCAAGAAATCCGAATCCATCGAATCCTTGACCATCCCGATATTCCCTCATATTTCATCCGTTTTATTATCTATCACGAAATGCTTCACCATGTGCATCCTCCTCTCATTAGAAAAAGCGGAAGAAGAGCGATCCACCATGCTCAATTTCTACATCATGAAAAACAATTTAAAGAATATGATCAGGTACAGACCTACCTTAAAGACTGGAAAAAAAAGGCATTTAAATCGCTCTCATAAAACTATCTGCATCTATTATTTTATTGATGACCTGAGAATATCTCGGATAAATCTTCGAAAGATTTGCATCAAACAAAAGGCGCGCTTTTTCCGGCTGTCCATCCAAGATCAACGCTTTGACAAGATAAGCATCTATCCTCCAATGGGAATAAAAGCTCAGCGGCAATTTTCAGACAGAGCGCAATCCTATCAGAAAAACAAAAAATCACAAAAAAATTTCAATTAATGCATAAATTTTGCAATATTTCCAAGATTGCTCACACAGAAAATAATTGACCATTTTTATAAAAAATGGGATACCTCGTTCAAAAATGGAGACCAAAATGCGCGTATTTTTATTATGCACCTTGTGTGTATTTTCTCTAGCAAGAGCTTATGCGGATCAAACATCACAGCAAGAACTTTATCAAGAATTTGTCCAGATAGATGCTCAAATTGAAAGCCTACTCAAACAGAAGCTTGGGTTAAAAGCAGAACTAGCACAGCATGTCCAACGAGAGCAGGAGAGCATTCGCCCGCGTGTAGACCGAAGGCAAGATGCTGCAATAGAAGACCTCTCTCAGCAAATCCAATCTCTTTCTTTGCAAATCGAAGAACTCGATGAAAAAAGATCCAATATCCTTCTGCGTTTGGAATAAAAGCTTTTTCCATCATGAGGCGTGTTTGTTTTTTAATCTTTTTTTCTTCGTTTTCTCTTTTTGCACAAGAAGGCATAAAATACGTTTACTTTGAAATCCCATCTTCTTATTTTGCATTTATTAAAAAACCGCACTCTGTTCATGTAATCGAAGTCGATCCTTCGCTTTTCGAAATAAAACCGGTAAAAGCTCTAGATCAAGGACTTGGAACAGAGACTGTACTCTCTATAAACAATCGCCATCACGCAACTGCAGCGATAAATGGGAGTTTTTTTACAATAGGCGGACCTTTTGACGGCCTCTCAAAAGGAGTCCTAAAAATTCATAATTGGTACTCCTGTGACCCTAATCAAAGAGGCTGTATCGGCTGGTCTTTTCAAGATCAAGCCCCTAAATTCGATCGACTTGAAGTTGCTATCCAAGCACTTTATAAGCAAACTCCCATTATAATAAACGGGCTGAATAGGCCTCGAAAAAGTGGAGAAATGATTTTATTTACCCCTTCTTTCCACAAAACAACTCTCACCAACTCAAAGGGAGAGGAAATCACCATTTCTAAGGGAACCATCCAAGAAATCAGCAAAAGAGGGAACTCTAAGATTCCTGAAGAGGGATACGTTCTGTCTGTATCGGAAAAACATCCCCTCTTTGGATCTTTTAAAGTGGGTTCTTCTTTTTCTTTTTCAATCCACTCAGCTTCTTTGATAGAAAACCCCTCCTCCATAGAATGGGATTCTTTAGAGTACATGGTTGGAGGCGCTCCTCTTCTTTTGCATCAAGGAGTAAAAATTATAAACTTTTCAGCAGAAAGAACGTTGGATTCATTTTTGACTCATAGGTATGCAAGAACAGCGATTGGCGTATTGTCTAATGGAAATTGGATTTTTGTCGTCGTTGAGAAAAAAGATCTGTTTGATGGAATGACAATATACGAACTGAGAGACTTTATGGCAGAACTCGGCTGCGTGCATGCACTCAATCTAGATGGAGGAGGAAGCTCAACTATGGTTTATGAAGGCATGGTCAAAAACATCTCTCGAGATGAAATGGAAGGATTTCAAAAATCACCTCGCCCGGTTTCTGATGCGATTCTCATTATCGCAAAAAACAGTGAAAAAATCGAAGCCTCTCAAAACAGGTAGTTTTTTATTGAAAAACGAGATAAGACTATGCACAGATGCTATACATTTAAAATGAGGTACTAGGTGTTTTCCAAAAACAGCCAATTCATGAACTCTCTTCTTGCAACAAGCCTCCTCTTAGGAGCTTCTAAGATTTGGGCTGAGCCGCCTAGCACATGGACTGGTACTATTTCTTCCGATCTTGAAAGAGATGCGAACTGGGACTATGGCGTTCCTTATGGCGGAATTGCAATTTTCAACGGAAACGGAGATAACAGTCCCCTATCAAATCGAGATGGAGGGATTGAATTTTCTGAAATGCGATTCACATCAAACACCCAAGTGTCTGTGATTACAAATCTCGAAGCCTCAGGGATTGCAGGGATTTTAGCAAACCCAGGAGTGACAGCAACCTTTGATGTATATGAACATCAGCCCTTATTCTTTTCTCCAGCAACCCTCAGGATTGACAGCGGACCTGCAGCATCCGGAGGAGGAACTGTACGCTACAACTTAGAAGCTTATGGACAGCTTTACGCTTATTCAGGTTCTACAGACGCTACAACAGTCAATGTTTTAATGAGCGGCGGGAATAACTATTTTGAAATCGATAGCTCAGGAACCAACATTTTTGATAACATCAGCTCAGACTCTTCGACAGATGAGATCTACATCTCTTCTGGATCCAATCTCACCATAAGAGGCTCCGATACAAACACAATCCAAGGTCTCATTGCCGGAGCCGGCTCTTTAACCAAAACTGGAAACGGAACCCTTATTCTAAGTAATAACAACACATATTCAGGCGATACTCTTATCAGCAGCGGAATTCTGCAACTTGATGGCACTCTGCCTGGCAACCTTACCGTAGATTCCGGAGGAAAACTCCAAGGGATCGGAAGGATTGCAGGGGATCTGGTTGTTTTGGGGACCATTTCTCCAGGAAATTCCATAGGAATTTTTACTACAGGAAACTACACATCTGCAAGCTCCGGTGTATTTGCTTGCGAGATCAGTTCTTCAGGGGCTTCTGATCAGATCGTAGCTACAGGGGCTGCAATTCTTGGAGGAACTCTTGATGTCATCCCTCTAGACCTAGCATTCACTTCAGCGCAAACATATAATATCCTCCAAGCTGCAGAGGGAATATCAGGGATATTTTCTTCTACGCAAACTTCCGTTCCGGCTTTAATGTCTCTAACCTACAATCAAAATTCAGTTTCTTTGACCTATCTTCCTCTTTCTGTGATAGGCCTGCATGACAATGCAGACGCTGCAGCGAACTGCTTTACTTCTCTTTCCAGCTCTGATGCCAATACCGTTTCCGGACAATTACTTGGCTTATCTTTTTCGGGAATTGATACTGCATTTACTCATATGCAGCCTTCTCAATTTTCCGCTCAAACCTGGAATCAGCTAGCCAATGCTTTACTTATCCGCTCAGGATATTCCAAGCATCTTACAGAGCTATCTCTGCGCAATCGCTGCTCTGATAATGCTAAACCTTGCCTATGGGTAGATGGCTTCGGCCAATGGGAAAAACAACATGGCAAAGATAGTCAATTTGGATATGATGACTGGACAGCTGGAGTTTCTCTGGGGACAGATGCTTCTTATAAAAAACTCCGCATCGGAGGAGCTCTCAGCTACACCTACTCCAACTTACATTGGAATCAAACAGCAGGTAATGGCCAGATAAATAGCTATTACGGCGGACTCTATGGAAGCTGGAGCGATGACGTCGGATATGTGATCTTTTCTGCTCTAGGCTCTTATAATCAATACCACACCTCCCGCCACCTTTCGATTAACCATCTGCATCGCCATGCACATGGATCTCATAATGGCTGGGAAGTTCTCACAGGCTTGGAAGGTGGCGCATATTTTAACACCCAAAACTTTCGCGTTGGACCGTTTGCTAGAGTCGACTACATCTACTTATGGCAGCAAGGATATCAAGAACATGGAGCAAATAGCTTAAACCTCCATGTAGACAGCCGCCAAGACCAGCTGATTCAAAGCCAAGCAGGCATTGCCTTTACAACCCTATGCAATTCGAATCACGGATCTGGAATTTTCATTCCCCGCTTAGAGCTAAGCTACATCAACCAAACTCCTTTAGGGAAATCAGACTACCGAGCACAATTTAAAGACAGCAGCTGTAAGTTTCATGTGTCTGGGTGGAATTTTGAACGCAACCTCGGAGCGGTTGGAGCTTCTCTTAGCTACCTGTCATCAGCAGAAAAGCTCGGCATCTCGTTGCAATACGATGGGCAATTTGCTTCCAAATATTGGAATCAAAGCGGACAATTGCTATTCAATATCAAGTACTAAGGTCCCATGGATAGGTTGCTCCTATTCCTTTATCTGGCAGCTTTGGCTCTTCTATGCCAATATAATCATCATCTCGATGCCATGGCCGATCTCTCTCTTGTGGTGATCGACCTAAAATACAATAGACAGCAGGGCGTGAAAATCTGCGAAATGCAACCCGGATCATTTTCCCGGTTCAGTGGGGCTGATACTCTTGAGGAAATGAATGCAATTCCTAACAAATATTGCGCTATCCTAGAGAAATACCATCTGCCGGGTTATTTCACCCACCCTCTATACCAGAAAATGAAACAGGCATTGGTTAACCATGGATGGGCCTCCGTTCATTCTGCAGAAGAACTCCTCAGCAGGATAAAACAACAGCCTCCGGAAAACCCCGACAACCTATTTGATTACCAATGCTGTTTATTTTCTTTGCATTTGGATCCTATTATCCGAGGAGACCCTCTTCGATTTCCTCAAATCCTTTTCCTTGATAGAGCTATTCTGCCCTTTTGCTGCAACAAGCTCACAATGAACTGGTTTTTTCACCAATTAGACAAAACAAGAAATCTTCGTCCTATATGGGCTGTTTATCAAAAAGGGGACCCTCAAGATCTGTCCCGCCGCATTCTATCGGACATTCCGGGAGACATCGTGGTCATTAAACCCATACAATCTACCATGGGCAGAGGAGTGATCATAGTAGACAAGCAGGACTTAGCTTCGACTTTGGAATATATCCTCCATTCGCCTAAGGAACTCTTAATCAAAGATCCCGAACGCTCCTATTCTCAGTATGCAAGGGATTCTTCCGAATACTTTATTATAGAAGAGTTCATTCCTTCTGATCCTCTTTTCTTTGAACAAGAACCCTATGATTGCACTATGCGGGTGACAGCTCTTCTTTCCTATCACCAAAAAATAGCGGATGTGACCTTTCTAAGCGAATACTGGTACTCTCCTTCCAAGCCGACTCGCTCAGAATATACCCTCATCCAATCTCATAAGGCAAAAGGAACTCATTTCTGCACAGTAGCTCCTGATGTCTCAGTTGAAGTTAGAAGGCAGCTCTATCCTGCGCTTTTAGAAGCTTATCGGCATATGCTCGATCAACACGATACCTATATTCATTTTTTACATAGCGCACAGGAATAAAATCGATTTTGAAAATCTTTTTTTTCGTATAATTGCTTCAAATTCAGATCTCGTGGTATCACCAAGAAAGAAAACCTTAAAGGACTCTCTGTGGAAAATATCTTCTTAGACAAAGAGCTCATCGGGGTAAAAGGATCTCGCCATAAACTTTCTACCCCTGCTTTGCTTTTGGACTTAGATGCTCTAGAACAGAATATATTAGCTATGGCAGAGTTCAGCCTTAAAACACACGTCAAGCTAAGGCCTCATTGCAAAAGCCACAAATGTGTAAAGATCGCACGCTTGCAAATCGAAGCTGGAGCTCTTGGCATCTCATGTGCGACCATCGGAGAAGCTGAAGAGATGGCAAAAGGCGGGATTCAAGGGATCTTGATTACATCGCCTATCACTCATCCTTCAAAGATAGAGCGCCTTATCCGGCTCCATGAAAACTCTCAAGATCTTATGGTCGTTTCAGACAGTATAGAAAACATCAACATTCTTTCTAAAGCCAATGCTAAGAGTAGACATCCTCTACAGATACTTGTCGATTTCGATGTCGGACAAAAAAGAACCGGGGCGCCTTCGGTCTTATCTGCTATACAGATCACAAAGACAATCTCAGAGCATCCATCATTGCGATATAAAGGGATTCAAGCCTATGCAGGGCATCTGCAACATATTGCAGATTATAAAGAACGCTCCAGGCTCATGCAAGAACAAGGGAAACGAATCCAAGAACTGTGCCATGAGCTCGAAAAAATCTCCATGAAGCCTGAGATCATTACAGGAGGAGGAACCGGCACATTCCATATCGATGCAAAAGAAAAGATTTTTACAGAACTGCAAACAGGGTCCTATATTTTTCTGGACGTTCAGTATAAAAATATTACACTCCAACCAGATACAGACCCTCTTTTCAGACCTTCGCTATTTGTTTTAACATCCATCATTAGCATGCGAGAGAATACCTACATCACCGATGGAGGGCTTAAAGCTTTTGCCACAGATGGCCCATCTCCTCAGGTTTTTGCAGGAGCTCCTCTTGACACTCCCTACGAATTTATGGGCGATGAACATGGAAAACTCGGCCCTTGCCTCGATAACACTCTCCGCGTAGGAGACATGTTAGAATGCTTAACTCCTCACTGTGATCCTACGGTCAACCTCTATGATGCATACTCCTGCGTCCGAGGGAATGTATTGGAAGACATCTGGCGCATAGAAGGACGTGGAAAACACTAAAAATACTTGAGAAAAAATGCATATTGAACATCTTGATCATCTTGTGTTGACCGTGAGTTCTATTGAACACTCAGTCCGATTCTACGTAGAAGTGCTCGGCATGAAAGAGATCCAATTTGGAAAGAATCGAAAAGCTCTCCTGTTTGGCAATCAAAAAATCAACCTTCATGAAAAGGGAAAAGAATTTGCCCCCAAAGCAGCCAAGCCCCAGCCCGGGTCTGCAGACCTTTGCTTCATCTGCAACACACCCATTGCAGAGGTCATCCAAGAACTCCAGAATAAAGGAATAGAGATAGTAGAAGGGCCTGTCAAAAGAACTGGAGCTACTCAGCCCATTTTGTCTGTATATGTACGAGATCCGGATCAAAATCTGATTGAAATAGCAAATCTTCTTTAAAAAAACCACCTAATTTCGATTACAAATTTTCCTCAAATCGATATCCTCGAACGCAGATACATCGAAACGCGAGAATCTTAATGGATACTCTGTATGGATATGTAGAACATATCGTCTTTGCTGGAGAAGAAAGCGGGTTTACAGTCGCCCGCCTTAAAGCGCCCAATACCCGAGAAGAAATCACAATTGTCGGCATGATGCCCTCTCTCCAACCGGGAGAAACCCTTCTTTGCAGAGGTCTGTGGAAAAATCACCCCCAGCATGGCAAACAGTTTGAAGTGCAATCTTTTGACTGCCAAGCACCTTCCGATCTGATTGGCATCCAAAAATACTTAGAGTCTGGAATGATTAAAGGCATAGGTCCTGTCTATGCCGAGAGGATTGTCAAAGCCTTTGGAGTCCATACCCTTAAAATCATCGATGAAACACCAAAACGCCTCTCTGAAGTCTCAGGACTTGGAGAAAAGAGAATCGATAAAATCATCAGTTGCTGGCAGGAGCAAAAATCGATCCGAGAAGTAATGGTCTTTCTAAGAGGACACCATGTAAGCGCTTCTTTTGCTCAAAAAATTTATAAGGTATACAAAGAAAAAAGCATTGAAAAAGTCACCCAAAATCCTTACGCCCTCGCCAAAGAGGTCTTTGGAATCGGCTTCAAAACAGCAGATCATATCGCGGCAGGACTTGGCATTGCAAAAGACTCCCCTCTTCGAGTCGATGCTGGTATTGAACATGTTTTTTGGGAAATCAGCAACGAAGGACACACCTGTTTTCCTGAAGTGGAGTTTCTCACAACCTCCCAGGAGATCTTAGAAGTCCCTAAAGAGCTGATCATGGAAAGAATCGAAGCCCTGATCCACCAAAAGCAGCTGGTTCGCGAAGGTCCGCTTCTGTGGATCAAGCCTTTCTTTCTTGCAGAGATTGGAATTGCCCATGAGATCGACAGACTCAAACACACACCCTCTTGTCTTCGTTCTGTTGATGTCCCCAAAGCATTAGCCTGGGCCCAGCAGAAACTCCAGCTTACCCTAGCCAAAGAACAAGCAGAAGCTGTAGGTTTGGGACTATCTCAAAAGCTACTCATCATCACGGGGGGGCCAGGAACCGGAAAAAGCACGATCACAAAAGCGATTTTACGCGTCACAGAGAAGATCTCTTCTAAGATCCTCCTTGCAGCACCAACGGGCAGAGCGGCCAAAAGAATGAGCGAGATCACCCATAAAAAGGCATTCACAATTCACAGCCTTCTAGAGATGGATTTTGTCAAGGGCGGGTTTAAGAAAAACCGGGAAAATCCTCTTTCCTGCGACCTTATCATGATCGATGAAGCGAGCATGATCGACACCTTCTTGCTCTATCATCTCCTTAAAGCAATCCCCAGCCATTGCCGCGTCATTCTAATCGGAGATGTAGATCAGCTGCCCAGCGTAGGAGCCGGAAAGGTTCTCAAAGATCTGATCCAATCAGAAACAATTTGCACCATCCAACTTAAGAGGATCTTCCGCCAAGCAGCCCATTCAAAAATCGTCGTCAATGCCCATAGGGTTAATCAAGGAATTTTTCCCGATATTATCCCATCCCCACATAGTGATTTTATCTTTATATCTAAAGAAACTCCAGAAGAGGTTCTTCAAGAGATCCAAACCCAGCTGACAACCCATCTGCCTCAAAACCACCGCTTATCTTTAGACCAAGTGCAAGTTTTAGCTCCCATGAAAAAAGGAATTATCGGCACAGAAAACCTCAACACCTCTCTTCAGCAGATACTCAATCCAAGCTCAAATCCTCTGTCTAGGATGGGAAGAAATTTCCATCTCTATGATAAAGTGATGCAGATCCGCAATAACTACCAAAAAGAAGTATACAATGGCGACGTAGGCAAAATCACATGGATCGATCTTGAAGAGCAACTGATAAAAGTAACCTATGATGAGAGAGAAGTATCCTATGAGTTTGCCGAGCTGGACGAGCTTGTTTTAGCCTATGCTGTTTCCATCCATAAATACCAGGGGAGCGAATGCCCCTGTATTGTGATTCCCATCCATACCACCCACTTTAAGCTCCTTAATAGGAATCTTTTATATACAGGCATTACTCGAGGCAAAAAACTAGTCATCTTAATTGGCACAAAGAAAGCGTTAGCCATTGCAGTAAGAAATGAAGATGCAAAGACCCGGCATACGGGCCTTTGCCTTAGATTAACAGCTTGTTAACTATGCGTTTCTAACCACTGGTAAAAATCTTGCATTGCTTGAGAGACAAAATTAGCACCTCCACTTGCAGTAGGAGCATACCGGCTTTTCCCTCCTGGCTCTACGTCCGCAGCGGGCCAGAAAAATGGTTGCCCTAATGCAGGATATCCGTCTTTTTTTAGCTGATCCAATACTTGCAAATAGATCTGCGCTGCAGCCTGCCCATCACTGCTTCCAGGTTGGATCTGAAAAGAGTATTGGCCGCCATTAGCTCCTTGTTGTGAATAGGGAACGCCATCATCAAAACCAAGATGGATCATCCCTGCATTCTGCTTACCAATTGCATCAATCCAATCTTCAATAGTCCATCCTTGATTTGGATCCCCCGCCGGAGTATCCGGATCAAGCCAAAACTGAGAATCGCTATAAGCCATCAGATTAAGGCCGTCAAAATAGGTCGTAAAATGCGATAGAAACTCAGAAAAAGTAGAGCGCCATGACTGACCGAGCATCGTTGTCAATGACATTGTTTGCCCTGTTCCTTCTAAAGCAGAATGGAGCGCACTGAAAAAACTAAAGACATCTTGACCTGTACTATCGGGCTTTTGAGAAGACAATGCCGTGGGATCTTCTATATCGAAATCGACGCCATCGATATCATATTTTTTCATGAAATCAGCAAGCTTCATAGCCTGACCCTGGTATGTTTCTCCCGCTTTTTGAAGGATTTTAAAGGAACCATCCGTTGCAACTCCTCCTCCAAAAGAAAGATCTACTTTCATCCCGGAACTGTGAGCCTGAGAGACAAAATAGCTCAAAAAATCGGGATATCCAGGCACATCCACCTGATTTTTCTGCAAACTGCTGAGCAAACCCATTACTACATCGTAGCTTGTATCTGTGCCTTGAAAATTGCCGGAATTATACGCATCAATGTTGTCTAATTGCGCAAAGGCAAGGTCTATGGTATTTTGTCCAGAGGCTTTCATCTGAGAAAACAAAGAGCCAAGATAGACTCCCATCTTTTCCTCATTTAATACTCCCGTGTAATTAGGAGGAGGATAAGTAATAAATCCCCAGATATTCGAGCCGAATGACATCCCAAAATCCATGTAACTGGAATCGCCTACTGATTGAATGTCCATAGCATCTCCTATTGGATTATAATTTTATTTTTACATAAAATCATATGATACAACAGAAAGTCAAGATATAGAATCACCCGGATTGCTAGTATAAAAAACGGGCAGCTCCAGCCCCTCACAGCCTTTAGCTGCTAAGATCATTCCTTGGCTTTCCACACCCATAAGCTGGGCTGGCTTCAGATTTGCGACTACGACTATTTTTTTTCCGATAAGTGCTTCAATCGTTTCCAATTTATCCCCTATCCCCGCAACAATCGTTCTTTTCTCAGACCCTATGTCTACGGACAGCTTAAGAAGCTTCTTACTTTTTGGAACTCTTTCTACCGATTCTATTTGCGCCACTCTCAAATCTATTTTTTGGACATCTTCAATTCCTATCAGGCTCTTTAATGGAGTCATGGAGGGCTTCTTCTCTTGAGAAGCCATTGTGTGAAGTTTGGCGATCTCTTCAGCAATGACATCATCTTCTACTTTTTTGAATAAAATCTCTGGCTTTTCTAGCGAAGAGCCTTCTGTTAAAGTAGAGCTAGTAATATCTGTCCAAGAACCTTGAGTTAAGGCGGTCTTATAACCTAACATAGCCCATATTTTTTCAGCAGAAGATGGGATAATAGGAGCTGCAACAAGAGCTAAAATTCTTATGCACTCTAAACAAGCTCGGATTGTATGGTTCATATCTTCCATAAGAGAGGGATCTTTTGCCGACTTCCATGGCTTTTTCATATCGAAATACACATTGCCCGCTTGCGCAATCTCCATGAGGATTTGACAAGCCTTTCTCAAATGAAAAGCACTATAAGCCGATTTTGCTTCTTCAGCTAAATGATGGATTTTCTCTAAAAAATCTTTTTCTTGCTGCTGTAAAGCCTTCCAAGAGGGAATAACTCCTCCACAGCGCTCATGGGCAAACACAGACACGCGATTCACGAAATTTCCCAGCTTTCCTACGAGCTCTGCATTGCAACGCATCTGGAAGTCTTTCCAAGAAAACTCGGAATCTTGAGTTTCCGGCGCATTAGAAGCTATGGCATAGCGGATTTGGTCCGAAGAAAATCGAGTAAAAAATGCATCCAAATCTACATACCATCCATCTGATTTGCTAAACTGGCGCCCTTCGAGATTATAAAATTCATTTGCCGGAAGTTCATCGACAAGCTTATAAGGCGTATTTTGCCCCATAATCATCGCTGGGAAAAAAACAGCGTGGAAAGGGATGTTGTCTTTTCCGATAAATTGGACGAGCTTTGTTTTTTCATCGAGCCAATACTTCTTCCATAAATCGGGAGTAGACTGCTTCTTAGCCCATTCTTTAGTAGCTGAAATATAACCTATTGGAGCATCAAACCAAACATATAAAACCTTCCCCTCTGTTCCCGGCAATGGAACAGGAACGCCCCAATCAGAATCTCTTGTAATCGCACGAGGACGAAGGTCTTTAATATAGGATTTTGCAAAATTGACTACATTGGATTTCCATGCCTTCTGGTCGATCCATTGTTCGAGCTGTTCTTTAAAAAGATCGAAGCGAAGAAACCAATGCTTTGTTTTTCTGTGGACAAGAGGAGTTCCTGAGAGTTTAGAAACAGGCCGAACAAGATCTGTTGCTTCATAGCTAGCCCCGCAAGACTGGCACTCATCGCCCCGAGCCTTATCAAATCCACATTTGGGGCATGATCCCTGGACATACCGATCTGCTAAAAAACGGTTTTCTTTTTCTGAAAACAGCTGTTCCGTCTCTTTTTCTTCAATATATCCATTATGAAGCAGATCTAAAAAGAAAGCCTGTACCGTCTCTACATGGCCGGGCCAGGTGGTGCGCGAATAATGATCAAAAGAAAATTGGAGTTTTTGAAAAAAATCAAAAATCACCTGATGATAGAAATCCACTTGCTCTTTTGGAGTCCTTTTGGCAAGTTCGGCACTAAGCGTGATCGCAATTCCATATTCGTCGGAACCACATACATACAACACATCATGCCCCTGCAACCGCTGAAAACGGGCATAACAATCCCCAGGCAAATAGGCTCCTGCAATATGTCCAAAATGCAATGGGCCATTCGCATAAGGAAGCGCTGATGTGATTAAGATTTTCTCTTGCATAAGGGATTATTCATTCTCTAAATGCGCTAATTCTTGGAGAAACTTCTCTGATGGATTTTTCTTTACTTGGTCTAACAAATGAGCCAATGTGATTTCATGTCCTGCACGAACATAATACCTGCCCAATCGAATAGCAAAGTTTGTTAATTCGAAGTTATTTGAAAATAAACCTCGTAAGCTTTCATTGGTTAGTAAATCTCTTATCAACATATCTTCTCCTTACATGAATGTTTATTGTGGACTCTATGCTCCTCTGCAATCACAATGCTCTTTAAAACCTCATAGGCAATCTGCAAGTCTTGATTCACAATGAGATATTGATAAGCGGAGGAAGCTTCAATCTCTTTATGAGCCCAAGATAATCTCTCTTTTAATGTGTGCTCATCTTCAGATTCCCGCTTTAACATGCGCTTTTCTAGCTCATCTACGCTAGGAGGAGCAATAAAAATATAGGTAGCAGGATAACCCGCTGACTGCAAAGTGGCAGCTCCTTGGGTATCAATAACCAAAATTACATGCTTTCCACTCGCTAGCAAACTCTCTATATGTTTGCGCGAAGTTCCATAGTAATTCCCAAAAACTTCGGCATATTCCAAGAACTCATTTTGAGCAATTTTTTTTACAAAATCTTCTTTCGATAAAAAGTAGTAATCTTTTCCTTCTTCTTCACTAGCGCGCCTGGATCTAGTTGTACAAGAAATACTTTCTGCAATACAGTTAAACTCTTTGGCAAGCATTCGAACCAATGTCGTTTTCCCGGTTCCAGCAGGAGCGCTGACGACAAATACAAGACCCTTTGAAAGGTTTCCCAACAGTTTTTCTGTCATGTTACTCTATGTTTTGCGCCTGTTCTCTAATTTTTTCAATTTCGCTTTTGATCTTAAGAGCTGCTTTTGTAATTTCAATATCATCCGATTTGGCAGCAAGGGTATTTATCTCTCTTCCCATTTCCTGCACTAAAAAGTCCATGGTCCTGCCCACGCTAGACTCTTCCGAAGTAAGAAGGGATGTAAACTGTGCAATGTGAGACTTCAACCTTGCTATTTCTTCAGTCACATCTATTTTTTCTGCATAGAGCACAACTTCTCTTAAAACCCTCTCCTGATCTTCTTTCGTAGAAAGCTTATACTCGCTCAGGCGATCCATGATCTTTTTTTGGTATTTATTAACCGATGTCCCGGATCGTTGCTCTATTTCTTCTAAGTATTGTAGCAAAACCTGTAAATGTTTCGCCAGTTCCATAGAAAGGGCATACCCTTCTTTTTCTCTCATTTTCAAAAAAACAGTGAAAGCTCCATTTAACGCAAAGAGTAATTCTTCTCGAACGACTCCTTCTTGCTCATGTAGAACCGGCCCTTGGGGTAAATTCTGGAATTGCTCTATTAAAAATGGGAAACGAACCTCAGAAGAAGAGTATCCAAGATCCTCCGCAGCTCTCTCCAAACAACTCTTATATGCTTTGAGATGCTTCATATGCAATCGCAATAACTCATCAGAAATCCCATCACAGGCAAGATGGACCTTCACCGTCACTTGTCCTCTTTTGAGATGCTGGGATAGCCATTTTCGAATCTCGACATCGAACTGCAAAAAGTCTTTTGGCAATAAAACCGTAAAATCCAATGTTTTTTTATTGACCGAATGGATTTCAACCACCCATCTTCCTAAAGACTGGGGATGAGAAACTCGACCATATGCCGTCATGCTTTTGATCATGCAATGCCATGCTTTTTAATTAAGGAATTACTTATAGAAGATACAAGAATTCCGATCAATTCTTTCATTGATTAAATATTATTTTCCACTAACAAATCCCGCACAGGTCCAAAAGAGGTTCGATGGATTGGACAGGGCCCATATAGCTCTAAAGCGCGGAGATGCTCTTGAGTTGGATATCCCTTGTGTTTTGCAAATCCATACTGAGGCCACTGCTTGTCGTATTCCTCCATCAATGCATCTCTTGTTTCTTTAGCTAAAATAGAAGCGCATGCAATGGAATAACAAAGAGCGTCTCCTTGAACAATCGCTTTACCAGGAACTGGAAGCTCAGGAAGATGAGACCCATCAACGAGCACAAAATCTGGCTTTACAGCTAAACGAACAACAGACTCACGCATTCCTTGCAATGTAGCCTGAAAAATATTTACTCGATCGATGACCGCAGCATCTACAATCTCAATGGCATATACAGATTTAGGATCAGCTTTTATCTGCAGAAAGAGCGATTTTCTTTTTTTTGCGGTGAGCTTCTTGCTATCGTTTATCCCTGCAAGACAATGGCCGAAAAAAAGGTAAGAAGCAACAACCACAGGACCTGCTAAAGGGCCTCTGCCAGCTTCATCCACTCCTGCGATAAGAGAATACCCTAATTTTTTCGCCTCCATTTCATAGGAACAATCAGGGTACCCCACATCGCCAGGAGTCATTGAATTCTCTTCTTAGGTTGAAGATTCAAGAGTTGGTTCTTTTACAACTTCTGCTTTTGGTCCGCCTAGCAGTTCTTTTACTTTCGCAGCTTTTCCAAAAGCACCTCTTAAGTAATACAACTTGCTCTTGCGCACTTTACCAGCCCTGGTCACTTCGATTTTTGAAATTCTTGGGCTATGCACAAGAAATACCCTTTCCATTCCGGAACCATAGGATACGCGATAAAGAGAAATCGTCTCTGAAAGACCGCTACCTTTACGTGCAATCACAGTCCCTGTAAAAACCTGAATTCTTTCCTTTTCTCCTTCGATAATTCGAGTATACACGGAAATCGTATCTCCGACTCGAAAACTTGGAATGTTCTGCTTGAGCTGAGGCTGCTCTAATGCTTGAATAAGCTGGCACTGTTTCATGTTCTCTCCTTTAACCCGACTTGAGCAAGTCTTTGATATAAGTCGGGACGTACTGTTTTTGTTTTTTCTAAAGCCTGTTTACTTCGCCACTTGCGTATCTCTTCATGATGCCCCTGTGTAAGCACATCAGGAACATGTGACCCTTCAAAATCCAAAGGTCTAGTATACTGAGGCGCATCAAATATTCCTTCCTGGAAGGAGTCTTGCATTGCCGCTTCATCATTTCCCAGTACACCTGGGATAAATCGAGCCACTGCATCGACTAATACAATGGAAGCTAGGCACCCATTTGTCAAAACATAGTCTCCTATGCTGATTTCCTCATCAATTTCCTTTTGGATCACTCTTTCATCAATCCCCTCATAATGTCCGCAGACCAACACGAGCTCTTCATACGCCGCAATCCTCTGGCATATATCCGAGTTCAACAGCTGGCCTTGAGGAGAAAGATAAATCACCCGGGATTTCGGAGTCCGAACCGACCGGATAGCTTTACACAAAGGCTCTGGCATTAAGACCATTCCAGGGCCTCCTCCATAAGGGCGATCATCCACCTTTTTGTGTTTTCCAACAGCAAAGTCCCTTATATCCATTAGATTGATTTGAAGAAGCCCGCTCTCTTGCGCCCGCTTCATCATACTCACATCAAAAGGGCCTTGAAAATACTCCGGAAATAGAGACAAGATGGAGATGCGCATGTTCTTTCCCGCTTAGGTCTTAAGCAGACTTTTTCTTCTCTCTTCTCTTTTCAACGCGATGAGCTCGCACTTTTTCTTTTTGCTCCTGATACTTTCGAATCACATCCGGAACGATTTCTGTTGCTAGCGCTCTCACTTGGTCTGACATTTGCGCCCCTTTTTCAAGCCAATATGTCATTCTTTCTGCATCGATGCTGCAATTGTTCTCTTTTAGATGAGGAAGGTACCATCCGAGTTTTTCGACATATTTTCCATCTCTTTTACAGCGAACATCAGCGACAACTACACGGTATGTTTGGCGGTTATTGCAGCCTTGCTGTCTCAAACGAATTTTCAATGCCATAATACATTCTCCTTTTTTCCTGTTCCCTTTTGCATCTGCTTTTTGAAACCAGGCATATCTTTTAAAATTTGTTTCATTCTTTTAAAACCTTTGATCATTCGGTTTACATCTTCAACCGATGTCCCGCTTCCTTGAGCTATCCGGCGGCGACGACTAGGAACAAGTTCAACCCTTTCCTCTCGCTCTGCTGCAGTCATCGAAAGCATCATAGCTTCCAGCCTATGAAACTCTTTCTCATCAATATCCATTTGATCTAACATGGACATCCCCGGCAACATTTTCAGCAGGCTTTTAAAGGATCCCATTTTCTTAATCACCGACATCTGTTTTAAATAGTCGTTGTAGGTAAAGGAAGCTTTACGCAGTTTTTTCTCTAAATCTTCGCTCTCTTTTGCATCGAAATGCTCTTCCGCTTTTCTAACTAAATTGATCACATCTCCCATGCCAAGGATTCGATCGGCCATGGAGTGAGGATTGAAAAGCTGAAGATCTGTGATTTTCTCGCCTATGCCTTCAAATTTAAGAGGTTTTTTTGTTACTTCCCGAATCGAAATTGCAGCTCCTGCTCGAGCGCTTCCATCCAGCATCGTCAAAATAGTTCCTGTAATCGCGATTTGCGCATCGAATTCCTGAGCTGTCTTGACCGCATCCTGACCCGTAGTTGCATTGGCTACAAACAGGATCTCTCTTGGATCTAGAATCACTTTAAGCTGTTTCAGTTCATCCATCAGCGGTTCATCTATATGCAAACGCCCTGCCGTATCGACAATCAACAGATCAAACCCTTCACTTCGCGCTTTTTCTAAAGCACTTTTTGCAACTTTTCTAGGATCTGTTTCTCCTTCTATAGAAAAAACAGGCACTCCGGCTTGCGCTCCTAATCTTTTCAACTGCTCTACAGCAGCCAACCGCTGCAAATCACAAGCAGCGATCAGGATCTTTCTCTCTTTGTTTTGTTTCTGGAAATAATAGGCAAGCTTTGCCACATGAGTCGTTTTCCCAGCTCCCTGCAAACCGCACAGCATAATCACTGCAGGATTCCCTTTAATATCTACTCTGGCTTCTTCGGTTCCCATCAACGCAACAAGCTCATCATGCACAATTTTTGTAAATTGTTGGTCTGGCGTTATAGAACGAGTAACATCTCCTCCCAAAGCTTTTGCTTTTACACGCTGGATAAATGCGCTAGCTACAGAGTAGTTTACATCCGCATCAAGCAAAGCGAGACGCACTTGGCGCACAGCATCGGAAACGTTCTCTTCAGTAAGAACCTTCTTGCCCGTCAAGGAAGAAAATAAATGTTGAAATTTTTCTGTTAAAGAACCAAACATAAACCATGTCTTTTCAAAGATGCATTATAAGATAATCTAGAAAGTCATTCTATTTCAAGGAAAAAGAAACGATCTAGCCCAGCCCAATCTTTTCTTACCTCTTTCCGAATCCAACAAGAAGAAGAAAAAATTTTAAATATATCCTCTCCTTGGGAGCTTCCTATCTCCAAAAAGACTCTCGCTCTAGGATTTAAGAAAAAAGGCAGCTCCAACGCAAGCCTTCCATAAAACTCCAGCCCCGTTTCCCCTCCCACAAGAGCCAATTTAGGCTCATAATTTTTTACAGAAGGCGCCAACACCTCATATTCTACACTGGATACATAAGGAGGATTGCAAAACACAAAATCCGCTTTCATCCCGCAAAAAGGCGCTAACAAATCTCCTTTCATGAAGGAGACTTTCAACTGGTTCAACTGAGCATTTTCCTCAGCTAAAGAAAGCGCATCCGAAGATAGATCTGATAACCAAACCGAAATTTCAGAAAAACGCCTCTTTAAAGAAAGGCCTATGCAACCTGAACCGCAACACAAATCCCAAGCCACCTTCCCTCGGAAGTCGATTGGATCGAGCTCTGCCGCAACCAGCTCCATTAAAATCTCTGTTTCCGGCCGAGGAATTAACACCCTCGAATCAACACGAAAACGGCACCCACAAAACTCAACCTCTCCTATCACGTATTCAAGAGGCTCCTGAGAAGATAAACGCCGCAAACATTCCCTTACCCTACCCAACTCCGACTCTTCCAAGGGATAGTCAAAGTCCAAATAGAGATCCATTCGCGGCTTTTGCAAAACATGAGATATTACCTGCTCCGCACAAATCCGAGGCTGAGAAACCTGCTTCTCCTTAAGAAATTTAATAGAAAGAGCGAGAATCTCGCCTAAAGGCCGCATGCAACTAACCTATCCAGACAGTCGTTGCTGATAGTAGTGCTTTACAAGAGCATCTGTGATCTCATCAAGATCCCCTTCCATTACATAGTCCAATTTGTACAAAGTGAGATCTATACGATGATCCGTCACTCGATTTTGAGGGAAATTATACGTTCGAATCCTCTCTGAACGATCTCCCGTCCCCACTTGAGAAGAACGCAAACTAGCTATCTCTTCTTCAGCTTTTCTTCGCTTTTCCTCTGCTATTTTCGCAGACAATAAACGCATAGCTTTTTCTTTGTTTTTATGCTGACTTCTCTCTTCCTGGCAATAAACTAC
Organism: uncultured Chlamydiae bacterium; assembly: GCA_945952445.1. GTDB lineage: Bacteria > Chlamydiota > Chlamydiia > Chlamydiales > Rhabdochlamydiaceae > CAMFIG01. The sequence continues at coordinate 26,709 of CAMFIG010000009.1, forward strand.
AGTGCCCGTCGGGATGTGGGTAATCCTCACAGCAGAATCTGTGGTGTTGACATGCTGTCCACCAGCTCCTGAAGCTCGATAGGTATCAATCTTGAGCTCTGATTCATCAATCACAATTTTCTCTTCTTCATCAGGCTCCAACAAAACAGCCACAGTAATCGCTGAAGTGTGCACACGCCCTTGAGCCTCAGTCTTCGGCACTCTTTGAACCCGATGTGTTCCTGCTTCATACTGCATTAAGCGATGCACATTATGACCCGATAAAAGCATAATGTATTCCTTGTATCCGCCTTTTTCAGAAGGCGCACAAGTCAATAGTTCTTGCTTCCATCCCTTTTTCTCTGCATAGCACTTATACATTCGAACACAATCGCCAACAAAAATTGCCGCTTCATCCCCCCCCGTCCCTGCTCGAATTTCTATCAGAATATTTCGACTGTCTCGAGGATCTGGAGGAACCAACAAAGTCTCTAAAGCCGACCTCGCCAAAGGGATCTCATTTTCTAAACGGGAAATTTCCTCTTGAATTACAGCGCGGAATTCTTCATCGCTTTCCTGCTTATAAAGATCGCGGCTTTCCGACAACTGCTTTATAGCAAGCCCTAAACGCTGCCACACTTCCTTTACCTCTGAAAGGTAAGCATGTTCTTGCGTTAGAGCTCGATACTGTTTTTGATCGGAGAGAATGTCTGCCTGCCCCAAGAGTTCCTCTACTTTCTCAAGCCGAGAAAGCATCTTGCCAATTCTCTCTTCCATAGATTATTTCTTTTTTACCTTCTTCTCAACTTTAGAAGCTCCGGCTTTTTTATTTTCTTCCGGCTGAGGCGCTGCGGCCTGCTCTTGCTTCTTTGCGCTGTACTTCTTTAAGAATTTATCAACACGACCCTCAGAGTCAATAAACTGCTTGCTTTTCGTAAAAAACGGATGGGAAGCAGAGGAAACAGGCACGCGCACTACAGGGTACTCTTTGCCTTCAAATGTTTCCTTTTCTTTAGGCTGCAACGTGCTTCCGCATACAAATTTAAATCCTGTTGATGAATCCACAAATAAAACGTCTTGATACTGTGGATGTCCTTGTTTTTTCATAACCTACTCCTTCAATAAACTATATTTTGTAAGCAAACAGTAAATCGGATTTTGTGATTAAAAACAAGAGGTTCGATCGGATGACTCCTGGCGCCAAGCCAAAAATGCCATCCTCGCAGTCATTACCCCCTCCAAAACCCCTTCCTCATATCGAAAATGAGGGTGCATCTCAAGCTCGGGAAAATCATTAGGCTGCATCAGATCATCCTCTGTAACATGAGGGGCGATCTGGCGAGCCAAATCGAACAGCTTTTTCTTTTTCTGAGCGATGAGCTCATCAAATATTTGCTCCAACATTCTCCAACCTTCTTTTTTGAAAAAAAGAGCGTAACAAATAAGAAGACTGCTCAGCAAGCACTCCTCTTGTTATCTCTAAAGCATGAATCGGATGAGGCGTAGAAAGAATCGACACCCAACTCCCATCAGCCCCCTGCCGCAAATCTGCAGCTCCCCATACTAATCTCTTGATACGAAAGGCAAAAAGAGCGCCAGCGCACATAGAACAAGGCTCCAGGGTAGAATATAATGTCATTTCCGTTAAACGCCATTTCCCAAATCGCTCAGCCGCCTTTTTCAAACACAGAAGCTCAGCATGCATCGAAGCATCCCGAGCCGACTCAACGCAGTTGTGAGCTCGCGCCACAATTTCATTCTGAAAGACGACAACAGCCCCTACCGGAACCTCCCCTTCGGAAAAAGCCCTTTTCGCTTCTATCAAGGCCTCTTCCATGAAGACTTCATCCACTATCTACTCCCTATTTTCTTCTGCAAAGCGCTTACTTGCTTCTTATATCCTTCTATATCAACTTGATATTTCCGAAGTAATCCTTGAATCTTTTTCTCATACCGATCGGTAATACGCAAGATTTCAAGCTCATGCTTTTTTCGCAGCTCGTCGATAGACATTGGAAGCTCTTCTTTGCAAGAACTTTTCAATGAAGCCAAAGAGTCCGACTTCAACCTCTGATAGGAGGCTTCAGAAAGCACTACAGAGTTGAGAACACAGAAAACATAGGTATTTAAAGCTCCAAATAACCTTTCAGACTCCGCTACGAGCTGCTGCTCAACTGCAGGGTCTAAGGAAGCAATCTCATCAAAATTCGGATTAATTTTCGACAGTTCTTCAGAATAGAACTGATAAATTTCTGCATGCTTAAACACCCACCTAGAAGCCACCCATTCAGCCAACTCTTCATCTTCTTGAAGCTTAGAAGAACACCGAGTTAGCATCTCCTCCAGAGAAACCCCAGAAAACCTCTTTCCTTCAAATAATTTTGTTTCAACAAGAGAACCCTTTTGGTTCATCTCAGATTTTATATCTTTTTTTACACTCTGAACAATACTATTTTCCAGCCCGCACAGTAGTTCAAATTTATTTTTATAAGACAATTCTGTAATCATAAGTGTTTTCCTTTAAGCCTGCATGTGGTATCATCAGGATTAACGACTTTAACAGGAACCGCTTCAAAAAAGCAAGACAGCCCTCTTTAAAGACTGGTCTTTTAGATGCTGTTTGCGATTTTGATTGCATAGTTCCACGGCTTCAAGCTATAATAGAGTCAATGTTTTAAGTTTTTTATTGTCTACCTTATAAACTCTCATACAGGGAGAACAAAACAATGTCTTTAGATAAGGGTACTAAGGAAGAAATCACCAAGAAGTTCCAACTTCACGAGAAAGATACTGGCTCGGCAGATGTCCAGATTGCTATTCTCACAGAACGCATTGCAGAGTTAACGGAGCACCTCAAAGTAGCTCCTAAAGACCACGGATCACGCCTAGCTCTTCTTAAGCTCGTCGGACAACGCCGCAAACTGCTGGATTATCTCAACTCTACGGACACTAAGCGCTATCAAAACTTGATCGTGCGCCTCAATCTCCGTAAGTAGTTTGATTTTCTAAAAAACCACTTCCATGAAGGATTTTCATCTATTCATAGAAGTGGTTTTTGCTTTTTATATTTTTTTCTTTTTGCAATTCTCTCATCCTCTGCTATACTCCCACAGCTTTAGATGTTTGCTACCAAAGAAAGGGTAAGTAAAAGGACTTATCCTAAAACAACCAAAATTTTCAGTTGGTGTACCTTTCTAGATGAAAGGCCCATTTTAACTAATCTGCAAGACAGGTCGGCTAAAATGGTCAGTTCATCTCGCCAACTGAAACAACGTAAGATATTTTAAGGAGAACACATGAATACATTACATGTTTCTGTAGGGGGGAAAACTCTCACTTTTGAAACAGGAAAAATCGCAAGACAAGCCAATGCCGCTGTCACGCTTCGCTGTGAAGACACAATGCTCTTGACGACCGTATGCAGCGCGCCTAAGCCCGCTGAAGGCATCGACTTTCTTCCTCTGCGAGTCGACTATCAGGAAAAATTTTCCTCAGCAGGAAAAACCCTAGGAGGGTTTATCAAACGCGAAGGAAGACCTACAGAGAGAGAAATCCTAGTATCAAGACTCATCGACCGTCCTATCCGCCCTCTCTTCGAAGACGGCTATTACACCGAAGTTCAGCTTCTTTCTTATGTTCTATCCTATGATGGGGTCAATTCTCCAGATGCTCTCGCCATCTGCGGAGCTTCTGCAGCGCTTGTTTTATCTGACATTCCTTTTCTCAAACCGGTAGCCGGCGTAAGAGTTGGGATGATCCAAAACCGCTTTGTCATTAACCCTTCCATAGAAGAACAAAAACAATCCAAGCTGGATTTGATGCTGGCAGGAACTGAAGATGCCATTCTCATGATTGAAGGATACTCTGACTTCTTGACAGAAGAGCAAATTATAGAAGCCATTGAAGAGGGCCATGCAGCAATCAAAGTCATCTGCCAACACCTCTTAGACTGGCAAAAACTCATCGGTAAAACCAAAAACCGAGAGCACATCCATCTTCCCGCCAAAGAACTCTTAGACGAAATTAGACAAACCTACGGAAGCAAACTGACTGCAGCTTTCCACATCGCAGAAAAACAACAGCGAGAGCTTGCCGTAAGCGCTATTGCCTCAGAGCTCCAACTCCAATACTTCCCTGCTAATGGAGAGCCTAAATATCCGCAAATGGACGTCACGCTTGGCTTTAAAAAAGTACAAGCCGATATCATGCGAGGAATGATTCTCAAGGAGAACAAACGTTTGGACGGAAGGACATGCGACCAAATCAGGCCGATTCAAGTAGAAATGTCCCTACTTCCAAGAACTCATGGAAGCGCCCTATTTACCCGAGGAGAAACCCAGTCACTGGCTGTAGCTACTCTCGGAGGAGAAACGATGGCTCTTCGCTATGAAGATCTCGAAGGAGAAGGCAACAGACATTTTTATCTTCAATACTTCTTTCCTCCTTTTTCCGTAGGAGAAGTGGGAAGACTAGGGACCCCCGGCAGACGTGAAATCGGTCATGGAAAACTCGCTGAAAGAGCACTCGCAATGACAGTCCCCAGCCATACACATTTCCCCTATTCTGTACGAGTCGAATCCAATATCACAGAATCCAATGGATCTTCTTCTATGGCTTCTGTCTGCGGAGGATGTCTTGCCATGATGGATGCGGGAGTGCCCATTAAGCATCCTATTGCAGGAATTGCCATGGGGCTTATCTTAGAAGGAGATCGCTATGCTATCCTTTCTGATATCTTAGGCGCAGAAGATGCTCTTGGAGATATGGATTTTAAAGTAACCGGAAATGCTACAGGAGTTACTGCATTCCAACTCGACATCAAAGTGGAAGGAATCACACACCAAATCATGAAAGCAGCTCTTGCTCAAGCAAAACAAGGAAGAATCCATATCTTGAATAAGATGTTGGAGGTATGTCCTAAATCTAGAGAAAACCTCTCTCAATACGCTCCACGCATTGAGACGCTGCAAATTAAGCCTAGCAAAATCGGAACTGTGATAGGACCTGCCGGAAAACAGATCCGCGCGATCGTAGAACAAACCGGAGCGCAGATTGATATCAATGATAGTGGCCTTGTCAGTATTTCAGCTTCAACCCCTGAAGCTATGGCCCAAGCTAAACATATTATCATCAACCTCACTTCTGAAGTGGAGATCGGCAAGACATATAAAGGCAGAGTGGTTTCTATTGTGCCTTTTGGTGCTTTTGTAGAAATCTTCGGAAAAGAAGGCTTATGCCACATTTCTGAACTAGCTCATACAAGAGTTCAGAATGTCAGTGACGTGGTAAAAGAAGGAGATATGCTAGAAGTCAAGGTATTAGACGTAAACGACCGAGGACAGATCAAATTGAGCCATAAAGCTCTGCTGCCCCCTCCGGAAAACCGCTAACAATCCACTTGTCTTAAGGGAGTTAAATCTCCCTTAAGACAAGGTATCTAGCAAAAAAGAACCCATCCAAGCCCCGGAAGTTTGTTCTTCTTTAGATGAACTGCAAAGAAATGAAGAAAACGTCTAACAGAGTACAACAAAAATGGAAAGACTCGAATGCAGACGTTTGTTGAGTCAAAACAGCTTGCTCATGACAAGATGTTAGATAGGTTAAACCTGACAATCTCTAAAACTGTCAAGCAACTCATGACTATCAAGTCGAGTTTAGTCCATGAGACTACTGCTCAATCAGCATCTCCTCCATTGCCACCATCTCCACCTTTTCCGGATTCACTATTCCCTCCATTGCCGCCATGTCCTCCGTCTAGACCCAAAATTCCTTTTGCGCCATCCTGCCCTTTTTGCCCATCTTCGCTTCCACAGCCCGAAGTACCAGATTCGCCATCTTTAGTCGACACCTTCTGATAAGTATTTAATTGCTCTGTATTGCATTCCACTGTTTCACATATTTGCACAGAAGTAAGAGCTAACAAAAATGCTATTTCGGAAACGAGCTTACTTTTTATTGTTGAATTTCTATTTTTTATGACCATTTTTTCCTTTTCCTCCAGCTTCAGCACCATTACTCTCTTTCCACCTCTGGCACCTGTTCCACATCTCAGTCGGCAGTATAAAATACCCCCTTTTCTGCATTGAAAAGTACCCCCCTAGCAAAAAAGAACCCATCCAAGCCCCGGAAGTTTGTAAGCACCACCTATGGCTTTTCTTTGAAAGAGCTCAAGATACACCTCTTCAATAATTGTCGATACCAACGAAACAGGATCCCTGCTATCTTCTTCACAGCAAAAGACACCTTCTAACTTTCTGCATAAATTTTCGTTTGGAAAAACCTCGCCAGCTTTTCTAATCCTCTGGTCCCAATTACATCGAATAGATCAAGCACTCAACAATTCCGGAAAAGAGCCCACGGAATGATAACGTCGACTTAACCTAGTTAAATCGTTGTTAAGAAAAGATTCTAAATCTCTAATAAACAATAAAACTGCGGCTTCAACAGCGCTCTGAGTTTCTTCTTTCATTCCATCCGGAAAAAACTCCTGCTTAAACCTGTCGTTAGTAAAAATACGAGCAGTAATGATTTGAGCTACTGTTTTCGACATATCCTGTGCAATTTTTATTCCTTGGAATGGATTTTCAAGGCCAATTTCTTGCTCTGCAATAAAAATCTTATGATCTCCATAGATATGTTCAAAACCTTCTATTGTTTGCTCGCTTAAGTGTTTTAATTCGGAAGATGTTCTTGCCATTTCAGCAGGATTAATCTTATCCGCCTCATCCAAAATATCTTTCATATGATAAGGAAACATCAGCACTGCAAGTTTACAAGCCTTATATAGGGAGGAATCGCATTTTAAAGAAAAATGCTCTAAGTCGATCAATCCTATCTTCCCTTCGTTATTTTCGATGTACAAGGGAACATTGTCATAACGAGGAATTTCAACGGCTGTAAGGCTCGCATATATATCGTGATTTCCAGTGATATCATCTAGAGAGCTCTGGCTTAAAAAAACAACCAAATTTCTTGCAGCTTTTGTAAATTTTTCCTGATTTTCGATATAAAGGCCTATTTGGCTTTTTGTTGTATGCAAAGAAATAGGCAATCTTTGTTCCACTAGATACCTTCCCTGAAGAACTGCTTTAGGGATAGCAAGATGACTCAATCGATGAACTCTGATTACACTGCGAGCATTCTCCATTTTTTTTAAACGCTCTAAAGCAATCCCGGGAGGACATGCTTTGATAACAATCGCTGTTTCTAAAGGACACCACACTGGAGTCTTGCCATTAGGAGCGCAAGGAAGCTCCGATAGCCTTTTCCAATAAGGCTCTGCTTTCTTTAAAAGAGATCTTTCTTGATACCGATTCCAGCTTTTAGCCAATTTCCTAGATAAAACATCATGCTCAGCAAAATTTAATTCTTCTGCAGATTTTGCCGATAAAGAACACCCGATCCCTGCCGCCATAATATTTACTAAGATCTTCGAAAACTGTTGTATTCAGATTTTATTAACGTCTCAACTTCTACAAATTGCGCATGGACCCGAGCCAAATGCTCGTCTCTTTCTTTAAAGCAATTTTTTGTAACTTCTTCAAACTCTTTTTGCGCTTGAACTAGCTTCTGCTGTCGATGCGCATCCGCCCCTCGCAGCTCTTCTGCATATCGCATCCGGCGAAGAGAATAGTCCTGTAAAGCCAGCATCTGCTCTTCTTCAGCAAGGCGATTTGCCTTTCTCTTAACACCTTCTAATTCAATTTTACTTTTTAATAGAGCCGACTGTTGCTCTCTGGGAAGCCTGAGAACATATTTTTCTCCATTGTTGGTATATTGCGCATAGAGTTGTTTATATCTCTCCTCTGCCTCGGTGATCTTATTTTGCTTTTTCTCTTCAATTTTTTTCTGGGCTTCTGCAAACACGCGGTCAATCGCTTGTAAATAGTGATGCGCAAAGTTATTGTGGTATTCTCTATGAATTTGACCAGAAGCATCATGAAGAGCTTGTTTGGGAATCGAAATCTGCTGCAAGAACTGTTCATAGACGCGATGGCATGCATTATCTCTATCTATATATGCTTGTTTTATGCGATCAGATAATCGGGATAGAAAAACAAATTCGACCGAAGAAATCATTTGATACTCATAAAGCGCTTGAATAGGATACCTATCTAAAATCTCTATACAATCCAAGTGGCTTGTTTCTTTTTGCCACTTTGACTGCCAATGTTTAGGCGGCAGAATAGAGTATGGAACAGGTAAAAAGCCTGTGTTTTGATGGTGTAACCGTACTTCTTCGTAAAACTTTATCATTTGCATCAAAGGCAGAGAGTCCATCCTTTCTTGATACAACTTGGCAAATTGCTCTAAAGAAAGAACCCCATATCGAAAAATACGATCCCATCCATGTTTCTTAACGAGAAAATCCAAGGTTTTTTCATCCGCTTCTTTGCGAAATTTTTCAATGACCTTAGGATCATGATAATCATCGATTAAAAAACTTTTAGCTATACCGAGTATAGAAAGAGCTAACAAGGCACTTCCCAATCCTGCGCCAACCGGAGAAACAATAACGCCTACAGAAACAAAAATTAAACTTGCAATGGCAGCACTAAGAAAAAGAGTTGCCATCGCTCGCAAAAAAATAATCTGCATTTTTTGTACAGAAAAATTTTTATTTTCTAATACTTTCCAAGAAGAGACTTGAGGAGCTATCTGTTTTTTATCACCCCAAGAAGAAGATGTAGGGAAAATTTTAATATCACACGAGGCGATCATATTAATAACGCTTATTAATTAAAGGAACATTATACTATATAAGCGATATTAAATAAAGAGTCCTCAGGATCTCCTAAGGACTCTTCGATTATACCTGTTGTAAAGAAGGGTCATCAAAATATTTTGATGTATCTTTAGAATCTGCCACGGCAGGAGGAGGGGGAGGAAGCTTACGATGTAGTTTCTCCAGCGCTTTTATTTTTTCGCGCTTCTTTTCCACATCCCAAGTCCCATCCATAATTTCTTTGACATCGTCTCGATCCAACGTTTCAAATTCCATTAACATATCCGCCATAAGCTGGACCTTCTCTTTCTTCTCAGTGATCAAAGACACTGCTTGATCATGGGCCTCATCTAAAATTTTTCTCACTTCTTCATCAATCGAACGGGCTGTCTCTTCCGAGTAATTTTTTTCGTGATAGTTAGGAACCCCGAGGTATTGCCCTCCTTCGTTCCTTTCATCATAGGCTACAGTACCCAGCTTATCAGTCATACCCCACTCGCATACCATGCTTCTTACAAGCCGAGTCGCTTGGGTAATATCCATTTGGGCACCGCTTGAAATATCACCGATGAAGATCTCCTCAGCAACACGCCCTCCCATAAGAACAGCCAACTGATCTAGAATCTCTTTTTTCCAGTAACTGACTCGGTTTTTTTTAGGCATAAAATGCGTGGCCCCTAAAGATAATCCCCTAGGGATGATCGTGACTTTATCTACCGGATCGGAATGTTGCACGCAAAGAGCTACAACAGCATGTCCTGATTCATGGATAGCGGTTGTTGTCTTTTCAGCTTGATCCAATTCCAAACTTCTTCTCTCTTTTCCATAACGGACCTTATCGCAAGCTTCCGCAACATCTTGCTCTGTAACAGCACTACGTCCTTTTCTTGCAGCTAGAAGAGCGGATTCATTCAAAATATTTGCAAGATCAGCTCCAGAAGCTCCTGGAGTATTGCGTGCGACATACATTAAGTCTACCGATTGGTCGAGCTTAATTTTTCTTGCATGAACTTTCAAAATTTCAAAGCGTCCTTTAATGTCTGGCAAATCAATTACAATCCTGCGATCGAAACGACCCGGTCTTAATAAAGCTTTATCCAATACATCAGGACGGTTTGTTGCCGCAATAAGAATCACACCTTCGCTTGTGTCAAACCCATCCATCTCAACTAGCAGCTGGTTTAAGGTTTGCTCGCGCTCGTCATGTCCCCCGCCAATCCCTGCACCTCGATGACGTCCTACAGCATCTATCTCATCCATAAAGATGATACAAGGCGCTTGTTTTTTTGCTTGGTCGAATAAATCCCTAATTCGACTTGCTCCAACACCTACAAACATCTCAACAAAGTCAGAGCCCGATATAGAGAAAAAAGGACGATCCGCTTCACCTGCAACAGCTTTTGCAATGAGAGTTTTTCCAGTTCCAGGCGCACCGATACAGAGAACTCCCTTAGGAATTCTCGCTCCAAGAGCAGTAAACTTGGAAGGATCTTTTAAGAACTCTACAATCTCTTGTAATTCTTCCTTCGCTTCATCACAACCGGCCACATCTTTAAATGTGACTTTATTTTTCTCTTTCGTCAAAAGCTTAGCCGGAGCTTTTCCGAAATTCATCGCGCTGGACCCTACCCCTTTCATTTGGCGGGAAAAAACGAAGTACAACAACAAGACCACTAAGATCACGGGAAGTAATGTAAGCAAGTAGCTAAAGTAGTTTGGAGAAGGCTCTTCGCTCTTAAAAGTTTTCTCTAAAACCGCATTGCGAGGTTGGTCCGGAGCCTTAAAAGCTGCCGCTTTATTATTGGGGAAATTTTCCCATTCCTGCTTTGCTTGAGCAAACCATTGCGCATAAGCTTCTGGATCTTGTTTTTCCAAGGCTCTTGTAGAAAGCTCTTTATTATTGAAAAACCACACTACTTGGCTTACGGTTTGTCTAGCCTTATCTAATTGCGCTTCATTTTTTTCCAGCTCTTCCCCAACAGTATTGAGCTGTTCCATTTCCGTTTTATAGTTGCGAACACTGCGTAGTTGCTGCAATCGGACATGTTGGCTTTCTTGGGCTAATTCAGCTACCATTGTCTGTAAAGATGATAAAGAGCGCTGAAAAACTTCCAAACGCTGCCCTTTAGTAGCCTCTGTTTGATATAGGACACGAGCTACCGACTCTTCCGTTTCTCGGAGCATCTGTTTCATAGTCTCATTGCCAATCCCGAGGACTGGAGAGCGGAATCCTTGAATTAGACCAAGCAAATCAGATCCAAATGCATTAATCTGCTCTATTCCAGAAGAGTCCGAAAGAGCTCGAAATTGTTTTTCTAAAAATGCCAAGCTTACAATATCCCGATCAGAAAGACTCTTGATCACAATAGCATTATCGCTTATCGCTGTATCATAAATGGGGTCGACCACTCTGAATCCCCCTTTAGGGATTGGCAGTCCGCTTAAATGCAAGAACCAATCTGCCGCTTCTTTTATGTTTTGCCTGGAAACTTGCATTTCTTGTGCTAAGCGCTCGCGATCTGCTTGCAGCTCATGATTTCGACCGAGCAATTCCAAATATCGATATCTTGCTTTAGCATCATCTGTAACATGATCTTTAAACTTTCCACTAAATGTAACGAGATTGTCATTCAAAGCAACTTTTCGGCTCTCTTCTTTTTGCAACAGATCCAAGTTTACCAAGTGCTCTACTTGATGGCTAAAAGCAACCTTTGCTGTTTTTTCATTGTGAACATTTTGCACAGTTAAGATGATCAGAACGATCGCTAGCAAGAAAATGAAAAAACCGCCTGGGAACCCTTTTCTCTCTGACTTGAAATTATTATCACCGCTCATAATAGACTAACAACCGTTTTTTATGTTTTGAACAAAAGAAAAAATTAAACCACTCCGGAGAAATTTAAGTAAAGAAGTATTCATGCCAAACCCCTTGAACATGAGCTCCTTATTTTCCCCTTATATAGCGCATCATAACAGAACTGCGATTTTATTGTCTTTAATTATTAAAGAAATTTATACTAAAAACAACGCTTTCATTGTGTAATTTTAAATTATTACATTTCTTATTAACATCAAAAAAATGATGTACTGATGCATTAGAATCGACCAAGCAAGGATATAAAGACTTCAATCGCAAAGGAAGTTTATAAGATCGAACAGAAGAAGAGATTTCTTTTTGATGATGTGGATCTAGATTCCTAAAAGCACAAACCTCCCCTTTTTTAACATAAGAAGCTGAGCACAAAAACCTTCCAAACAACGGGTACTCCCAAGGATCGAGAGATTCGCAAGGGATTTCCCCAATGGGGTTTTTCTCTATTATCCAATCAATTTCACCTGGCATAGAGACTAAAAATACAACCAAGCGTTTTCGATCAATAAGAACCTCTTTTCCACCTACCCAAAAGCTTTGGTCGGCGGCTCCTTCCTGAATACGATCCCCCATCTTTTGCAATAATTCCCCATTAGGAACCATCTGAAGATGATGAAAAAAATACTTTAAAAATCCCTGATAATCAAAACGATGCAAATCTTTAAACCATCGAAAATCGCACCAGACTGCCCAACGGCTGCTCTTGCACAATTTCAGATATCCCTGGTATTTATCTTCAAATACCTCTTTAAAAAGATGAACCCTCTCTGCAAACCTGCATATGTTTAGAGCAATCTTCTTACCAAAAGACTTCTCGATATAAGGGAATAGATCCTGGCGCATTCTTGCTCTTAAAAATCGCGAATCTCGATTTGTCGGATCCTCAAAAGGCTGAAGACCTTTTTCTTTAAGCCACTTTCTCAAATCCTCTCTTGCGGAACGTAGCAGAGGCCGCCAAATTATCATATCGCCTCTTTGATCAATCGGACTCATAGCTCCCAAAGAAAAAAGATCCGCCCCCTCAAAAAATCTTTTTAAAACTGTTTCCGCCTGATCTTCTCTCTGATGAGCTAAAAGCAGAGCTTGCGCGTTTACTTTCTTATAGATCTGCATAAAAAAGGACATTCTTTGCTCTCTGGCGTTGTCTTCAAGATTCCCCCCTTCTGCACAGACTCCCCTTTGGACATGAAAAGGAAGCCCCAACTCTTTAGCTGCGGCTTTAAGCGACTCAGCCTCTTTTGCGCTTTCCTGACGCCAGCCATGGTCAAAGTGAGCTAAATGCAGGTCCAAAGAAAAAAATCTTTTACACTCTAAAAGAAGATGCAACAAAGCCAAGGAGTCCCCTCCTCCAGAAATCCCAAGCAAAAGAGGCTTTGTTCCTTGATGGTTTTTAGATAAAAAATCTCTTACAGACTGAAGCAGCGTGTCTTTCATAATGGTTCTAGTGTAGAGAAGGATGGAAAAAAAACCCACATAGAAACAAAAATCACCTCACAAAAAAACTGTCATGAATAATCCTAATAACTTACAATTAGCCCTTATCATTGAATGGGGTTTTTGCAATGCCGATCCTTTGGAGATATCTACTCAAAAGCTATTTTCAGGTCCTGCTTTTTTGTATGTCTGCATTTATCGCAATCCTACTCGTCATCCGATTTCAAGAAATCGCTTGTTTTGCAGCTTCTGGCGCCTCTCTTAAATATATAGGGCTTTTCACTCTGTATCAAATCCCCTACATTCTTCCCATCGCCATCCCCATCTCTTGTCTCATTGGCGCTATGATCTTATTTCAGAAACTGAGCCATACGCATGAACTAACTGCTCTTAGGACCTCAGGCCTTGGACTTTTACCAATAGCCCAGCCACTGCTACTAGCAGGTGTCTTGATGAGCTTGCTAAACCTTACGATCACTTCAGAAGTCACCCCTTATGCAAAGCGGCTTTCCAAGCAACTTATGTATCAAATCACTTCCGAAAACCCTTTGGTTCTTCTCCAAAAAGACACTCTCATTAAATTGAAAAATTCCTATATCGACTTAAAAACACTCGACCCAGGCAAATCAGCGGAAGATGTGATTTTTATTGCCAAGCAGTCATCGAGCCAAAGACTAGGGATCATGACAGCCAAGGAACTCCTTGTTAAAAACGGCCAGCTTCTTGGGAAAAATGTATCTTTTATCTCCAGCATGGATTCAAAACTACCTACTTATGACCATTTAATTTTGGAAAATCAACATACAATGCAGACCGAAGTCTCGACATTAATGCAATATCTGCACAATTCAGAGCTCGATGAAATCGAAGAGAGCTCTTCACTCCGAGACATTCTAGCGAAAGAAACGATAGAAAAACCTGATAGAAGCTTAAGAATCAGCAAAGGAGCGCAGGTTGAGATCTCTCGCCGCATCACATTAGGTCTTTCTCCTTTTACTTTTACTCTAATTGGAGTGGCTTTTGGCATGGATATCAGCCGTCATAAACGAAAAAAGGGGGTCTTATGGGCATTTGGCCTCGCCTCTTTCTTTATGATCAGCTTTGTTGCAGCAAAATCTTTCCGCCATACTCCTCACTTTGCTAGCATCTCTTATATACTCCCCCATTTTCTAATATGCGCCCTTTGCCTATATTCATTTCGAGCGATTGAAAAAGGGGTTGAATAATGGGATCCAAAATCTGGCAGCGTTATCTTCTAGCCCAATTTTTCAAAGTGTTTTTCCTTTTTCTTGCCGGTTTTTTTCTCTTGTATAGTGTGTTGGACTATTCCACACACATGCAAGACTTTATTAAAGACAAAAGAATCCAAATCGCTGATCTTTGCTTATACTATGGCTATCAATTCATCAAGCGTGCAGATCTTCTACTCCCTCTCGCCTTACTCGTTGCCGTTATTAAAGTCTTAACCACATTGAATACCAGCCGAGAACTCATCGCCTTGCAAGCAGCAGGGTTACGGATCAAAACAATTTTCCGCCCCTTTTTTCTAGTCGCTTGGGTCTGCTCTTTATTTGTATTGATCTCAGAGGAATGGATTCTTCCTCAATCCTTGAATTATTTGGACAAATTTAGAGAAACACATTTTCGACACTCGTTTAAAGGCAAAAGAAAAGACCCTTTCTTTGTTCTTCACCTGAAAGACAACTCTAAATTAGTATATAAAGAGTACCTTTCAGATAAAGAGATCTTTTTTGATGTATTTTGGATCCGCTCTTTTGACGATATATGGAGGATCAAAGAACTCCGAGCAGATCCCAAAAACCCTATAGGGAAATACGTAGACCACCTCACACGGAATAACGATGGTTTTTTTGAAAAAAAAGAATCCTTTGAAACATGCCGCATACCCACTCTTAAATGGCAAACCAATCTTCCCAGAAAAGGGATAATCCCTATTGAAAATCGGAAAATTTCACAATTATACCGGCTGCTATTCATCAATGATGCAACTACAAAATACCAAGCAGGAGAAATTGCGACACATTTTTATTATAAAATCGCCATTCCATGGGTTTCTTTTCTCGCTCTTATAGGAATTTCCCCCTACTGCATTCGTTATACAAGGACCTCTTCAGGACTTATTCTCTATGCGACAGGGGTTTTTAGCCTCATTGCGTTCTTTATGCTTATCGACGCC
Source organism: uncultured Chlamydiae bacterium (assembly GCA_945952445.1). Taxonomy (GTDB): domain Bacteria; phylum Chlamydiota; class Chlamydiia; order Chlamydiales; family Rhabdochlamydiaceae; genus CAMFIG01. The sequence continues at coordinate 41,916 of CAMFIG010000009.1, forward strand.
TGTGCTATCCTGGGGGAAAATCAAAAAATCTATCCACTAGCAGCCATAGCTCTCCCCTTTGTCCTCTCCCTTCTTTGCTGTGGGTGGAAATATGCTAAACTTAAATAATATGGACTCTTTTTATATGCATGAATCGATAGACATATCTCCTCAAAAAGCATGGAAACTTAAAACACTGCTCTTACTGCACATCTTAGCAGCCCTTCTTATAAGCACTCTATTTTGGCCTGTGACAAAAGGATTCTGGCAAGCTATCGATCTTTTTTTCTTTCAAACTCTGAATGGGTCTTTAGAAGGAAGAAAGTATTGGCAGTTATTCTGGGCTTGCGCAAACCATCGCAATGCGGACTGGGTGGAAGATGTCTGCATCCTTTTATTTTTTATCTTGCATATACGCAATACAGAAAAATCTCTTCGCCCAAGAAAAACAGCAGAGCTCATCTTTTTAATTCTTTACGCAGCTTGGATTATTTTCTTTATGAATCGAGTTATTTTCAAACAAGTGGTGTCAATTCCCCGAGAAAGTCCTACTCTCCTCGTAGATGGCAGCATTAGTCTAGCGAAAGAGATCCCTTGGATGAAACTTAAAGTAGATTCCTCAAAAAGTTTTCCTGGAGACCACGGAACAACAGCGCTTTTATTCGCAGCGGGCTTTAGCTATTTCTCCACAAAAAAATTCCGCATAGCAGCCTGCCTATATGGAGTTTTTTTATGTCTACCTAGAATGATCGTTGGAGCCCATTGGTTTACGGACGTCTTGATCGGAAGCGGATCGATTGCCATGGTCTGGCTAGGCTGGGCTTTTTGTTCTCCCTTTGCTCGGCTTTGCATCGACAAAATCGAAAGCCTTTTGCTTTTAGTAAAAAACCTTCCGAAAAACCTTAAAGTTCGCAGGTTAAATAAGACATCTTAGTTTTAAAGATAGAAAAGCTCTAAAACAGTCGACTTTGTAGCACCTCCTTCTAGAATTAAGATTAGTCCAGACTACTTCGTAGAAAGGCACACACACCTAAATTCCCGATTTTTTTATTACATGCAAAACATTTTTCGATGCTAAAGTCAAAAAAACCAACCTTTCCTTCGAGCAATTTTATCCATACACACTCAAACATATCCATACTTCTTTAAAATATATGGGAGATTTAGAAGCTTTAGAGAAAGCGTCGTTCTTTGCTAATGTAAATACATCATGAAAGCAATAGCTAAAACTTTGACTTCGACTACCGGAGACAATTTAGAATCAAGATGTTTGGCTTTATCATCTTGTATTGAAATCCCCCAAAAATGACCCAATTTAAGCCAATAAGAAGCATTTACTTTAAACGAGGTTCATTATGGCAGCAAAATACTTGAATAAGCTAGCAGCAACTTTTCTACTAGCTCTTTCTCTAGGATCTATCGAAATCGGTCATTCTCTAGAAACAAATTCTGCAAATACAAAAACAGATGCCTTTACGCCTACAAAAGGTGGAGATTGGTTTACAAGATTAAGGGTTCTTTATCTCTTGCCCAACAACCACAGCGGATCACTTAGTACAGTACCCCACTCAGGAGTAAGCGTCAGCCAAACATTTACAGGCGAATTTGACTTTGGATACATGTTCACGAAGTATCTTGGATCCGAGCTTATTTTAGGAACTTCTCACAACTCGATCTGGGGACAAAAAGCCCTTTCTGGAACAAAGATTGGATCCACGTGGGTATTACCTCCTACTCTCACCCTACAACTCCGGTTGTTCCCTTCTTCAAAAGTGCAACCATACTTTGGTGGTGGGGTCAATTACACGCTGTTTTATGGAGAGCATTGCTCGATTAATAACACTCATTTAAAATTAAAGCATTCATGGGGACCTGCTGCACAAGTAGGCGCTGACGCTTTTTTCAAAGGCAACTGGTTTATCAATTTTGACGTGAAGTATATTTGGATGAATACCACTGCATATCTCACTGGAGCTGTTCCTGGAAGAGTACATGTAGACATCAACCCATGGGTATTTGGTCTCGGCATCGGCAGAAAATGGTAACCGTTCCTAAAGAAGGCAAAATCTATTTTTTGCCTTCTTTTAAGATAGATAGAATCAATGACAAAAGAAAACAATGAGATAATATGTATTCAAGATTTGCGTTTTTTCTACGTAAATATGATCGTTCCATGAACATTTGATGAAAAAACTCTGAAGAGTATTGACTATCCCAAGATTCATAAATCTTCGACCATTGATAATAAGAACGAGCAAGAGGGGTAAACAATCGACGATCTTGCTTTAATGGGATTCTGATTCCTTTTTTTCCTATACAATCTCTATCGAATTCATTACATAACCCATAAAAATCACTTGCGCACTTATATCTCAAAGCTTTTCTTCTCTCCTCAAATCCAAAACACTGCATCCTTTGTCTATTTATTGTAACCAAGCACTGGCAAAAAACATTGCCATTTTCATCATAAAAAATATCTTTCGCCAAAGGGAGCACACTCGCCTGACAAGAGTTCTTTACTTGCAAAGCGATTACAGGCTTAATTTTGTATTGATCCCAGATCTCAGCAATCAAGTGTTCTTGGTCATATTCCTCTTTTCCTACAAAATAATTACACCCATTCAACAAGCTTGGGCAATTCCTCTTCATTTGCTCCAAAAGCCCTATCACATGTTCTTTTATGGAAATGGAGTCTTCTCTTATCCCTCCTAAAAGGGGTATATCGTAATTCACATCTAAAAAATATTGAAAACGAGCAGCCAAAAAAATATCATTGGAAGAATTCTTTTTGGATCTCATAGAGAATTGTTCCACTGCAATTGTTTTCCCTAGATCTGGCATCACATTTTGCATCTCGACTAATAGCTGATGTAAAAGCGCATAGATTTGTTTTATATACTGCGTAAGCGTTGTAAAAAAACGGGAAAAGGCTGAGGCAGAAGGGCATAAACGATCTCTAACCTGATAATTTCTGCGAAGCTCTTCTGTGGAAGCAAAAAATGCGTATTTTTCCATCAATAACTCCCACATGTATTGCACAGGGAAATCATTCCGTCCCACCCCTCTTGCCTGTTCCAACATAGAAATAAGTTCTTCCGAAAAACAGCTATTGCAAACAAGCTCTAGTTTTTCAAGAGGAGTTAAACTGTGAATTTTCTTCCATAACAAATGCTTTTGCACCGCTAGAGTCCTATTTAATAGATTCTAAACTCTAAATATACGACTTCACAATGACAAGAGAAAAATCAAGAAAATTACCGTTCATCCATTAGAATCTTTCGAAAAAAAAGAGTCTCCAAGTAGACTAGAATTAGAAACGCACCTTACAAGGAGCCGATTTAATGAAACCATTTCCTAACTCTTTCCTCCGCATGCAAAAGCTCTCTCAAAATATTGCAGCCCTTCATGCAATCCATAACGTGCTCGAATGGGATCAAGAAACCTACATGCCTAAAGACGGCATTGAAAGCCGCTCCCTTCAACTAGAAATACTTGCCGGAATGATTCATAAACAAAAAACTAGTAAAGCTTATGCCTCGACTCTTTCGGAGCTTATCGACATCTCTTCAGGCACCCTCCGAGACCCCTCTCTTCAGCCTCCATTCCAAGCAGCCTGCAAAGCTTGGAGAAGAGACTACCTTCAAGCCAAGAAAATCCCAAATGCCTGGGTTAAAAAATTTGCAAAAACAACCTCAGCAGCCCTTCACGCATGGTCACAAGCTAAGAAAAATTCTTCTTTTAAGGAATTTGCCCCGCACCTTCAAAAGATCATCGACCTTTCTCGAAAAAAAGCAGATCTTCTTAGCTTTGAAGAACACCCTTACGATGCTTTAGTCGATCTGTTCGAGCCTGCTATGACAACAGCAACCCTCTCCTCTTTATTTTCTTCTTTAAAACAACCTTTAATTCAGCTGCTAAAAGACATACAAACAACCAAACCGCCTCGGGAAGATTTTCTATATCAATACTACCCTTTTAATGAGCAGTTGCAGTTTGGCCAAAAACTACTTTCTTCAATGGGTTTTTCTCCAGACAGCAGCCGCCTTGATCTCTCCTCACATCCTTTTTGCACAGGAATCCACCCTAAAGACACACGCCTCACAACACGCATCGATACACACCATCTGACAAGCAATATATTTTCTGTAATCCATGAGGGAGGACATGGCCTCTACAATAAAAACCTCCCCTTGGAATTCTATGGAACACCTTTATGCGAACAGATCTCTTTAGGAATGGATGAAAGCCAATCCCGCTTTTGGGAAACAAGAATCGGAAGGAGCCTTCCATTCTGGAAATACTTTTACCCATTACTCCAAAAAGAGTTCCCCTCTCAGCTTTCTAAAATTTCCTTAGAAGATTTTTATAGAGCCCTTAATATCGTAAAACCTTCGCTAATCCGAGTCGAAGCCGATGAAGTCACCTACTGCTTACACGTCATTTTGCGATTTGAAATAGAAAAAGAGCTTATTATGGGCTCTTTACAAGTCAAAGACTTACCGGATGTCTGGAACCAAAAAATGGACGAACTTTTAGGGATCCGCCCTGCAAATGACGCAGAAGGCTGCTTACAAGATATACACTGGTCTATGGGGGCTATCGGATACTTCCCCACTTATGCCCTTGGAAATCTCTATGCAGCTCAGTTTTTCGAGACATTTGAAACATCCCATCCTACATGGGAGCAAGAAGTGAGCCTAGGAAATCTTTCTTTTATTGAGAGCTGGTTAAAACAGGAAATCCACCAGCATGGAAAAGCGTACAACTCTCAAGAGCTTATCCAAAAAATCACAGGGAAACCACTCCAGGTAACACCCTTTTTACAGTACCTGCAATCCAAATACAGTCAACTTTACTGTCTCTAAAAAAAAATCCCTCCGGATTCCGGAGGGATTTTTTACAAAAAGAAAATAGCAGCCAGATATTAGCGCTTGGAAAACTGGAATCTCTTACGAGCACCCGCTCTTCCATATTTCTTTCTTTCTCTTTTTCGAGAATCTCTAGTTAAGAAACCTACGACCTTCAGATCATGCTTTCTTGTATCATCTTCGGTGACCAGCGCTCTTGCCAATCCTAAGCGAGTAGCAATCATCTGGCCTTCGATCCCACCACCCTTAACACGGATGATCATATCATATTTCTCGGGGGAAATCTGACATGTTTTCAAAGGAGAAAGAATTGTATCTCTATGAAGCTCACTAGGGAAATAGCGGTCAAATTCTCTTCCATTGACGCTTACCTTTCCAGTTCCCGGTCTTAGACGGACAGAGGCTACTGCAGTTTTTCTTCTTCCTATACCAATTTTTTCATGTTCCATAATCTATTTCAGCATCCATTAAGGGTTAAACTTGAGCCACAATAGGCTGTTGAGCTTGCATCTCATGCTGGTCATCAGCATAAATGCGCAATTTCTTCATCTGCGCTTCACTGAGGCGAGTCTTAGGCATCATTCCCTTGACAGCATGGCGGATGATATAGTCTGGCTTACGAGCTTGCATGACGCGATAAGGAATCTCTCGCATTCCGCTCATAGCTCCAGTGTGGTAGCGGTAAATTTTTTGCGCTTCTTTCGCTCCAGTTACCTTAATTTTGGAAGCATTGATCACAATTACTCCATCCCCCGTGTCTACGTGAGATGTAAAATTAGGTCTGTGTTTCCCTCTAAGAATTTTAGCTACCTCTGTAGCAAAGCGTCCAAGGGTCTTCCCTGAAGCATCCAGCACAAACCACTTTTTTGTCGCCTGAGCTTCTTCTTTTGAGAGAAGAATCGTTGTATTTTTCTTCTTTGGTTGGGTCATGGATCGAGCCTTCAATAATACGTTACTTTATATTCATTTCAGTCTTTGCTAACCAAGCTCCTGCAAATATGCTTTCTTGGCTATTAGACCATTACGCAATACGATTGGTTGCAAATATATCTTTTTTAACCTTTTTGCAAAAGGAAAATCGGGATACCCCGAACAGTTCCTTCGCATTCAAGGGAAAGAGAATACTTTTCCGATTCTTTTTTCGCCACTCTTGTTTTTCTTGCCAATGAGATCTCAAATCCTATACACTCCTTGTCTAAACTTTTTAACAACATAAAATTTTATTGCCTATGCGCCCTTTACAGACTTTCTTTATTCGAACATACGGATGTCAAATGAATGAACTTGACACCGAAATTATGGTAGGTCAGCTAGAAAAACGGGGATTAACCCGTACTGAAGAGGAACAAGATGCAGACCTGCTGATTTTCAACACTTGCTCCATCCGGGACCTCGCTGAAAGAAAGGTCATGGGCAAGCTAGGCCAGCTAGGAAGAGCCCGAAGTAAGCGTTCCTTGATTGGAGTGACAGGCTGCATGGCCATGGCTAAAAAAGACTCTCTATTTCGGAAGCTCCCTCATATAGATTTTATTTTAGGAACAAACAATATTACCGATCTAAACCAAGTTCTCGACGAGGTTCTCTCCTCCGGCAAGCAAACAATCCGTACGGAAGACCAATTTGAAGAAAACCTCAATTATCTCGTAGCCAAAAGAGATGATCCGGTAAAAGCTTATGTATCGATCATCCGAGGATGCGATAAATATTGCACATACTGCGTAGTCCCCTATACGCGAGGACAAGAAGTGTCGAGACCTCCCGAAAGCATCGAAGAAGAGTGCCGCATGCTTGTTGATAAGGGGTATAAGGAAATCACTCTTCTCGGCCAAAATGTCAACAGCTACGGAAAAGACAAGCCAGAATGGAACTGCTTATTCCACGATCTGCTCTACCGGCTCGATAAAATCCCCGGGCTTGAGAGAGTCCGTTTTATGACAAGCCACCCAGTTGACATTACGGTAAACCTCATGGAAGCAATCCGAGACCTTCCTTCAGCTTGCGAATTCGTCCATTTCCCCCTCCAAGCAGGTTCCAATCGCATCTTAAAAAAAATGCACCGGATCTATACAAAAGAACAATACATGGAAAAGGTGGCTCTTTTGCGAGAAATAGTTCCTGACGTCACTTTAGGAACAGACATTATTGTGGGATTCCCAACCGAAACAGAAGAGGAATTCCTTGAAACATACCAAGCATTCGAACAAATCCGCTATTCCGTCGCTTTCATCTTTGCATATAGCCCAAGAAAAGGAACACCAGCGTTCCGCTGGAAGGATGATATCTCAGAAGAGGTTAAACAAGACCGTCTACAAAGACTCCTTTCTCTACACAACCAGATCTGCGCAGAAGAAAGGCAAGCCTTGCTGGGCACAGAGGTAGAAGTCCTTGTAGAGAGAAGAAACAAAGACGAAACTCAGCTAAAAGGCAGAACCCGCTGTTGGAAAAATGTGGTGTTCTCCGGAAGCGATCAGTTGATTGGCACTCTACAAAAGGTAAAAGTCCACAGCTATAGCCACCAGACTTTAATAGGAGAGCTGCCCAAACCTTTTTCTGTCATCGCTTAAGCTTTTTTTGATAGATTTTTTTTATGCTCCCATTTTATTTTATTTTTTTACATGGGAGCTTTCTATGGAAAATAAAGAAAAAAGTACCGCGCAAATCAAAATCAAAAAAGAAGATCTCTATTTAGCTGAAAAAGAGGGGCTTCTCTCTACCGGCCAAGCAGACATTCTCTGGGAAAGCTTAAGAAAACGACTTCTTGAAAAAAGCTCTCGAATCTGTCTATTGATGTACTATCTAGGAGCTTTTTTTGTCATCTCAGCTATGACGACTTTCATGAGCTTGGGCTGGGATTGGTTTGGAGGAATAGGACTGTTTCTAATCGCACTCTCCTATGCCACCATCTTTTTTACTATCGGATATCTGCTCTGGAAGAAAACCTCTTTAAAAATAGCAGGCGGACTCCTGACTCTAGCAGGAGTCTGTATGACCCCACTAGCTGTATTTGGACTAGAAAAACACTTTCACTTATGGTCTTGCAATGATATGTCCAAGTACATGTCTTATACTACCGACAATAGAGGCTGGCTTTTGATGGAAGCTTCGACCTTACTCGTCGGTCTTACTGCTCTTCGTTTTGTCCGCTTTCCTTTGCTCATCGTGCCGATTCTCAGCTGCCTTTTATTTTCTGTTATAGATATCATCGCGTGTATTCCAAAAGAAATCACAAAAGAACCTACCACCCTACAAGCTTGGGCGTCTGTAATTTTTGGTTTCTTTTCTATTCTATATGGTTATTGGATGGATAGAAAAGGCCGTACGGATTTTGGTTTTTGGGGATATTTATTTGGGACTTTGGCTTTTTGGAGTTCTTTGCTGTTCCTGATTATAGAGTACAAACTAAAATGGTTTGTGTATGGAGGGATCAATCTTGGTATGATGCTCTTATCTGTCCAGCTTAAAAGAACTGTTCTTATGGTTTTTGGCGTACTAGGCATCCTTATCTACTTAGGCCACCTAGCATACAAATTTCAAAATACAATCCGATTCCCTTTCATTCTAAGCGCTGTTGGAGCCCTGGTTGTAATCGCTGCCATTCTATGGCAAAAACGAAAGAGACTTAAGACTTAAAATGCTTCATTACACTTCCTAAAACAGACCATCTTGGAGGAGGCGCTGTTGGAGAAATGCCAAGAATCCAATAGTTATATTGCGCTTTTGTAAAACCTGATTGCTCCTTTAAAATCAGCCACCCCTCCAAGAAATTCAACCACTCAAGAGCATTTCTTCCTATTCCATAAGAAAGGTATCTTTTTCCTAGAGCATCGCTATACTGGATCACAGCAAAGTTAGAATGCGATAAGCTCCAGATAAAGCTAGCAAGAGAAGACCAAACTACCGCATCAATTTTCCCTTCAAGAAGCGGCGTTAGATCTTGCAAGTGCTCAGCATGAGCAAGGGGAAAATTCTTAACAATCGTATCATAATATGCCCCGATGCCTCCTATAGTAAGGCCTTGGGTGCTCTCTACAATCCCCAAATCTTTAAACGTATCTTTTTCCTTAAAAGGAACGATCAATACATTGTCCAACTCCATATAAGGCTTCACGAATGTCATCGTCTCTAACCGTTTTTCAGTCATAATCAATGCTGACATGACAATATCATAAAAACCTCGGTCCAGATCTTGTCCTATTAAGGAAGTATCTTCCGGCACAGGGATAAACTCCAGTCGACAATTAAGATCTTTGGCAAGTTCATATGCAAATGCCACATCATGGCCGACTAACTCCCCATATTCATTCCAATAACAAAATGGAATGTCCCCTCCGAAATACCCAACTCTCAAAGTTTCTCTTTTCAGGATCCTAGCAAAACTAGGAAGATCTACATAGGGATCAGCCGGCACCTCATTGCGTTCTTTATATACTTTGACAGAAAGAGGTTTTCCTATTGACTCCTCCATTGTAAGACGAGTGTATAGATCGGTAAAATTATCAGGGAAATGAATATAAGGTCGTATCATCCACACACAAAAAAACACACCAAGAAAACAAAGAAACAAAGATGTGCCCAACCTCTTTACTTGAACCTTCAAAGTGCCATAATGCGCATGCAGAATAAGCAAGGTCATCGTAAGAATAGAACTCACACTGACAAGGACCTGAAAATTCAGAGTCAACGTAGAAGTCTCTTGAAAAAACGAAAAAGCCAAATCCGGAAAATGCAAAATTTTCAACAAAAACTGCAGAGCTGAAATGGAAGAAAAAATCGTACCAAAAGACATAGGAAGAGATAAAAGAGGCAGCAATACCGAATCCGTAGCATTCAAATGATGCCTTGTATAAAAAGCCAGAAAACTTACAGTCAAAATCATAAAAATGTTGCCGACTTGGCCAAAAGTAAAAGACAGGGGTAAAATCGCCTGGGTGCTAAGAGCTGTAGTATGGGTATATAATTTATGCTTTTGAAAAAACCGGCGGATGGTTTTCAGCAAAAACGGAAAAGCGATTGTCGGGTATGAAACAATAAAAGGGATTAAGCATACCTCTTTGATTTCTTCTAAAATTTCCCGATATTTCATATGAGTTAAGCTCATTAAAAGAATCGGAAACAGCACAAAAGTAAAAAACAAAGAGCCTATTGCAATGATTAGGACATAGAACTCGATCTTATCGAGATTTTCGACTCGAAATGAGCCAGCTACATCCGCTAAGTGGGTAAAAATCACGATAGGAGCACATTTAGCGAGCCAATAGAGAATTTTTTCAATCCCCCCATTAATCGTATTGAGCACTTCTAAAAATGCATGTTTATGCTGAATCCAAATTAACGAGATCCCTGCTATGAGTCCAAATAGAGCAATAGCCGGTACGATATTATTTGCCAGGTCATAAAAAAAATTCTTAGGCACTAAATATGAGAGTATATTTTCAGCAATCTCATGTCCCCTCGCCCCTCCTGAATCAGAAAAAAAAGAAGTAGGCAAAGGAATCAGCATAGAAAAAAAATAAACAAGCAATAAAGCAGATCCCCATAAAAGCAAGAAAATAAACCAACTTCTCTGCAAAAGCTTTTTTGCCGTAAGAAATGAAAGAGAGCCAATTCCATGCATTAAAAGAGAGGGGATATAAGGAAGGACAACCATCTGCAACAACATAAAATAGATTTCGCTAATTGGATTTAAGATTTTACAGTATGGTCCGAAAAATAATCCTGCACAGATCCCACCAATCATTGCAATGACTACATGTCGAATTGACAGCATCACAGCCCCCTCCCTTCAAAAAATCCCCATATCTATTTTTTGACAAAAACAAGACATAAAGGCAACTGTAACCTATTCCGAAAAAAGCCTTGATCCCCCAAGCATCTGCTGGTATGATGCTCTCATATTATCAAAGGGGCAGTAGCTCAGGCGGTTAGAGCAGCGGACTCATAATCCGTTGGTCGTGGGTTCAAGTCCTACCTGCCCCACATTTTATCTCGCTGATTATCAGCAACATAAGAAATCAATTGGCTCTCACTAAAATGTTTGCTACTCTCTGATGACCACTAAACCACAAAAGCCTACATCTCATCCGAGGGCAAACAATCGCATGGCTAACTCTTTGAAAGAACGGACACAAGAAGACGCCACGAACCTGCCCCCTGGTATTGACCGATTGACTCTGAAAGACGGTACACCTCATTATCGAGTGCGTATCCGAATCAGCGACCATAAACCTATTTCCAAAAGTTTCAAAAATCTCACCCCGAAGTTTTTAGCTTCAGGGTTCTTCGGGGTTGCCATTGGCGAACCACTGAAATGCAAAACGCCACCACAAATCTCTCAAGATCGCAATAGATCAAAATTCTTGAAATCACCTAAACTCTAAGGTTCTATCACAACGCAAATGCGTGTACGAGTGTTTTTATATGACGAAAAAACGATCTCCTGCAACAGCTAAACCTCCCTCTGCAATCTCAATTCCTCGAGGCTTTGCTGAAGTTTTTTCGGAATTGAAACAAAAGATTCAAAACGCAAGGCTCAGTGCGGCCATTACAGTAAACCAGCGATTGATCAAACTGTACTGGGAGATTGGTAAAATAATTTTTGAAATACAACAGGCCCAAAAATGGGGCTCTAGAGATATTGAATCATTGGGAAACGAGCTGCAAAAAGAATTTCCAGGAGTTAGTGGGTTTTCACGCTCTAACCTGTTCAAAATGAGGGCATTTTACCTATCTTACGAAAAAGTCTCACAGACCGTGAAACAATTTGAAGAGCTTCCTATCTCTCAGATCCCATGGGGGCACAATGTTATTTTGGTCACAAAAGTCAGGACGCCCTCGCAAAGCGAGGGGCTTGAATGTCTGTGAGCAGCCCCTAGGGCTGCCAACCATGGTCTGACGGATTGGAACGCCTCACAGGCGTCTATTTATTAAAACGACCCCTGTTCTACAGACCCTTCCTGTGCATCAAGTTGTTCCTGGTGCTTGATATAAGACCTAATTTCAGCCTCGTTAAATCCTACAGTCGACGCTGCATAACCACGAGCCCATAGACTTTCTCCATTAAAATTCCTCTGTTTCCCTCCGAATTGCCGAGCAACAGCAATGGCGCTTTTCCCCTTTATGTATCCTACTACTTCAGATACAGAATATTTATGCGGAATTTTGATCAACATATGCACATGATCTTGGACCATGTGCCCTTCCAAAATTTTGGATTCTCTTTCCCCTGCCAATTCGTGAAATTTTGGACCTAAAAATTGCCGAATTTTCCCGTACAGCACTTTCTTTCTCCCCTTTGGGATAAAGACGATATGATATTTACAATCCCATTTAGAATGAGCTAAATTTTCGTACGACGACGTTGTTGTTTCCATAATTTTTCCTTTGTTAGTCCGTCAGACCAACAAAGAAAATACAACATCGTCGTCTTCTTATATCGCACCAAATCTTTAGGCCAAGCCTTATGAGTCCACTGGTCAAACCAGTGGCTTACCTCTCAATGAATTAAAATTAAATCTACTGTTCGATGCTCCGGATTGCATCCGCCAATCAGACCGGATTTTGCACCGCTTGCCACCTCTTTTGCGATATTTACTATACACTCCTGTTTAACTCTGCTTGATTCCTGCTGAAATAGAGTGAAAAAGATGGTGGATTATGCTATAAATTACTCTCAATATTTTAACTTGAGGAGTCACATGAGAACCCCGTTTACAATCTTACCCATCGCAACAGCACTTGTAAGCAGTTCACTTCTAGGTCAAAACGCGTCTCATATCAGTGACAAAACAAATTCTACAGAAGAGAATAAGATGGGAAGCTATGAGGTTGTACAGAAACCCGCTATACTAGTAATCGGAATCGATTGCCGAACATCTAATGAACCAGAAGCAGGACCCCAAGACATTCCTAAACTGTGGGAAAGATTTTACGGTGAAGACATTATAAGCCGAATTCCCAACAAGACTTCCAATGAAGTCATCGCCCTATATTGTGACTATGAAGGCGACTACACTCAACCCTATTCGGTAGTCATCGGTTGCCCCGTCAGTTCCATCGATACAATTCCTCAAGGAATGGTGGCAAAAACCATTCCAGCAAGTTCTTATGCCGTCTTTCGCGCAATTGGAGAGCATCCTAAAGCCTTGATTGAAACTTGGGGTAACATTTGGCAGCAACCCAGCTTAGAACGCACATATGCCAGCGATTTTGAACTCTATGGGAATAAATTCGTGTTAGGCTCGCCTAAGGAAGTAGAGGTTTACATTGGAGTCGATAGCAAAGAAAATGCTCTTTTACAATCAGTGATTCAAGGAAGATTTGATGCTTTTCGCTCAGGTTCTGTTTGCAGTCCACTTCCTGAAGCCGATTTTAGAGAAACAGACCAAAATTGCCTATACGCTTGGGGAATGGATTATGTCTGTGGCAACGGAGTCATGGAAAAGAATGGAGAGCGCATTCCAACAGAAAAAGAAATCGATACAGCCATTGAATATTTCTCTTCTAAAAATCTTCCCTTCATGTGGTGGTCGTCAGCTAAAATTTTAGAAACAAAAGGCTTCAAATTCGGAGGAATTCTTACTGGTATTGTTCTTGATATTTCCCAAGGACTTCCTTCTAAGCCTGCATCATCCTCTGATTTAAAAATTAAGATTGTTCAGTCAGATTCGGAGCTTGAATCTTTTACAAATCTCGCAGCGAATGCCTTTGCTATGAGCCCCAAAGCAACAGAACAATGGCTAGCTTTGAATGATTCGGTAATGAAAAAAAATGAACAGGTTCATTTTATGGCTTACCTGAATGGAGTTCCCGTCGGAACTGCTACTCTTTCAGTGGCTCCATCTTCAGCTGGAATTTGGAACTTGGCAACCCTACCAGAGCACCGTAAACACGGTATCGGTGGCGCACTTGTTCATGCAGCACTCGTTGAAGCAAAGAAGCGGAACCATAACCAAGTGATGGCTATTTTAATGCCTAAAGGCATGGCTTGGGGGCTTTTTACGAAGATGGGCTTTAAAGCAGCGTGTGAGTTTCCATTCTATATCTATGGTGTTTCTGCTGAGGAATTAGAAAAGTAAAATCACGGCAAAGGAATATAAATGGAAAAATCCGTAGCAAAGCAATTTCCACGCCCAAAAGTTTCCATCTACATAGCAAGCAGCATTGATGGCTATATTGCTCGTAAAGATGGCAATCTCGATTGGCTACATTATGGTCATACAGGTGATGAAGACTATGGATTTAAGACATTTACAAGCACCATTGACGCAGTGGTCATGGGCAGAAATACTTATGACGTCGTTGCTGGTTTTGATGAGTGGGCATACAAAGACAAAAGAGTCATCGTTCTGAGCAACACGCTACCTAAAGTCAGAAAAGAAGCTGAACTGTTTTCTGGGCAACTAACCGAATTACTAGCTAAATTGCATGCTGAAAATATTAAACACATATGGATTGATGGAGGCATCACAGTCTCTAGATTTTTAGAGGCAGGATTAGTCGATGATATCACCATATCTATAATCACTATGGTTTTAGGTTCTGGCATTCCTCTTTTTAGCACCATGAATCGAGAACATAATTGCCGCTTAATCTCTACCCAATCTTACCCAAGCGGATTAGTACAGTTGAAGTATGAGGTTCTTCATAACAATTAGGAAAAAACGATTGATTTTACGTCCTTGGCAAGAAAGTGATCTAAAGCCGATAAAGCAACTGATTTTTAGTGACTTTGAATTCTTAACTGTTCACTAGATCCAGCTGTTCATTCAATGCTGTCAACTTAAGGTTTTACTGCACGCCAAGCCGTGATACCATCTTGTC